>CAOKNG010000029.1 GCA_948470025.1 uncultured Clostridium sp. | reverse complement strand
AATAGCAAGAAAAATGATATTAAACTAAAAAAATTAAAAAAGTTTGCATTTTTTTGTAACGAAATGGGTAAAAAATGACTCTTATATAGTGAAGGAAAGAGAGACAAGATATCCCTGGCAGTTTATCTCATCTCTCAAAATGTAGTGTAATTCCACACTCACATGGATATTGTACTACATTCCTTCAATATAATATGAAGGAGGTTCCGTAAATGGAAGAAAAAATTTTAAAAGAGATTATGAATGAATGCAAAATTAGCAAAAGAAAAGTAGAGGAGCTAATAAAGTTTAGTTTATTTTGTGGTGATACATATGAAGAAGCAAAAATAAATATTTGTAATTTTCTATTTCACTTGTCCAAAACTTGTCCAAAGAAATAGAAAATTACAAATTATTTTAGAAATATTCAGAAGATAAAAATATAAAAAAATCTTGAAATATGAGCGGATTTAGTATAAGATAGTAAAATATAGGAGTGCCTTTTATTTTACTGGAACTGTAGTAGTCGGGAAACCGGCCCGTGGGTTCGAATCCCACTCACTCCGCCAAATAAAACTAATACGAACTTTGTCTACTTTGTAGGTGGGTTTGCATTTAAGATAACTTTATAAAGCAGATATGAAAAGAGTGTTCAAAAGAACACTCTTTTCTATGGGAAAATAGTAGTTATATCTTGGTTAAGTGATAAAGATATTTTCTTCATTATTTGATATGAAGGATTTCTTCTACCACCATTTTCTAAATGGCATAAATAACCAAGAGATATGCCAGTCATAAGAGATAGGTCTGTTAAACGTAATCCCTTTTCTTTTCGATAGTGTTTAATATTATTAGAACACATATTATTCCCCCTCCTTTTATTTTTTTCAGACGGACAATATGTCCGTATTTTTACTCATATTATACAGACACATTGTATACTTGTCAATAGAATAATTTGGCAGGGGTGGTAGTATGAAGATAATTGCAAACAATTATGAACCGAAAGATATCATAAGAATAATTCGTGAATGGACAGAGTTAACACAAAAAGATTTTGCAGAAAGTATAAACAGAAGTAGAGATAGCATACAAAAAATTGAAACTGGAAAACGAGGCTATAATATCAGCACTTTATTGGATATTGCAAGAAAGCATAATTTAATCATCACGATTGAAAAGAAGAAATAATACTAAGAAAAGGGACTAGCTTTTATTGCTAGTCCTAAATTCTCTTAAAAATTGTTCATATTCTTTTTTATGGCTATTAACATATGCTTTAATGTCACTAATTAATATAGAGGAACTTATGGTTTGAACTTGTTCCGAACTTAATTCCATTTCTTTATTTTGTCCAATATATAAGAAAGCGTTTATAATATTTCGCTACTTTCAAATGGATTGAAATTTACTATGGAATCAGTAGTATCTATATTAATTTTTTGAGAAAAGTCTATGCCAGCTTTCTTCAAGTCTGATATATTCTGATAAAAAGAACTCTTGTTTGTATTTCTTTTTACATTGTGAAATCCTTGTAATAATATTAGTAGATAAAAATTATACAAATTTTTAGCCCTAATATTTTTATATACAGTTTTTAATCTGTCAAATACTAATTCGCGTTCTTGAACAATTTTTAAATCTGTTTCCAATAATTTAAAAAACTTACTAAATTCCTCATACCATATTTTTTTAAACATTTCATAATTAACTGTATAAATTCTAATATAATCTTTTTTAAACTCTTTTTTTAATTTCCTTTTCTTTATTTCACATTCAAATCTTACAAATCCCTTTATTTCATTAAAATAGGTAACAATATTAAAATCTGTATCTCTAAATTTTGATAAATCATGTTTTTTAAATTCTTGTAGCTTGTTATAAATTTTTAGTGTTGTAGTGCTACCAGTTAAATATATACTTTCATCTTCGTAGTGTTTTAGTTTTCGTCTGGGGTAATTGCAACAATTCAAATTATTAATATATGTTTTGACATTTTCTTGATTTTCCAAATCAAAACAGATTGCAATATCAATCCTTTGTAAAAACCAATGTTTTATACTAGGTAAATGAACCTTGTATGTTTTTTCTACCATAGAAATCAATTCTTTTGAAATAGAAATAATGTTATAAAATCCATCATGACTATTATATCCTCTTATTAATTTATGATAAGAACCCTCTATTTCAATATAGTACATATTAATAAACTTGTACTTTGAGCCTTCGCCAACTCTTACAGATAAGCTAGAACTATATGAGCCTTCTAAACTATCATTGATGATTGTATAGAATATTTCGCCAGTAGCACTATGATATGATGTTTTGATAATGCTCTGGGTTTTTATAGAATTGTAAATATCAAAACTAATCATGCATACTATTTTTACAGTATCTATCATAGTACCTCCTTATTAGAAAATATTCCGAGATTACGGACAATCGTAGGGTGTTACTAGACAACCCTACATTTTCCTCTTTGCTATTTTGCAGTTTATGCCTTTCTAGGTTTGGAGTAAAGGTTTCCCTCGCGTTGCTCGGCACTTCGTGACCTTGACACCAAACCAATAAAGGCACGTAAGGCAACTAAGCAAAGCGAGGAAATAAACTGAAAATGAGCAAAGCGTAAAATTGATATTCTTGCAAGAATTAAAAATCAACTTTATTGAATTATAAACACAACATTTTGATATGTCAATAGATTTTTAAAAGTTTTTATAAAAAATCAATAAAGTTGTATTTACAAGTCAATTTATCCGTGCTATACTTATTACGAGGTGAATAAAAATGCCATATAGTAGGTTACTAAGAAATATAGTTGCAGATAGTGGATATAATGCAAAACAAATTATTGATGAATGTAATAAAAAGGGGAAAAAGATAGACAAAGCCTATATAAGTAAATTATTGAATAATAAAATTCCACCACCATCAGAAGAAGTGTCAAGAGTGATAGCAAATGTATGTAATGCAGACGAAAGACTTCTTGTATTGGAGGGGTATATTGACAAAGCACCAAAAGAAGTGAAAGAAATCTTTAATTCAATAAGATATATGACAACAATTTCAGCATTGAATGTTTTTTCTAACAAAGTAGATAAAAGTGTACTAGAAGAATTAGAAAAAGAAATGAACGAGGAACCTATTTCGGAATTCTTAGTATCTTTTATTGATAATAAAGCGAACAACATTAATATAAAAGATAGTGGAATGGAATTATCGGTTGTAAATGATGATAGCTTAAAACTTAGCTTGACAGAGCCAATGTCATTACAAGTAAAAGACAGTTCTATGTCCCCTATGATACCAGGAGGGGCAAAAATATCTTTGAAAATAGAAGATGAATATAAAAATGGAGATATATTAGCAATTAAAGTAAAAAAACAAGAAGATTTTATTGTGCGATATGCTTTATTTAATAAAGATACAATTACATTAACAAGTTTAAATCCAAAAGACTTTGAACCTTTAACATATAGTGTAAAAGATATTATTATTTTAGGAAAAGTAGAAAGAGTCATTATTGAAATCAATTAAATTTCAAAGTATTAGCTTTAAAGTGACTTTGTGCCATAAAGGCACAAAAGTCATTCCTTTAAAGCTAATAAATCTTTTGAAAATTTAAAGATTATTTTCAATGAATAAAAATAGAAATGGGGAAATTTATGAATGTTGTAATATATGCAAGATACAGTTCTCATGGACAAACAGAACAATCAATCGAAGGGCAAATTGCTGTATGTGAAGAATATGCAAAAAGAAATAAATATACAATAGTTGGGACATATATTGATAGAGCATTAACTGGAACTAATGATAATCGACCACAATTTAAAAAGATGATAGAGGATAGCAGTAAAAAATATTTTAATGGTGTTTTAGTTTATCAATTAGACCGTTTTGCAAGGAATAGATATGATAGTGCAACTTATAAAAATAAATTGAGAAAGAATGACGTGAGGGTGTTTTCAGCAAAAGAAAATATTTCGGAAGATGCATCTGGAATCCTTATGGAAAGTGTTTTGGAAGGAATGGCAGAATACTATTCGGCAGAATTATCACAAAAAGTAAAACGTGGGTTGAAAATTAGTGCGGAAAAATGTTTATTCAATGGAGGATATGTTCCACTAGGCTTTAAAATTGACGAAAATAGAAAATTTCAAATTGATGAAGATACGGTCGAAATTGTAAAGAAAATTTTTGAAATGTATAAAAATGGTATTATAATGGCAGATATTATAAAATATCTCAATAATAAAAATATAAAAACTTCACAAGGTAACCGATTCAATAAAAATAGTATACGTAATATACTTTTGAATAAGAAATATGTAGGGACATACATATATAATAACATAGAAATCCCGAATGGTATTCCTCAAATAATAGATAACCAAACTTTTAATGCGGTGCAAGAAATGCTAAAACAAAACAAGCATGCACCAGCAAGAGCAAAAGCCAAAACGGAATATCTATTAACAACAAAGCTATTTTGTGGACATTGTAAAGAAATGATGGTAGGGGTTAGTGGAACTTCAAAAACTGGAAAGACACATAATTATTATTCTTGTAATGGTATTAGAAAAAAGATATGTAATAAAAAGAATGTTCAAAAAGATTATTTGGAAGATACGGTAATAGAAGAAACAAGAAAGATATTAACAGATAGCAATATAGATAAAATAGCAAATTCAATTGTAAAATGTGCAGAGAAAGAGAAAAATAGCAACAATATGAAGATTTTACAACGAAAACTATCAGACAATGAGAAACAAACTAAAAATCTATTTGAAAGCTTGAAAATTTGTGAATTAGATAATGTAAAAAGAGCTATATTTGAAGAAATAGACAAAATGCAAGAAGAGCATAAACAGCTTGAAAGTGAAATACAGCTTGAAAATTCGCAACATGTAAATATAACATACGAAGAAATTGCGTTTTTTTTCAAAAGTATGAAAGATGGAAATATGGCGGATACAAAGTACAGAAAGCTATTAATTAATACATTAATTGATAAAATATATTTATATGATAATGAAATGATTATTGTATCTACATTAGGAAATAAAAATTGTACTAAGGTACCAGATATATCAGAATTAGAGAGTTCGTTTTTGGGTAAAACCACTCCGCCATATCAAGAAAGAGGCTCTATCGGCAAAAATGCTGAAAAAGCCTTTTCTTTATATAATAAAAAGTGTAGGGACATCGTTTTGGTCCTTTTAAAAGAGGTTATAAAATGGAAGAAGTTGAATTAATAAAAATAGTAAAACCAATTGTACATTGGTATAAAGCCAATAAGCGAATATTGCCTTGGCGAATGGAAAAAAATCCGTATGCTATTTGGATTTCGGAAATTATGCTTCAACAAACAAGAATTGAGGCAGTAAAAGTGTATTATGAACGTTTTATGAAGGAGCTTCCAACAGTAGAAGCATTAGCGAAAATAGAAGAGGAAAAGTTACTAAAATTATGGGAAGGTCTTGGGTACTATTCAAGAGCGAAGAACTTGAAAAAAGCAGCTATGAAAATTTGCGAAGAATATCAAGGAAGTATGCCAAAATGTTATGAAGAATTAGTAAAGTTGCCAGGAATTGGGGAATATACAGCAGGAGCAATTGCCTCAATTGCTTACAATGAAAAAGTACCAGCAGTGGATGGAAATGTATTAAGAGTAATTTCTAGAATAATTGCAAGTACAAAAGATATTTTGCTTCTAGATACCAAAAGAGAAATTACAAAAGAATTAAAAGAGATTATGCCTACTGAGGCAGGAAACTTTAATGAAGGACTAATGGAATTAGGAGAAAGAATTTGCATTCCAAATGGGGAGCCACTTTGTAGCAAATGTCCACTTCAAGCACAATGTGTGGCATATAAACAAGGGCTAACTGGTCAAATTCCAGTACGAACAAAAAAGACAAAACGAAAACAAGAAAAACGATGGATTTTTGTATTAGAATGTGAAGATAGGATTGCGATTCGAAAAAGAGAAGACAAGGGGTTATTGGCAGGTATGTATGAATTTCCTAATGTACTAGAAAATCATCAAAACACATTACAACAAGTGTTGCAAGAATGGGGATTAAAGATTATCAAAATAAAGGAATTAGGAGAGGCAAAACATATCTTTTCTCATATTGAATGGAACATGAAAGGGTGGAAAGTAAAAGTAAAACAAAAGAATACGAAATTTGAATGGGTAAAACAAAAAGAAATCATAAAAAAGTATGCAATTCCTGAGGCTTTTCGTTATTATAAAGATAAAATGTACTAGCAAAATCTTCCATTGAAGCAGTAAGAAAAATTTAGTATAATCAAAATAAGAGGGTGATTTATTTTGAGAATTGGTAAATGCACAGGAAAAAAACTGTTACAAAAAGAATTAAAAGGATGTTTTCAATTTTTTAACAAAGAAATTAACTTAGATAAAGAAACAAATGGATATGGACTGATCCGAGATAAATCACCATACCATAAAGAAATTGCAAGCATTGCTTCGGTTGGATATGGATTTGCCTCTCTTATTGTTGGAGTAGAACATAAATGGATGTCTTATGAAAAGGCATATGACAGAGCCAATAAAACATTAGATACCTTTATAGAGCAGTTAGAAAAGATTCACGGATTTTATTATCATTTTGTAAACATGCGAACTGCAAAAAGAGAATGGAATTGTGAATTATCGATTATTGATACCGCTATTTTTATTTGTGGAGCATTAACGATTGGTGAATATTTTGGAGGAGAAATCAAACAAAAAGCAGAAGCGTTATATGAACAAATTGATTGGGAATGGTATCGAAATAAAGAGAAAAATCAATTTTATATGGGTTATACCAAAGAAAAGGGCTTCTGGGGCAGTTGGGATATGTATGGAGAACAATTAATGCTATATGTTTTAGCAATTGCTTCTAAAACACATCCAGTAAATCCATCGATATATAATGATTTTGAAAAAAGAAAACAAGATTACCAAGGGATAAAGGATATTATTTATACCTATTGTGGAACCTTATTTACCTATCAATTTTCCCATGCTTGGATTGACTTTCGAAATTTGCAAGATAAAGATGGAATAGATTGGTTTGAAAATTCAGTAAAAGCAACGAAAGCGAATAGGGAATATTGTATACAAAATAAAAATAAATTTAAAACCTATGGCGAAAATTCATGGGGGTTAACATCATGTGTTGGTCCAGATGGATATAAGCCATACGGTGCAAAACCATGCTTGGTGGATTTGGAAATTGAAAATGATGGAACTATTGCACCATGTGCCTCAATTGGATCAATTGTATTTACACCAAAAGAGTCAATTGAAATGATGGAACAGATCTATCAAAAGTATCCGAAATTGTGGTCAAAATATGGATTTTTAGATGGATATAATATGGAAAAAGGGGTATTATGGGTATCGAAAGAATATATTGGAATCGATAAAGGAATTTCTCTTATTATGATAGAAAATTATTTGAGAGGAACAATATGGCGTTATGCAATGAAGAATGAGTACATAAAAAAGGGATTAGCGATATTAGAAATGACAAAAAACTATTGCAATGAACAAAACAAACTAAAAAATTTTGGAAGTCTTTGATAAGAGACTTCCTTTTTTAGGGCTTTTATGATAAGATAAGAAAAAATGAGATAGGAGTGATTTTTTTGAAGGTAACAGACGTAAAAGAATTAGAAAAGATTTCAAATCAAATTCGTATCGGCATTGTGAAAGAGGTGTATCATGGAAAATCTGGTCATCCAGGAGGGTCTCTTTCCTGTGCCGATATTTTAATGGTATTGTATTTTAACCAAATGAACATTGACCCGAAAAAGCCAGATTCGCAAGCTAGAGACCGTTTTATATTATCCAAAGGACATGCTTCTCCTGCACTTTATAGTACACTTGCTGAAAGAGGATATTTTGATAAGGAAAAATTATTAACCTTTCGAGGACTTGATAGTGTTCTACAAGGACATCCAGATATGAAACACATTCCAGGTGTGGACATGAGTACAGGTTCTTTAGGACAAGGCTTATCATGTGCAAACGGTATGGCAATGGCTTCGAAATTAAACAAAGATGGCAACAGAGTGTATTGTTTAGTAGGAGATGGAGAAATAGAAGAGGGACAAATATGGGAAGCAGCAATGAGTGCAAGTCATTATAAACTAGATAATCTATGTGTAATTGTCGATAACAATAATCTGCAAATCGATGGAAGTATTGAAGAGGTTATGAGTTCATATCCAATTGACAAAAAATTCGAAAGTTTTGGATTTCATGTTATAAATGTAAATGGACATAATGTCCAAGAATTAATAAATGCCTTTAACGAAGCCAAAACCACAAAAGGCAAACCAACCGCCATTATTGCAAAAACTATCAAAGGAAAAGGTGTTAGCTTCATGGAAAATCAAGTAGGTTGGCACGGAAAAGCACCAAACGAAGAACAATACAAAACCGCCATGCAAGAATTGGGGGAATAAAAAAACGTAGAGGTTGATGCCCGCATCGACCCGCAAACAAGGCATAAAATTCAAAATGGGTCGATGTGGGTAAGAAAAATAATAAAAAAGAGGAGATAAATAATCATGAATCAAGATTTAAAAATCGCAACAAGAGAAAGCTATGGAGAACAATTAGCTATATTAGGTGGAAAAAATGACAAAATTGTAGTCCTAGATGCAGACCTAGCAGAAGCAACTAAAACAAGCGTATTTAAAAGGAAATATTCCAATCGTTTCTTCGATATGGGGATTGCAGAACAAGACATGCTAGCAACTGCAGCACGGAATGGCAACATGCGGTATGATACCATTTGTTAGCACTTTTGCTGTATTTGCAGCAGGAAGAGCCTATGATCAAATTCGAAATAGTATTTGTTACCCAAAATTAAATGTAAAAATCTGTGCAACCCATGCAGGAATATCTGTTGGAGAGGATGGAGCAACTCATCAAATGCTAGAAGATATAGGACTAATGCGTGGGATACCTAATATGACAGTCTTAAGTGTATCTGATGATACCCAAACTAAATGGGCAATCCAAGAAATACTAAAAATACAAGGACCAGTCTATGTTCGTCTAGGGCGTTTGAAATCACCAGTCATTTACGATAAAAACCAAACCTTCCAATTAGGAAAAGGCATTCAAATTGGAGAAGGAACCGATGCCACCATATTTGCAACAGGACTTATGGTATCAGAAGCAATCATGGCAAGAAAGGAATTAGAAGTAGAAGGTATTCACATTCGTGTAGTTGATATTCACACCATTAAGCCAATTGATAGAGAATTAATTGTAAAGTGTGCAAAAGAAACCAAACGACTAATTACCATAGAAGACCATAGCATTATAAACGGCTTAGGAAGTGCAGTATGTGAAGTGCTTTCGGAAGAATATCCATGTAAAGTAACAAGAATGGGAATGAAAGATACTTTCGGCAAATCTGGAAAAGCAGAAAAATTACTAGAATGTTTTGGTTTAACCAAAGATGCTATTGTTCGAGAATTAAAGTCTTAAAAAGTGCACAACGCTCATGTATAAAATGCATTAAGTTCAAAGAAAAAGGAAAAGTTAAAAAATAGTAAATGAGTCAAAATAAGAGAAGTAAGAGGCTTCTCTTATTTTAACGAAAGGCAGATTTGGTAAAAAATTACGAACAAGAGGTAGCAAAAATATGATAAAGGTGATTAAGTAAATTTAATCTTATAAATTTCTTTTTCTAATTCCCACCAATCCCTTACTCGTGTAACAGTAGTAGGAAGAGATTCATTGACAACAGAAGTAAACAAAATACTACTAATACCTATATTTCTTACAGCTTCACAGTGTTTAATCGAATCATCAATCATAACATCAATACCATAATCCTTGCAAACCTTTGCCTTATCGGTACAATTAAAAACAATATCAGTATAGCAAATAGCATGTTCTTTTAAATATGCCAAAGTGAGTGCTTCTGCACCATGAAAAATTTTTCTTTCTTCTCCACGAGCGGTAATCAAATAAATTTCGTTACCATGATCAAATAAATCTTTTATTACCTCACAGGCGTGCTCTTTTACTTTGGCGTGTTTGGCAATCGAAAGAAAATGGTTAATAAAAAACTGTTCAATAAAAGGAGTAGAGGCATCGCCTCTCATAATATCTTCCATATTCGCTTTTAATTCACCATTTTTATCATATTTCATAACATATTCTTTCATAGAAGATGATGTATCGGTAATTACATCATCAATATCAAATCCAATTTTCATAACAAATTTCTCCCAATTTATATTCTTAACGAACATTATAGCATGAAGTTGCATTTTATTCCATAAGACTATGGACTTTTTTGAAAAAATGTCATAAAATAGGTGGTAGAAAAAAGAAAGGGGAAAATCATGTTAGCGGAAAAAATTATTTTCAATATACTCGCTTTTTCCTTATTTGTTATTATGTTTTTTAAAATGATTAGGCGAAATGATGCAAATTATGTCGCAATTTTGTGCATGCAAGCACTTCGGAATTGCCATTAATTTCATTGAGATTATTTTTCGCTTACAATTACATATAGGAATTCGAATATTGATTTATATCTTATCCATTATTCTTCCCGTTATTATTATTGGGATGGAATGGAAAAACATTAATTTTTCAGAGTTAATTTATATTGCTCTTGGAAAGACGGCATTGTTTTTTAATCATACAAAACAAGCCAAAAACTTTTTAACAAAGCTTGTAAACAAATATCCACAAAGCTATATTGGGCATAAAATGTTAGCCGAAATTTATGAACAAGAAGGTGGGATGAGAAAAGCAATTGATGAATATGTACAAGTTATTGATTGTAATAAGCAAGATTATCACGCTTATTACCGTATTTCCTTTTTACTAAACGAACTTGGGAAAAAAGAGGAAGCAAGCCAAATGCTAGAAACATTATTACATAAAAAACCAGAAATGATAGAAGCAACAGAACTTTTGGGTGATATTTACTGTGAACAAGAACGTTATAAGGAAGCAGCCAATATCTATAATGAAGCTTTAAAATATAATCCAACAAGTTATGAATTATACTATAATATGGGAATTGTTTATACCATGCTAAATGACTTTCAAAATGCCAAAATATGTTATGAAAAAGCAGCAGCCATTAATACATTATTATACAATTCTTATTACAGCCTAGCTCAAATCAACTTTATTTATAATGACTTAGAAGAAGCAGAAAAATACTTCATGAAAAGTTTAGAAAGTGAAGAACTAGAACCAGAAGCATATTATCAACTAGCCAAAATCTATATCATTCGAGGGGATAAAGAAAATGCCATCAAATTCTTAAATGTAGCCATTGAAATTGATGCACATATTTATAAAAAAGCAGAAGCAGAACCATTATTTATTCCAATTAAACCATACATACATTTTCCAAATTTAGAAGAAGTAGAAACAAGAAAACAAACCTTCAGTAATAAAGAGAAAAAGGCAAAAAAACATTTAGAAGAAACCACAAAACTAGTAGGAAAGCTAAGCCATAATGAACAAAAAATAAAGAAAGAAAAAAATAAAGAAGTAAAAATACAAAAAGAAAGAGAAGACTAATTTAAGAAGAAAAAAGGCCCCTTTACTTAAGGGGGCTGTCGCCGATAGGCGACTGGGGGTTCTTAGAACAATCCGATAAACAAGAATAATCTAACAAAAACAGAATAAAATAATAAAAAATAGGAAAGGAATGTGAAAGAATGATCAAAAACATTGCCGTTGTGGGAGGAGATTTACGAATCGTAAAATTAGTGGAAATGCTACAAAAGGAAAATTACCACATAAAAACCTATGCACTAGAAAAAGCCACAGAAATAAAAGACACAAATGCCACTTCCATAGCAGAATGCATTAAAGATGCCGACATTGTACTTGGACCATTGCCATTATCTAGTAATGGGCAACTTGTGAATACCCCTTTTAGTGAAGGAAAAGTGCAAGTAGAGGAACTAATTAATCAAATAGGAGGAAAGACGTTTATTGCTGGTTCCATAAAACCAGAAGTATACCAAATGGCAGAAGAGAAAGACATTACCATTTTAGATATTATTAAAAGAGAAGAATTAGCAGTATTAAATGCCATTTCTACTGCAGAAGGCGCAATCCAAATTGCCATAAACGAAACCCCAAAAAATTTACATGGAAACAATGTGTTAGTACTAGGCTTTGGACGAATTGGAAAAGTATTATCCAAAATGCTAGATGGAATTGGAGCCAAAGTAGCATGTGAAGCAAGAAAAACCACCGATTTAGCATGGATTAAAGCATATGGATATGAACCAATTAATTTAATCGAATTAAAAGAAAACCTAAACCGATTTGATATCATTATTAATACAATTCCATATATTGTATTAACCAAAGACATGTTACAAGAAGTAAAAAAAGATGCTTTAATTATTGACTTGGCCTCGAACCCAGGAGGAGTTGATAGGCAAGCCATCAAAGAATTAGGAATTAAATTTAACTGGGCATTATCGCTTCCAGGAAAAGTATCACCATTAACATCAGCAGAATTTATGAAAGAAACATTATTAAACATGTTTAAAGAAATCGATAATCAATAAAACGAAGGAAAAGAGGTAAAAAATATGACAGTATTTCAAGCAATTATTTTAGGAATTGTACAAGGATTAACAGAACTATTACCAATCTCAAGTTCTGCTCATTTAAATATTATCCCATGGATAGTTCACTGGGAGATGCCAGAAAGTTTTGATGTAGCTCTACATTTAGGAACATTACTTGCAATAACAATATTTTTCTTTAAGGATTGGATATCCTTAATAAAAGGAGGATACAAGCAAGTTGTAAAAAAAGAAAAATCAACTGATGGAAAATTATTTTGGTACATAGTAATTGTAACCATTCCAACAGGAATTTTAAGTTTAATATTAGATAAAGTATCCGATCAAATTTGTGAAAAATTTGGTATTGAAATGATACTAATTGCAGTAGCACTAATTGTTTTAGGTATTATTCTATACGTAGTCGATAAAAAATCAAAATCAGAAGTAAACCTAGAAAATATGACCTTCAAGCAATCCTTTTTCATTGGAATAGCACAAGCCATTGCAGCCGCTTTTCCAGGAACTTCAAGGTCAGGTATTACCATGACAGTAGCAAGAGCATTAAAATTAGACAGAGAAAGTGCAGCCAAATATTCATTTCTATTATCAACACCAATCATCTTAGCAGCGGTATTAGTAAGTATTAAAGATTTTGAATTTACACTAGCCTTCTTTATGGGAGTATTAACTAGCTTCATAACAGGAATTGTAGTCATCAAATTCTTACTAGAATACTTAAAAAAAGGAAGCTTCAAAGGCTTTGCTGTGTATCGTGTTATAATAGGAATTGCGATAATTGTGTTATCGTTTGTAATATAGAAACCATACAAAAAAGACGCATATCAAATGCGTCTTTTTGCAACACTAACTTTTATTCTAACAAAACAATTTAACATATGCAAGTTTTAAAATAAGGCGAATAAAATAGAGAAGAATAGATAAAATAAGAATAGAGTGATTAGAATAGAGTTAATGAATAAAATCGGCAAAAGGATATGTTTGAAAAAGAGTAAAAAGCTATGTTACAATAAAACCGTAAAAAGAATATAAATTCCCTGCGTAGTACGACAAGCAAGATATTTTAGAACCTACAAGTTTCGGAAAGGGAGCTGACCTCTAAATATGGCGTGTATGCTTGCATTTATGTAAGAAACCCAAGAGTATTTAGGTAGGCACCCACCTGTATGAGTACAGGTCCGTAAAATCTCTTGAGAATGACGGCTAAGGCGGGGTTTTTGTTTTGTATAAAAAAACAATTACAATAAAGGAAGAAAAAAATAAAAAATGATTGCATAAGCTTAGAAGATTATGCTAAAATAAACTAGGAGGAAGAAATGTGAATAAAGATTTATTAAACATAGAAGTAATTAGAAAGTACATACTAGAAAGAAAAGTTAATTGGACAAAGCATTGTTTAAATAGATTAAATCAAAGAGAGATACTAATATCAGAAGTAAAAATGGCAATAAGTAATGGGAAAATCATAGAGTATTATGATGATGACTACCCATATCCAAGTTGCTTAATACTAGGACATAATGCTGATAATGAAATAATACATGTAGTATGTGGTGTAAGTGATGAGTTAGTACATATGATAACTGCATACTATCCAGATAATAGTAAATGGCAAGAAGATATGAAAACAAGGGGGGAAGAGTAATGAATTGTTTTATGTGTAAAGGTGATTTAGAGAAAAAGAAAGTGAATTATGTAGTAGATTTAGAAAGTACAATTATTATTATTAAAGAAGTTCCTGCAAAGGTATGCACACAATGTGGAGAACAGTATTTTGACGATGAAACAGCAGAAAATATTGAAAAAATTGTAAATCAATTAAAACAGTTAGCAACGGAAGTAACAATTGTAAATTATAAAGAAAAAGTTGCATAAGGGGAAATTTTTCAACACAAAAGTGCTTGAATATTTTTATAACTTGTGGTAAGATAATACACATATAGAAAAACCATATAAAAAGCAAAGTAAGTTAGATTGGTTTCGGGAAAAAGAGAATTTAGGTATTAGCTGAGAGCCTAAATCCGTAGTCTTAACTGAAATTTCACTTTTTTGGTTCTAGTTTGAACAAATAGTAGGACTAGACGGTAGTTTACGTTATAACTATAATGAGATTAATTTTTAAAAATTAATAAATTTAGGTGGTACCACGAATCCATTTCGTCCTAGTGCAATTAGGAAGAAATGGATTTTTTGATGGAAAGGAGAAGAAATGAGAATAGGAATTGATGTAGATAATATTATAACTGACACTGTACCAGTTGTAAAAAGATATTGTCAAAAATATAATGATGAAGTAATAAAAAGAAAATCTCCTATGAAAGAAAATGGGTTTGCTAGTTATAATTTATATGATTGGACGAAAGAAGAAAATGATGAGTTTTGTATTAAGTATTTACAAGAAATTGTATTGCAAGCAAAGGTAAAAGAAAATGCAAAAGAAGTCATTGCAAAATTAAAAGAAGAGGGGCATTATATTTATATTATAACAGCAAGAACAGAACCATATTTTAAAAAGCCATATGAAATAACAGAAAAATTTTTAAGAGAAAATGGGATAAAATATGATGAATTAGTGGTAGGAACAATGGATAAAAAACAAGTATGTATCGATAACAAGATAGAGATTATGTTAGATGATGAACCACAATATATTATGCCTATATCTTCATTCATACCAGTTATTACATTTGATGTAATCTATAACAAAGAATGTGAAGGCAACAATATTATAAAGGTAAAAACGTGGCATGAAGTATATGACACGATTAAACAAATAGAAAGGAAAGGAAGATAGTCATGAAAGAACAAATTGAAAAAATTAGAGTATTGGCAAAAGAAGAAATTGGAAAGGCGGAGGATTTGCAAGGCTTAGATGGAGTGCGTGTGAAATATTTAGGGAAAAAAGGTGAATTAACCGTAGTATTAAGAGGTATGGGAGCATTAACACCGGAAGAAAGACCAGTAATTGGAGAATTGGTAAATAAGGTGCGAGATGAGTTGGAAAGTTTTATGCATACCAAGGCAAAAGAATTAGAAGAAGAGAAGTTAAAACAAAAATTAGAACAAGAAACGATTGATATTACCCTTCCTTCTTCAAAAGTACATAGGGGAAGCAAACACCCTGTAAACCGTATTATTGAAGAATTAGAAGACTTATTTGTATCCATGGGATATGACGTAGTAGATGGACCAGAATTAGAAACAGACGAATACTGTTTTGAAAGACTAAAC
>CAOKNG010000028.1 GCA_948470025.1 uncultured Clostridium sp. | reverse complement strand
AGGGGTTACAGGCTCACGGAAAAACTTTCACAATGGCAAATATTATACAAAAAGTACAAAAACCAACACTCGTTTTAGCACACAATAAGACATTAGCAGGACAACTTTATAGTGAATTCAAAGAGTTTTTCCCTCGGCAATAGTGTGGAGTACTTTGTTTCTTATTATGATTACTACCAACCAGAAGCGTATATTGCATCTTCCGATACCTATATTGAAAAAGATTCTTCCATTAATGACGAAATTGATAAACTTCGTCATTCGGCAACAGCTGCGTTGTTTGAAAGAAAGGATGTTATTATCGTATCTTCGGTTTCTTGTATTTATGGATTAGGAGATCCAATCGATTATGAAAACATGATTATTTCCCTTCGCCCAGGTATGAAGAAAACAAGAGACGAGATTTTAAGAAAACTAATTACCATGCAATATACAAGAAATGAAATGGATTTTAAAAGGGGAACCTTTCGTGCCAAAGGGGATATTATAGAGATTTATCCATCCGATGAAAATGAAAAGGCAATTCGTGTAGAATTGTGGGGAGATGAGATTGAGAAAATATCGGAAATTAATCCATTAACGGGGAAAGTGATTGGAACGAGAAATCATATTATGATTTTCCCTAATTCCCACTATGTTACATCAAGCGATAAAATGGAACGAGCAATTCATACAATTGAAGAGGAGTTAGAAGAGAGAATTAAATATTTTAAAGAAAATAATAAGTTAATTGAAGCACAAAGGATTGAAGAAAGAACAAATTTCGATATGGAAATGATGAAAGAAACTGGGTTTTGCCAAGGAATTGAAAATTATTCAAGGCATATTAGTGGAAGAGAGCCAGGAAGTGCACCTTTTACATTATTAGATTATTTGCCAAAAGACTTTTTACTATTAGTAGATGAATCGCATGCAACCATTCCTCAAGTAAGAGGAATGTATAATGGAGATAGAGCAAGAAAAGAATCTCTTGTACAGTATGGTTTTAGGCTTCCTTCTGCACTAGATAACAGACCGCTACAATTTGATGAATTTGAAAATAAAATTCATCAAGTGATTTTTGTTAGTGCTACACCAGCAGATTACGAAAAAGAACATTCTGGAGATAACATCGTAGAACAAATTATACGTCCAACAGGATTACTTGACCCAGAAATTGAAGTACGACCAGTAGAAAACCAAGTAGATGATTTGATTGCACAAATTCGTAAAAGAGTAGAAAAAAAGGAAAGAATTTTAGTTACCACATTAACCAAAAAAATGGCAGAAGATTTAACAAGTTACCTAGCAAGTTTGGAAATCAAAGTAAAATACATGCATTCCGATATACAAGCTTTAGAAAGAATGGAAATTATACGTGATTTACGTATTGGCGAATTTGACGTATTAGTAGGAATAAACCTATTAAGAGAAGGTTTAGATATACCAGAAGTTTCCTTAGTGGCTATTTTAGATGCGGATAAGGAAGGGTTTTTACGTTCAGAGCGTTCTTTAATTCAGACCATTGGACGTGCAGCAAGAAATACCGAAGGAAAGGTTATTATGTATGCAGATGAGTTAACCGAATCCATGGAAAAAGCCATTACAGAGACCAATCGTAGAAGAAAAATACAAAGTGAATATAATAGGGTTCATGGTATTACACCAAAAACAATTAAAAAATCAGTAAGAGATACGATAAAGGCGACCATAGTAGAAGATATTAGTTCGGAATATGAAATTAAGAAAGAGGACGATATAAAAGATATTATTAATAAATTAACAGATGAAATGTTAAGCCATGCAAGTAATATGGAATTTGAAAAAGCAGCAGAAATTCGAGATAAGATAAGGGAATTGGAAAAATTAATATAACAGTAAAAGCTTCAATCCTATAAAATAAGACCGAAGCTTTTACTATTACGCAGAATATTTTACAAATTGTAAAGTCCAACCAATAATTTGTTGGTTATCATCCCTAATGGGAACAAACAAAGCTTGACGACTTAAAGAATGAAGAAGACCGAATTGAATGGCATCTTCTTTTGAAATCCCCATTACATTAATGGAGAATTTTTTGTCATTAGCGTGTTTTTTTGCGAGGCTCCGTGTAAGCTTGCTTAATTCCCCATCACAAAGGGGATAGTTGGAACCATCAAAAGTAATTGTGTTACTCATTTTGTATAAACCTCCTGCATTTTATTATAGAGCTATTAGCTGTTCACTTTATATTTTATCATATCATAGCAAATCATACAAGAAATAATTGTACTTTTTAGAATAATATGATAAAATACCTACATGAAAAATGGGAGGAATAATAACGTTATGAGTGATAGACAAAGTAGAATTCGAAATTTTAGTATTATTGCACATATAGACCATGGTAAATCAACACTAGCAGACAGACTAATTGAAATGACAGGGGTGCTTTCAGAGCGTGAAATGGAAAGCCAAGTGTTAGATAACATGGAACTAGAAAAAGAAAGAGGAATTACGATTAAGTCACAAGCGGTTCGAATGGCATACCGAGCAAAAGATGGACAAGAGTATACGTTTAATTTAATTGATACTCCAGGGCATGTGGATTTTAATTATGAAGTTTCTAGGAGTCTTGCTGCCTGTGATGGGGCTATTTTGGTGGTGGATTCTAGCCAAGGAGTTGAGGCACAAACACTTGCTAATGTATATTTAGCATTGGATAATAATTTGGAAATTTTACCAGTCATTAATAAAATTGACTTACCAAATGCAAGACCAGAGGAAGTAAAACAGGAAATAGAAGATATTATTGGAATTCCTGCCATGGATGCACCTTGTATTTCGGCAAAATCGGGGTTAAATGTGGAAGAAGTGTTAGAAAGAATTGTAACCGATATTCCTGCACCTTCAGGAAACGAAGAGGCAGAATTAAAGTGTCTTATTTTCGATTCCTTTTACGATAATTACAAAGGTGCTATTGCTTATGTACGTGTGGTTGATGGGAGCGTAAAAGTAGGAGATGAAATAAGGTTAATGGCAGCAGGAAAAGTATTTACGGTAACAGAACTTGGCTATTTTGAGCCAGGTACGTATGTATCTGCCAAACAGTTATTAGCAGGAGAAGTGCGGATATATTGCAGCAAGCATTAAAAATTTATCCGATATTCATGTAGGAGATACCATTACCTTAAATAATAGACCTGCAGGACAAGCCTTACAAGGCTATAAAAAAGTAAATCCAATGGTATATTGTGGATTATATCCAGTAGATGGAAGTGATTACGAAAATTTAAAAGTCGCATTAGAAAAATTAAAATTAAATGATGCTGCCCTTCAATATGAGCCAGAAACGTCCACAGCACTTGGTTTTGGTTTTCGTTGTGGGTTTTTAGGGCTACTTCACTTAGAAATTATAGAAGAAAGATTAGATAGAGAGTTCGATTTAAGTTTAATTACCACCTCACCATCGGTTATTTATAAAGTTTACAAAACCGATGGCACTATGGAAGAATTATACAATCCAGCAGACTTACCAGCACCGCAAGAAATTAGTTATATGGAAGAACCAATTGTAAAAGCAGAAATTTTAACACCAAAAGAATATGTGGGGAACATCATGGAAATATGTCAAAATAGAAGAGGTGTTTATGTGGATATGAAATATTTAGACACCACAAGAGTAACACTAATCTACGAGTTACCACTAAATGAAATCATTTATGACTTCTTCGACCAACTAAAATCGAAAACCAAAGGATATGCTTCTTTTGACTACGAATTTAAAGAATACAAAAGAGCAGAACTTGTGAAACTAGACATTCGAGTAAATGGAGAAGGAGTTGATGCACTATCTTTCATTGTACACAAAGACTCAAGCTATGTAAGAGGTAAAAAAATGGTAGAAAAACTAAAAACCGTTATCCCAAGACAATTATTTGCCATTCCGATTCAAGCAGTCATCGGAGGACAAATCATTGCAAGAGAAACCATCTCTGCAATGCGAAAAGACGTACTTGCCAAATGCTATGGGGGAGACATTACAAGAAAGAAAAAACTATTAGAAAAACAAAAAAAAGGAAAAAAGAAAATGCGACAAATTGGAAACGTAGACATCCCACAAGAAGCGTTTTTATCAGTGTTAAAATTAGACGAGGAATAAACTATTTGCAAATAAATAAGGTTCCCGATTTTGGGAACCTAACAGCAGAGATTATAATATTTGGTTGCCTTACGCGAGAAAGACAAATAATTGTCATAGTACAAACTTTTTAAAGTTTTCTCGTTAGCACTCAAAAAGAAAGGGACGTGCTCGGTATAATCAGTAACAGTTTCTTCTTTACCGTCAATAACATATGTGGTAGAAGAGAAGGTTGTTTCCTTTTTTTCTTCTTCTTGGTACCGAGCATAATAGAAATCAGCTTTCCCTTTAAAATAGTTGTATTTCTTTCTCCACCATTTTTTCAAAAACATTTTCATAAACTCCATAGTGTAATCCTCCTTAAGCAAATTTGAAAATGAAAAAAGATAATTTAATATGTGAATTATAACAAGAGAACAATCACATTGTCAAGTTGAAAAAAGTAAATCCAAATATGATTTGTTTTTAGTAAAGTTTGAAAAAGTAATTTTTTTAAGAAGGGAAAAAATATGTATAAAATAGTAATGATAGATTTAGATGGAACATTGTTAGATGATCATAAAAATGTGTCAAAAGAAAATGTTGAAATGATTAATAAAATACATAAAGAAAAGAATGTTATTTTTGTAATTACAACAGGAAAAAATATTAATGATATAACCTATATTACGGATATTATTGGAGAGGGAATTAATCAATATATAATTGCTTCCAATGGTGCAGTTATTAAAAATAATGTAAAAGATGAATATATAGTAAAAAAATATTTAACACAAGAAGAAGTACTAACAACAATAGATACGTATAAAAAATATAATTTAATAGGATTAATACAAACATGGCAAGGACCTGTAATAGAAGATAAGTTAGCAGCAGAAGTACAAAATATTACTTATGCAGAAAATTTGAAAGATTATGTTTTAAATAATAAAATTTCAAATATTGCATTAATTACACCTATGGGAAAAGAAGAAAACTTAAAAATACTTAAAAATGAAATAGAAAACAAGGTAGATACATTAAATACTACTGAAATATGCGATTTTATACATACTAATAATGGGAAAACATTTACTTGTAAATATATCGATGTCATGAAAAAAGGTGCTACAAAAGCAAATGCGATAAAAATTCTTATTGACTATTTAAAAATAAATAAGGAAGAAGTAATTGCTATTGGGGACGGTGGAAACGATATACCAATGTTTGAAATTGCAGGGTATAAAGTTGTAATGGGAAATGCAAACGAGTATGTAAAATCAAAGGCAGATTATATAACAGATACAAACAACAATAATGGAGTAGCAAAAGCACTAGAGTATATATTCTATAAAGGAGAAGGTTAAAGATGAAAGAGGATAAAGGCGGAAAAGAACCATACCAAGACCAAGTAGAGGGTAGAAATGCGGTTTTAGAGTTATTGGAGTCTGGAAAAGATATTAATAAAATTTATGTTGAAAAAGGGGAAAAGCAAGGTTCAATTAATAAAATATTGAAAAAAGCAAAGGAAAGAAAAATAATCATTTCGGAAATTGACAAGAAAAAATTTAAAAGTATGTGTCAAACACCGAATGCACAAGGAATTATTGCAATTATTCCCCCATTTGACTATTGTGAAGTTTATGATATAATAGCAGTGGCAAAAGAAAAAAATGAAGACCCATTTATTATCTTGCTAGATGGAATTGAAGATCCACATAACCTAGGTTCTATTATTCGAACTGCTGAAACTGCGGGAGTACATGGCATTATTATTCCAAAAAGACGAGCAGCATCCGTCAATAGTACTGTTGCAAAGGTTTCAGCAGGTGCAGTAGAGCATATGAAAATTGCAAGAGTCAATAATCTTGTGGAAACTATGCATATTTTGAAAGAAGAAGGCATATGGATTTGTGGGACAGATATGGAGGCAGAGGAATATTACTATCGTCAAGATTTGACAGGACCAATTGCCATTGTCATTGGAAGCGAAGGAAATGGAATGAGTAGACTTACTAAAGAAAATTGTGATTTCTTAACAAAAATTCCAATGTTAGGGAAAATAACCTCGCTTAATGCCTCTGTTTCAGCAGGCATCGTGATGTATGAAGCAAGAGTTCAGAGAATGGGAAAGTAAAGGAGAAGGAATTATGGGAAAAAACAAGAAAAAAACACTTATGATAACAGGAACGATTACACTTATTTTAATGGTCATTGTAATTGGAATGGTTTTATACCTAACAACAGATTTTTTTAAAAGTGACCAAGAATTATTTTTTAAATATTTTGCAGGAAATCTAGAAGTATTAGAACAATACTTACAAGATCCAAACGAGAATACAATGAGAGCACTAAAAAGTGCACCATATACAGTAAATTCAGATATTAGTTTTGATTTAGTATCAAGTAATCCAGAAATTGCAAACCAAACAACACCACCAAGAAACTTTAGCATAGCTTATACCAAAAATGCAGATCCAGAAAATAGCAAAGATACTAGCGAAGCAAAAATAAAATATTTAACAAAAGAATTATTTAAAGCACAATATGTACACGATGGTGACATACATGTTATGAACGGGACTAATGCAATTACATCTGCACCAGTTTTTAATATTTTCTTAGGAATTGAAAATAATAATTTAAAACAATTAGCTACAAAATTAGGAATGGAAGATGTGTCTAAAATACCAAATCGAATTGAGGGAGTTTTAATAACAGATTTATTAAGTTTAAGTCAAACGGAAAAAGAAGAATTACAAGAGTTATTGGTAAGAGTTGCGAATGCACAAATTTCAAAAGATAAGTTTTATCATAATCGTAGAGTAGAGATTGAAATTGATACCAAACAGGTAAATGCAAATTGCTATGGGGTTACCTTAAACCAACAAGAGTATAAAAATATGGTGATTGCGATATTAAACGAAATTGCACAAAATGAAACAGCAATTAATTTACTATTACAAAAAATCATATTAGTAGATTCACAAACAGATATAACAGCTGAAACAATCAAACAAGAAATACAAAATCAAGTGGAACAACTAAGAACAATGCAATTTGCTTCTGGAATTACGATTGAAGTATATGAGGCAAATGGGAAAATTGTAAGAACTCATATTGAAAAAAACAATGTAGAGTATTATACATTTGATTATGAAAGAGAAAATGAATCGATTCGAACCATGATTTCTTTTAACTATCAATTTGAAGTAGGAGGTTCAAATCCAGAAGAAGATCCAGGAGTTACTTTTACAGAAGATGGATACCAAGTAATTGAAGGAAGTGCAACGGAAAGACCTGCTACACAAGCAGAACCACCAACAGTAATTACCATAAAAAGTATTGAAATTGCAAAACAAGTATCTGGAAATCAAAATAATGTAATAGCAATTATTGGAGGAAAAGTAGGTGACTCAAACATAAAAGTATCTATTCAAAATAAGACCGAACCTAATACATTACAAGAAGGCATTAATAATAATATCATTGTTATTATTAGCGATTCGGATATTACATATTTTACAATAAGAGCAAATTCAAATACAAGACCAGCTACAAGTGTTGCATTACAAGACTTAAATCAAAATAATTATGCGGTGTTTAACAACCGAACACCAGAAAATATTAAACAATTGGTAAATTCAATTAAAGTGCAGCTAAAGAAAATTTATGAACAACAAATGCAAGTTGCAAAAGAAACACAAGAACAAGAAGATGCAAATGGTCTAACACAAATTGACCCAAATGCAGTAGAATCAAACACAATTACCAACATGAAAAATGTAATACAATAAAAGATTAGCATGAAACGGATTGACAAATAAGAAAAAAGAGTATATGATAATAATGTAGATAGTCAAAAACAAAAATGAGACAAAGTAAAAATAAGGTTTCTTTTAGAGAGTCATTAGCCTTAGGCTGAAAGCAAATGACAAGAAAACAATTTTGAAAAACTACCTCATTGTTTCTAGAAAAAAACTAGACGGTGATTCCGTTATCATCCAAAATGAAGTAAAAAATAGGGTGGAACCGTGTAATATGCACCCCTAGGTATAAGGAACAAAAATACCTAGGGGTGTTTTTGTTAGGAAAAAAGGAGGAATTTGTATGATTACAATCACATTAAAGGATGGCTCGAAAAAAGAAGTAGAGTCAGGAATTTCGGTATTAGAACTTGCCAAAAGTATTAGTGAAGGGCTAGCCAGAGTAGCAACCGTAGCAGAAGTGAATGGGAAGATAAAAGACTTAAGATTTGTGTTACAAGAAGATGCGAGTATAAATATTTTAACATTTGATAGTGATTTAAATGGAAAAAAGGCATATTGGCATACAACATCTCATATTATGGCACAAGCTGTAAAAAGATTATTTCCTAATGTGAAACTTGCTATTGGACCAGCAATCGATGAAGGTTTTTATTATGATTTTGATGTAGAAACACCATTTACGGATGAGGATAAAGTTAAAATTGAAGAAGAAATGAAAAAAATTATCAAAGAAGATTTGCCAATAGAAAAATTTTCTTTACCAAGAGAAGAAGCAATTAAATTTATGAACGAACAAGACGAGCCATACAAAGTGGAGTTAATACAAGACTTACCAGAAGGAGAAGAAATTTCATTTTACAAACAAGGGGAATTTACGGACCTTTGTGCAGGACCTCATGTTATGAGCACAGGAAAAATAAAGGCAGTTAAAATTTTAACATCTTCTAGTGCTTATTGGAGAGGAAATGAAAAAAATAAGATGTTACAAAGAATTTATGCGATTTCGTTCCCAAAAGCAAGTAGCTTAGAAGAACATATGCAATTATTAGAAGAGGCAAAACAAAGAGACCATAGAAAACTAGGAAAAGAACTAGAATTATTTATGACTCATAGTTTAGTTGGTTCTGGCTTACCAATGTATTTACCAAAAGGTGCAACCGTTAGAAGAATTCTAGAACGCTATATACAAGACAAAGAAATACAAATGGGATATAACCATGTATATACACCATCTCTTGCAAATGTAGAATTATATAAAACCAGTGGACATTGGGACCACTACAAAGAAGACATGTTTCCTCCAATGAAAATGGAAAATGAGGAAATGGTATTACGTCCTATGAATTGCCCACATCATATGCTAATTTATAAAAATAAAATGCATTCATACCGCGATTTACCAATTCGAATTGGTGAATTGGCACCAGATTTTCGTTATGAAGCAAGTGGTAATGTATGTGGACTAGAGAGAGTTCGCCAAATGTGTCAAAACGATGCTCATTTATTTGTAAGACCAGACCAAATTAAGGAAGAATTTAAACGAGTAGTGGATTTAATTCTTTCTGTATATGAAGATTTTGGATTTACGGAATATGCTTTTCGTTTATCCTTAAGAGATAAGAAGGATAAAGAAAAATATTTTGATGATGATGAAATGTGGGATACAGCAGAAGGACAACTACGCGAAATTTTAAAAGAAGCAAATCTTAATTTTTACGAAGCAGAAGGAGAAGCCGCATTCTATGGACCAAAATTAGATGTACAAATAAAAACAGCACTAGGACATGATGTAACAATTTCAACCTGTCAGCTAGATTTCTTATTACCACGAAGATTCGAACTTTCCTATATAGGAGAAGATGGAAAAGAACATACCCCAGTTGTTATTCATAGAGCCATTCTTGGTACATTTGATCGATTCTTATCTTTCTTAATTGAAGAAACCAAAGGTGCTTTTCCAATATGGCTTGCACCAGTACAAGTAAAAATATTGCCAATAACAGATGCACATATGGAATATGCCAAAACAGTTCAAAAACAATTGCAAAAGGAAGGAATTCGTGTGGAATTGGATGATAGAAATGAGAAAATCGGATATAAAATTCGTGAGGCACAATTAGAAAAAATACCATATATGCTAGTAGTGGGACAAAAGGAAATGGAGGAAGAAACTGTAGGAGTTCGCTCGAGAAAAGACGGAGATGTAGGAGCTGTAAAAGTTTCAACATTTATTGAAAATGTAAAAGAAGAAATTAAAAATTACGTAAAATAAATTGTGAAAAGTAGCGAAAATTGTCGAAAGAAAATCAAACTTTTTGTCAAAAAAGAATTGATTTTCTTTTTGTAATTTAGTATACTTATTCACAAGGGAAAAATCCATTTAGAAGGAGGGTAGTAAAAAATGAAGTGGAAATGGTAAATAATAAAGTAGAATACAATACAGAAGTAATTAAGAAAATGACAAAAGACATTTGATAATACGGAAATTATTATTAAAACAACGACAAGAATTAGCAATAATCAAATACGACAAATACGAAACTTAGCATTAAGAGAAAACGTAAATTATGAAAAGAACAAAAAACAAGATGCGGTTTTAGCATTACATCATGAGAAAATAAGGAAATGCGAAGAAAATATAATGGAGTTGTTACAAAATAATGAATAAAATAGAAAAAGTGATTCTTTCAAATTGAAGGAATCATTTTTTTGTGATATACTTTTGAAAGAAAGAAAAATATAGGAGGAATATATGCCAAACAGTACAAATGAAAATAAGATTGCCGAAAAATTAGAATATATTGGTTTAGATTTGGCAAAAATACCAAGCTTTTTAAAGAAAAAGGAAACATTTGAATATAAACCACGAAAAACAGTGGAAGAAAGCAATTATAAAGTTTATGGGTATATACCAGTCTCAAAAATTCAAATATTACTAACACCTTGTAACCGATTAAATACCATTATCGAAAAATATTCGAAAGCAGATTTTATTTCTTCGTATTTGGATGCAAAATCAGAAGAAAATATTATAAAATATACGACATTTTTAAAAATGTTAAATGAAGTAGAAATTAGTAAAATAGAAGAAATTTCACAAGAACAAAAGAAATTGCAAAAGAAACTACCGTTTTTAGTAAAGTATCAAAGAAATTATTTATGGCAAATTTATTATTCCGATACAACAGATACCTATTTTATGCTAGTTCCAACAGAGGACTTGGACTATAGTGCTTTTTTCTACTTATTGAAAAAACAAATTGAAATAAAAAAAACAAAAAAGGAAGAATGGATTTTTACTCCCATTTCACATGAAGACTATTCAGGTCAGTATTTGAAAAAATCACAAATGGAGGAGTTAGAAAAGTACATGTGGAAGCTTACCCAAAATTGGGTAACTACCTACGAAGTTTATGATAAAGATAAAAACATAAGCCTACAGATTGTAGGAAAAGTAGTGGTTTATGATGGAATGGAAAGTGACTATAAAATCAATCTTAAAACAAAAGAAGAGGCAGAGAAATTTTATAAACTAATAAAAGCATTGTTTATTTTAGAAACCGAGCTTCCACACTACTATCAGTTTGCAACAAAGATTAATGCACATGGGGGACTAGAATTTGAATATCAAAAAAAGAAAATTACCTATGATAAACTGATGGAGTTATTGGTAAAAGAATATGATACATCGAAAAAAACAATAGAGGAATTACAAGGAAGACAAGAAAATTTGCAAACACAATTAAAACAGATAAAACAAGAAAATTACATAAAAGAGCAAGAATATTTAGCAAAAGAACGATTAATTGCAACATACTTAGAGTGTAGAAAGACATTTTTGGGAAAAGTTAAATATTTCTTTAAAGCAAAAAAACTAAAAAAGCAATCAAAAGAAGAAAAACAAGAAATAGTAGTAAAAGAAAATAAGGAACAAGACGAAGGAAAAAAAGAAACAATAACCTTTACCCAAAAAGAATATTATACCATTGAAGATATTCTTCAAATTTGTAAAAAGCAAGACGAAATTTTACAAATAACGAAGAAGATGGGACAAGACTTAGAGGCACAAAGAAGAAAGCATGAGTCATTAACCAAAAAAATAGAAAATGCGAGTTTGTATTTAGCAGAAATTGATGAACATGAAAAAAGTATATTTGAATTTTGGCGATTTGCAAATAAAGATGAGAAAGCAAGGCTAGAAGCACCAACAGAGAATCTATCAAGGGAAAAGAAATTAGAGAAGGTATTTGACTACAAAGAAGATTATGAAGAAATTGCAACTTTAATCGATAAAAACCAAAGAAAATACTTAACAAAGGAACAAACAGATGCTATTTTCATTGCAAGTACAGAGCTTTTATCGGCTTTTCAATATAAAGAAGAAACCCAATGGGAAGAAAGCTTACAGAAACTAAAAAAAGAAGCAGAAAAAGAAAGGATTTTATTTAACCAAGAAAATTTTGATTTGTTTGGCAATGTAGCGGGGAATTCTACTAAAGTACAGTTACTAGGAGGGAAAAAGCATCGTGAGGTCAAAAAAGACAAACTAAAAATTCTAGATGTTACTAAAAATTTATCATTAGAAGAATACAAAGATAAAATGTTAAAAATTTTAAAAGAAATAGAAGAAACCCTTAGAAAAAGTTTGTCTCCAGTATCCATTCCAGTTTATTGTGCGTTAGAAGAAGAAATAGAAAAAACATCAATGAAAGTCTTTTCAATGAAATTAGAAGAGGCAATAAAAAAGGAAGAAGAGAAAAAGGAAATTCAAATTTATCGATTAAATATAAAAGAAAAAATGCCAGTTTTGTATTTTACAAATGGTATCTATTATGATAATCATAATAAAACTTTGCCATTAGGAATGAACTTAGGGTCAAAATGTCTTGTCAATGTAAAAGATTACGAGTTGGAATTAAAGAAAAAAGACGATTTCCGATTTGTAAAAGTAGAGGAAGAATGGAAGGTAACGACAACAAAGGTGAATGTGTATGAATATGAAGTAAGAAGGAGGGATGAAAATGATTAATAGAGCAATTGTAATTGTTTTAGATAGTTTTGGAGTAGGGGAACTACCAGATGCAAAAGAGTATGGAGATGAAGGAGCTAATACCTTAAGAGGAATTTACAATAATACAAATTTAAACCTGCCAAACATGAAGAAAATAGGTTTATATAATATTCAAGAAATTGATGTGAAAGAAGAAAAAGAAGAAAAGCCAATAGGAGCATCTGGAAAGGCAAGAGAACAAGCAGTTCGGAAAGAATAGCCCAGTAGGTCATTGGGAAATGTCTGGATTTATTTTAAGAAATGGGTTTAAAACATATCCAAATGCATTCCCAAAGGAATTAATAGAAGAGTTTATTACCAAAACAGGAGTAAAGGGAGTTCTTTGTAATGAAGTGGGGTCAGGAACGGAAATATTGAAACGTTTTGGTGAAGAACATATGAAAACAGGCTATCCAATTGTGTATACATCAGCAGATAGTGTATTTCAAATTGCAGCACATGAAGAAGTGATTCCGGTTTCAAAATTATATGAAATCTGTAAAATAGCAAGAAAAATATTAAATAAACCAGAATATAATGTAGGAACGGTTATTGCAAGACCATTTGTAGGAGACAATAAAGAAAATTTCACAAGAACGTATCATAGAAAAGATTTTGAGTCAGAAACCTTTGGAACAACAATGCTAGATGTCATAAAAGAAAATGGGAAAGATGTGATTGCTATTGGTAAAATACAAGATTTATTTTCTGGAAGAGGCATGACAAAAATGATACATACCAATGGAAATGCGGATGGAATTGAAAAGACAATAGAAGAAATAAAAAAAGATACTACTGGACTAATTTATACAAATTTAGTAGATTTTGATATGTTATATGGACATCGAAATAATATAGAAGGTTATAGGGAGGCATTAGAATATTTTGATAGCAAATTACCAGAAATTATGAATTGTTTAAAACCAACCGATATGCTAATCATTACTGCAGACCATGGAAACGACCCATCAACCCCATCAACAGACCATGACCGTGAATATGTACCAATTTTAGTATATGGAGAACAAATTAAACCAAATGTGGATTTAAAAGTACGTTCCACTTTTGCAGACATTTCAGCTACCATATTAGACATTCTAAACTTACAACAACTAGAAGGAATATCTTTCAAAGCAGAAATTTTAAAAGAAAACTAAAAAATAAAGAGAGCTAGCCTTGACTAGCTCTCTAGAATATGGTAAGATACTTAAAAGAAAATATGCCCGAGTGGCGGAATTGGTAGACGCACACGACTCAAAATCGTGCGGGAAACCATGCGGGTTCGAGTCCCGCCTTGGGCACCATAACTCGAATATTATTTGAAGATGAAGAACTGCTGTCTTCATTTTCTTTTTTTCTAAGGGCTTTTAGGTAAAGTTTCCAAACAAAACTTGACTATTATCGATAAAAACTATATATTAGTAGATATACTACTTATAGGAAGAGATGTAGAAAATGCTTATACAAAGCGGAAATATGATAATTACATAGAAAATTTTAATACTTCCAAAATTTAAAAGCAGAATATTGTAGTCCACAATGCAGAAATCAAGCGAATGTATATAAAAGTAGAGCGAAGAATAAATAGATTGGAGGAATTAAATGATTGAAATTAAAAACTTTGACAACTGGATAGAAGATATTGAATCTGGAAAGTTTGGTAGTGGTGCAAGTGAAAAAATATGGCTTATTAATCCAGAGACTAAAGAAAAAGGCATTTTTAAATTTCCAAAAGTTAAAAGTGATGGAACAATAACAGGAGAATATTGGGCAGAAAAACTTGCAACTGAAATTGGAAAATTAATAGGTGTACGATGTGCAAAAGTAGATATTGGAACATATAAACGGAAGAATTGGCTCAATGAGTTATAACATGATAGATAGAATAACTACATCCTTAACAGAAGGAGTAGAATTAATACAAGCTAAGTATCCATTTTATAATAAGGATAAACTAAAGGATGATAAAACTGGAAAGGCTTATTCTGTTCAAATGATACAAAATAGTCTGAAAATTCCAGAAGAAATTAATGAAATTTTGCAAATGATAGTATTTGATTGTTTGATTGGAAATAGTGATAGACATCATAGTAATTGGGCTGAAATTTCAACAATGGAATATGACTATGTAAATGAAAAATTTTGGTTTTCTTGGTATATAGCTCCACTATATGATAATGGCTCATCATTATGCGCTTATGTAAATGAAAAAAATGTAGAAGAAATATTAAAGGACAATATGAGATTTAAAGCATTAATAGATACAAAATCAAAAGCTATGATAGGTTGGGACAATAAAAGACCAATAAGACATTTTGAACTATTACAGAAAATAAGAGAAAATTATTATGAAAAAACATCGAACTGGATAGAAATAATAGAGAGTAATATTAATGATAAAAGCATTGAGTATATCTTAAATGAATTTAATGATAATATAATAAGTTACAATATGAAAAAATTATTAAAATTGTATATTTTAGAGAGAAGAAAAAGAATGTTAGAGATATATGATTTAGAAAATGAGGTGTAAAAATGGAAAGAGATTTAGTATATTTAGTTTGGACAGATGTAAATACTGGCAATAAGTATAGAGTGGCAATTCTATATAAAGAAAATGGAAAATTTTATTTTAAGTATATTTTAGAAAATGTAAAAGAAGCTAAAAAACAAGGATTCAATTTATTAGTTGCATTTCCTCAATTGGATGTAACTTATGAAAACCCACAATTATTTGCAAGTTTTGGTGCAAGACTTCCTGATAAAAGAAGACCAGAAATTAAAGAAATTTTAGACACTTATGGAATGACAGAATATGATGAATTTGAATTATTAAAAAGAAGTGGTGCAAAACTACCTACTGATAACTATGAATTTGTACTAGAAAATAAAAAATAAAACGAAACGTGCAGATGATTTTACTCATTTGCACGTTTCTTAAGGTTTAATACTTAGCAATGCTAATATATTGCTGTAACAGTTGCTTTGCATTTCCACCACATCCACCAAACGGATTTGGTTTTAAAGCTTTTTCAACGGATGCATACTAGAAAACTTTTAATTTTCTACAGTATAAAATGCAAAATCATTTACATCAGAAAGTTCTTGTTTTAAAAATCCATCATAAATAGTAGCTTCGGAGTCTGTTTCTTTTAAAGGAATAGCAATAGTAACAGTAGATCTAAAATGTTCTTCTAATTGGTTTATAATGTGTATATCAAAAGAAACTGTGCAGGTAATGCGGGTTAGTCCTATATCGCAACGTTTTAGCAAACTACCATCATAACGTAAAGGTTCTTCTATGTCTGTAATAATGCAATTTGTTTTTATGTCTTGGTTTACAAATCCTAGGCAAATAGGAGAGAAACTAGTATCGTATATTTGTGGTTTTTCATAATCTCGCTGTTGTTCATAAGGAATAATTTCATAATTTAGTGTATCTTCAATTTTATTTTCTTCTGAAATACTCAATTTTCCAAAATCATTTTGGTTTTTATAATATAATGTAGGTGTGCCTAAAGTAGGCGTTTCAAGATATTGTATGTTATCGATATATAAATTTGCAATCGTATTTTTTGCACTAAATCCATTTTCGGAATGATTATCGATGTAGATGGCAAGATCGGTAAATTGTGATACATCTACATTCCAAGTGGCTTTATTAGTAGCATCGTTTCCGAGTAGCATGAGCACTACTAAATAAAAAGATTTTGCTAATTTCAAAAGTATCGCTTTTTTTAGGAGTTGTGTTTTGAGAAAGATCATTTTGTAAGTGATAGCTAGCATTTAAGTAATACAAAGAAAACCCAATAAAAAAGCCAATTAGAATAATAAGGAAAATCATAACAATAAATCTTCTTTTTGTTTTCGTATGTTGTTTATTCATGAGAAAACCTCCACAAATTTTTAATATACTAACTATAATACAAAAATGAAAGATAGGCAAGTAAAAATTGATTTTTCCAAAAATTTGAAAATTGCAATATTAATTGCACGTTTTTTATTAAAAATTTAAAAATCTTT
>CAOKNG010000027.1 GCA_948470025.1 uncultured Clostridium sp. | reverse complement strand
TATAAACACTCATAATATAATTATTCTTTTTTTCTTCTAGTAAATTTGACTCAATTACCGTTCCTGGGGTAATCACACGAATCACATCTCGTTTCACAATTCCCTTTGCTTGTTTTGGGTCTTCTAGTTGTTCACAAATTGCTACTTTATAGCCTTTTGCAATCAGCCTTGCTGTATATATTTCTGCTGCATGAAAAGGAACCCCACACATAGGAGCACGTTCTTCTTGTCCACACTCTCTTCCCGTTAAGGTAAGTTCTAGTTCACGTGATGCAGTAATAGCATCATCAAAGAACATTTCATAAAAATCCCCTAAACGGTAAAATAAAATACAATCTTTATATTCCTCTTTGGTTTGCAAATAATGTTGCATCATTGGTGAAAATTCTGCCATGTTTATTACTCCTTATCTTATATTTTATCTCTTAAGAACCCCCAGTCTGCTACGCAGACAGCCCCCTTAAATAAAGGGGCCTTTTTTGTTGTTCTAAACTGTGCTTTCTTACGTAGCTTAGCCTTAGCAAAGCCTCCTTTACTTAAGGGAGGTGGCAGTCCGAAGGACTGACGGAGGGTTCTTCTCCCTTCAAATACCACATATGCTGGGATACGATTTTTAGGTCAATTACCGTATTTATCCATTCGTCTTTTCCTTCAAAAATAACTACCTTGTTCGAGTCGGTTCTGCCTGTTAGCATGTTTTCGTTATTTTTGCTTTTTCCTTCTACTAGAACTTTTTGGATGGTTCCTATGTATTTTTGATTGTTCCCTTTTATTTGACTTTCTACGAGTGTTTTTAGCTTGTTAAATCTTTCATGTTTTATTTCTTCTGGAATTTGATTTTCCATTTTGTCTGCTACGGTTCCTACTCTTCTTGAATAGATGAACATGAAGACTTGTTCGAAATTGACTTTTCTTACTACCTCTAGGGTATCTTCAAAGTCTTCTTCGGTTTCTCCGGGAAACCCAACAATAATATCGGTTGAAAATACGACATTTGGAATTTGTTCTTTCATGCTTTGTACTAATGCTAAATATTGTTCTTTTGTGTATTTTCGGTTCATTTCTTTTAGTATTTTGCTACTACCAGATTGTAGTGGTAAGTGGATAATTTTCGATACTTTTTCGCAGTCTCGAATGGCTTCTATCACATCTTGTTTAAAATCTTTTGGGTGTGGCGAAACAAAGCGTATCTTCTGAATTCCTGCTATTTTGTTTACATCACGTAATAAATTGGAAAACTTGTACCCCTTTCCACCATCATAGGAATTTACATTTTGACCAAGTAAAGTAATTTCCTTGTAACCTTCTTTCGCCAAAGTTTCAATTTCCTGTAAAATATCACTCGGTTTCCTACTTCTTTCTCTTCCTCTTACATATGGCACAATACAGTAAGTACAAAAATTATTACACCCATACATAATGGTAACCGATGCTTTTATGTTATCTTCTCTTTTGATGGGAAGTCCTTCATAAATCTCCCCATCAATATCGATAATATCTTCTAGTTGCTGTCTTTTTTCTAAAATATGATATACATCTTCTGGTAATTTGTGTAAGGTATGAGTACCAAATAAAATATCTACAAATGGGTAACTCTCATGCAACTTTTGGGTAATATGCTTTTCTTGCATCATACACCCACCAATTGCAATAATCGTACCTTTTTGTTCTTTTACTCTCTTCATTTCTCCAATCTTGCCAAACAACTTATCTTCCGCATTTTCTCTTACACAACAAGTATTAAATACCACAAAATCAGCTTGCTTCATATCCTCTGTTTTGGTATATCCCATTTTTTCTAACATACCACATATTTTTTCCGAGTCATTTTCGTTTAGCTGACATCCCATAGTAAAAATGGCATAACACAAATTTTTATTCTTATTCATACCTGCTACTTTTTCCATATATTCATACTGCATATCTATTTCATTTTTCAATTTCTAATCCACCTTTATTCGACTTTATTTGCTCCTATTTTATCACAATCAAAATCTTCCTGCAACAAAATTTTGATAGAAAAATTAAGATAAAGAGGAAGAAATTAAATCAATTCCTTCCTCTTTAATAAGTTATCTTTCAATAACTTTAGACCAAGACTCTTCCTCGAATTCGCTTTCCGTTTTCTCGAATAATTCAATAAGCTCTTTGATGTTTTTCTCCATACTCTTAGGTGTTTTATTTCCAAAAGAGCACTCTTTTAAATCCGTGGAAACTCTAAAGGGAATCATTTCACCATCACAGTATGTCCCTAAAAGACATCCATGAACCTTTTCCGGAAACACCATCAAGTCAAACTCGGATGTTACAATAGACCGTAAACCATCCTTGTCTTTTCTAAAATTCATATTCATCGCATGCCCTCCTTAAATCTCAATCCATTAACACTACATTTACTATGTTTAAAATATATCATATCTTTTTTATGATTGCAATGCTATTTTCTTTTATTTTCTTACTATTCTTATTTCAATGCTCTACTCATTATATAACTTTTTTTCCTTAATATACTCATATACTTCTTTTGAAATTATTTTTCTAATTTCTTTTTCTTCTTTTCTTTTTAGTAACGTGCGAGCTTCGCTTGCACTAATTTGTTTATATGGGTTATCTTTTAGTATGTAAAAATGTTCTTTGAAACAGCTTAGGATTAGATTTGAGGCAAATAATTGCTCAGTTGATATATCATTTCGTTCAATTATGATGTATTGGTAATTTTTTGCTAATGTTTCAAAATCGGATAGTCCTGTTAGTTTTATTAGGTTATCTGCACCTATGATAAAATATGGTTCTACTTCTTTGTATTTTGCTTGAATTTTTTCAAAGGCTTGTAACATGGTTAATGCATGTGGTAGATTTAATTCAATAACGGATACTTCTAACTTGTCTTGTTTGTTTGCCTCTATTTTTAACATTTCATAACGGTGTTGTTCGCTTGCTAGGTTGTTTTTTTTGTATTTGTCTCCCATTGGTACAAATACTAGCTTGTCTAGGTTATATTGGTTTACTACTAAATTTGCTAGGTTTACATGGGCGTTGGTTACAGGGTTAAAACATCCGCCAAAAAATCCATATCGTGGTTTCATTTTTTGCTCCTTTTTATGATATATTTCATCTAAAGGGGTCTAAAATCTTCATTTCCCTCTACTTTTTCATTTTTTGTTGTTTTGTAACAATGGTAATTGCCCCAACATTTTATACTGTGGCTTTTTCTTCCTTCTTTGTTTCTTTTGGTAATTCTTTGGGTACTTCTTTTTCCTCCTTTTCTTCTGGTAAGAAAAGGTTAATTAGAATTCCTACTATGGCTGCTAAGCTCATTCCTGAAATGGTAACCGATACGTCTCCACTTACAATGGAAATGGCTGCTCCTCCTAATCCTAATACTAACATAGCAGATGCTACTACTACATTTTTGGTTTTTCCAAAATCGATTTGATTTTGGATTAGTACTTTTAATCCATTTACAGCAATAAATCCATAAAGAAGTAAGCTTACTCCTCCTAGTACTGAATTTGGTATGGTGGATACAAGTGCTGTGAATTTTCCTAAAAATCCTAAACAAATAGCAAAAATGGCTGCAAGTCCAATTACCCAAACAGACGCAATTTTTGTCATTCCTACTACTGAGGTATTTTCTCCATAAGTGGTATTAGCTGGTCCTCCAAGTAAACCTGCAACAAAGGTTGCAATACCATCTCCTAATAGTGTTCTTTCTAATCCTGGTTCTTTTAATAAATCTTTTCCAATAATATTGCTTAAAGAAGTATGGTCTCCTATATGTTCTGCCATAGTTACTAAGGCAATTGGTGCAATGGTAAGAACTGCCGAAAAGTTTGGTGCGTAGCTTAAAAATGGAACCGCAAATTGTGGCATACTAAAGAATGCTGCTTCTGCTACTGGTGTAAAATCAACTAATCCTACACATACTGAAACAATATAACCTGTTACAATTCCTACTAAGAAAGGAATAATTTTTAAAAATCCTTTTCCTCTTACTGCTACAATTGCTGTTACTAAAAAGGTAACAACGGCCACTAAAATTGCTTTCCATTCGATTGGTGCATCTGTTCCTAGTCCTATTTGTGAAATAGCAGATGGTGCAAGCCCTAGCCCTATAATCATAATCATTGGACCAATAACTACTGGTGGTAATAATTTGTCTAACCAGTTTTTTCCTGCAAATCGAATAATGGTTGAAAATACAATGTAAGTAAGTCCTACTACCATAATTCCTGTCATGGCACCAGATAATCCACCTTTTGCATAGGCTGCTACTAATGGTGCAATAAAGGCAAAAGAACTTCCTAAATATACTGGTGATTTTCCTTTGGTACATAAAATATAAATGAGTGTTCCTATTCCTGAGCTTACTAGTGCTACTGGTATGGTAAGCACGGTTTCTCCTGCTCCTGCATTTACTAAAATTGGTACTAAAATAGTTGCACCAAACATAGCAAATACGTGTTGAATTGCTAACACAATCCATTTTGCAATTGTTGGTTTTTCATTTACATCTAAAATCATTTTGCTTTTTTCCATAAATTTTCCCCCTTTTTCTTTTTAGGTGTTTTTTAAGATACAAAAAATCACTAAAAAGATATTTTTAGTGATTTAATAATATACTATAAATTGTAGTAAACACAAAAACTAGCAAAGCTCCTTTGCCATTTCCAATGGTCATTGTTTTTGTTTTTCCTCCAATTTTTCTCATTTTTCGACACCCTAAAAAATATTACTACACTTTTAAAAAAAATGCAAGCACTTTTTCAAATTCCTATTTTTCACCTTTTATACAAGTTTCCAATCCATTACAAATTGCATAAAATAATGTATATCAAAACCATTTTGGTAGATACTACTTAATGTGCATAAAAATGAAAGGAGATTTTTTTGGCATGAAATCCGTGTGTGTGAAAAGCAATAATAAATATATGATTGACTATCTACTAAAAGAATTTTCAAATATCAACTTAGAAAATATCTATTTATCTAATCTTTCTTTTAAAATTTATAACAATGTTATTATCCATTATACTGGTGATGATATTTCTACCTTTCATACTTATGTATGTGATATACTAACAAAATGTATTCTCTTTTTTTATGAAAGAAAAATTGTAAAAAACTTCATTCGTTATCATTATTTTTATTTTAACGATATTGAAAAACAAACTATTTTAGATAATTGTTTTGATTCTCTTAATGAACCAGAACTTTATGAAGAAAAATATAAATCTATTTTTTCCTCTTTCGATACGTACTTATTAGAACATCACTCTTTAGTTTTAGCAGGATTTGTTAATTTTCGATTACAAGAATATCGTGGGATTTTAGATTATAATACCGATTTATCGGTTAGTAATTTCTTAATTGAACGCGAATACCATGAATTTATCGATATTTTGCATTTATATGTCAATTCAAAAGAAAGCTCTACTGATGTGGTTCATCTTGTATATAGTAATAAAGATTCTATTTTATTAGATTGTAATAAGGATTTAATCCCAATTGATACTAACCTTTCGAATGCAACTTATTTATCGGATATTTCTTTTTCTTCAAATGATTACTGTTTAAATACCTTGTTAACTCTTTTACCAGAAAAACTATATATTCATTTAATTCATGAATATGAGGATGAATTTATTACTACTCTAAAATTGATTTTCGATTCGCGTGTTTCAATTTGTACCGATTGCGATATTTGCCATGTGTATCGTTTAACAAACAAGCAAGTTTCGAAAGAATAGTCAAAATATCTTTACTCCATACAAATTATACGATATAATAGCTTGTATGGAGGTTTATTTATGGAAAAAGATACAAAACTAGTTACCATTCTTGTTCCTGCTTATAATGAACAAGAAGTATTACATATGTTATATGACAGACTAAAAAATATCATGGACAACCTTTCAAATTATGATTTTGAAGTGTTACTTGTAAACGATGGAAGCAAAGATAACACCTTACACGTTATGAAAGAATTACGAAGTATGGATCCTCGTATTTGCTACTTAAATCTTTCCAGAAATTACGGAAAAGAAACTGCTATGATTGCTGGTCTTGATTATGCAAAAGGAAATTGTGTTATCATTATTGATGCTGACCTACAAGACCCACCAGAATTAATTCCAGACATGCTAAAACTTTGGGAAGAAGGTTATGATGATGTGTATGCCAAAAGAAAATCTCGAAAAGGTGAAAGTTTTTTAAAGAAATTTACCTCAAAAATGTATTATAAAATGTTACAAAGTGTTACCAATATCGAAATTCAAAAAGATACTGGTGATTTTAGGTTACTTGATAGACGTTGTGTAGAAGCCTTAAAATCCATTCGTGAATCACAGCGTTATACCAAAGGGTTATTTAGCTGGATTGGCTACAATAAAAAAGAGATTTTATTTGACCGTGACCCTCGTGCTGCTGGAAAAACAAAATGGAATTATGGAAAATTGATTAACTTATCGATTGATGGATTAACCTCTTTTACCACGGCTCCTCTACGTTGGGCTGCTGTTATTGGAATTTTGGTTTCTATTGCAGGTTTTCTTTATATGCTTGCCATTATTGCTAAAACAATGATTTATGGCGTTGATGTCCCAGGATATTCGTCTACGATGGTTGTCATTCTTTTCTTAGGAGGAATTCAATTAATCTTTTTAGGAGTGATTGGCGAGTACCTAGGTAGAACCTTTAATGAATCAAAAGGACGTCCTATTTATTTTGTGGAACGTTATAATGATGAAAAAGAAACCAATGAAAATTTAAATAGGTAGAACCCCCAGTCGCCTTCGGCGACAGCCCCCTTAAGTAAAGGGGCCTTTTAATTATTTTTATAAATACCTATTTCTCAAAAGAAGAAAGGATTGAATAATACTATGTCGAATTTTGTATTAAAAATGATTGCTATGGTTACTATGTTTTTAGACCATTTGGGATATTCCTTATATAGTCATTTTTCAAATTTTAATTATGTGGGGCGTATTGCCTTTCCTATTTTTGCTTTTGGCATTAGTGAAGGTTATGCTCATACGAAAAGTAAAACCAATTACTGTATTCGCTTACTGATGTTTGGACTTATTTCACAAGTACCTTTTATGTGGTTTAATTCCATGTTTCGAAATGGGTTTAGCTTGAATATTTTCTTTACTCTACTAATTGGACTACTTGCCATTATTGGTTACGAACAATGTAAAAATAAAGGTGTTGGTCTACTATTAGTTGCTTGTCTTGCTCTTAGTGCCGATTTTTTCAAAACTGATTATGGCTATTTTGGTGTATTAATGATTTTCATCTTTCACATATTTAAAGAAAAAAAATGGCTTATGAATCTATCTTATATTGGCTTATGCCTTGTAAAATACATCCCTTATGCCCTTACGACAGGATTGTATTTTGAATATGGACTACTATGTGTTTGCACCATGCTTCCTCTTATTTTCATCCATTTTTACAATGGAAAAAAAGGGCCAAATATAAAATATGCCCTATACACCTTTTATCCTGTGCATTTGATGCTATTATACGTATTTCATACCTTATTTATCGTGTAGGGGTCGATGAGGGCATCGACCCCTACATTTTATTCATTTATATTTTCTGGTTGTGTGGCAATGTTGATGCCTCTTGCTACAATGGAGCTCATGTTTTCAATTAGGTCATCGATTTCTTTTGGAGTTACGATGAAGTTATAGTCTTCTGGGACTAATACTTCTTTTATCATTTCGTATTTGTCTTCTTCTTGTAGATTGTTTAAGAAGTCATTGGAATTGGCGTCTTGTTGTAGTTTTTGAATAAGTAGGTCTAGGCTATCTGCTGCAATGGTTGCTGCATCTACTACAGTTGGGATACCTAGGGCAATAACAGGAATGCCAAGTGTTGTTTGGCTTAAGTCTTTTCGCTTGTTTCCTACTCCTGCTCCTGGAGTAATTCCTGTGTCGGCTAACTGAATGGTACTACTAATTCTTTCAATGCTTCTTGAAGCTAATGCATCAATGACAATTAATAGTTTTGGGTGAACATTGTCGACAATTCCTTTTAAAATTTCTAAGGTTTCAATTCCAGTTGTTCCTAATACTCCTGGTGAAATGGCACTTACTGGCCTTGTGTCTTCACTTAAAACATTTGGCATATAGGTTAAAATATGACGTGTTACATCAATATCATTAATTACTTTTGGTCCTAAGGCATCTGGTGTTACATATTGATTGCCTAATCCTACTACTAAAATTTCATCTTTGGGCGTAGCATGCTTGGTTAGTAATTCTCGTAATTCTTTTGCTAGCACTTCTGCTGATTCTTGTATATCCTCTTCCGTTGCTACTTTTAATTTTTGAATATCAATGGTAATATAATTTCCCACTGGCTTCCCAATGGCTCCTGCTCCATTTTCATCTAATACCTTCACACGAGAGGTTCGAATTCGTGGTCCATTTTCTTCTTCCTCAGTTTCAATCCCATCAATTTCCTTATCTAAACGATTTGCTTTTCTGTACAAATCTCTTCTTTCTAAGGCTAAGTCTGTTCTAAAATTAATTTTATTCATCATAAAAAATCTCTCCTTTTTCTTTTTATTGTTTGAAAAAGAAGAGATTTTATACGTAAACTTCTTGTCTTTCCAAGAATAAATTTTCAAAATTTGTAAAAATTTTATTTGGAACAATGCCCACAAAGAATCGTTTCTATTCCTACATTTAAGTCAATTTTTCCAGATTTGTAGTTTGCGTCTAAGTTTATGAAGGCAAAGATGATTTGTTTTAGTTCTGTTTCTTCAAAATAGCTTGCTTGGGTTTTGTATTTTCCTACTAAGAAAGCTTGGTTTGGTTTTAGTGCTAAACTTTCTCCGGATGTTTCTGTTTTGTCTAATGGCAAGTTTTGTGAAGTATAGTTTTTTGAAGTGATTGTACAGTGTAATTAGAATTTTTTGAAGTGGTTCTTTTGCATATAGTAGATTTTCTAAAACTGTCATGGCTTCTTTTGTGTTCTTTTTTCCTAAGCTATCTGTTAAGTCAAAAATAACACTTTCCATTTGTTTTATGGTTAATAAATCGATACTTTCTTTGGTGATTGTGCCATTTGTTCCTGCATATTCAATTTGTTTTCGGATTTCATTCATTAAAGCTTGCAAATTCACTCCGTACGCATTCTACAAAATATTTTAATGTACTATCTTCTATGTTTACTTCATATGCTTTGCAAATTGCTTTTAGTCTAGCTATAATATTCGGTAATTTTTGGTACTCAAAATTGCAAATACTTGCTCCTATTTCTTCGAAACAAGATAGCATTTTTCCTTTATCTACCGATTCTTCTATAAAGATAACAAGATTATCTTGTTTTATTTGTTCTGCATTTTCTTTTACATATTTGCCAATTTTATCTCTTGTTTCTTGAAATCCAGCTCCTTTTTTCTTTACTTCTCGTTTAAATAACCCTGTATTTTTCACCAATACTAGTTTTTTAGGATACCCAAAACTAGGGGTTTGTAAATTCGATATCAATTGTTCTAAATTGGTATCATCTATTTCAACATAGTTAATCCCCTTTATCATTTCTCCAAATAATTTTTTTATCTTTTTAGTACAGGTTTCCATTAAATAGGTTTCTTCCCCATAGAAAAGATAGATTTCCTTTAATTTTCCTTCTTTTAATTCTTTCTCGATTGCCTCTACAGTCATTTTTCTCTCCTTTTTGTTTGTTGTTATTACATTGTAGGGGCGTGCATTGCACGTCCGTTTTTCTTTATTTTCTGTGTTTTCATCGAAGACGGACGACCAATGGTCGCCCCTACATCTTACAATTTCTGTGAAAATTTGGCACTGTGGGCATGGCAAATGGCCGCCGCCATACTATCTGTGGTATCATCTAATTTTGGTAATGATTCTACATTTAGAATGGTTTTTACCATTTTTTGTACTTGTATTTTGTCTGCTCTTCCATAGCCTGTTACTGCTTGTTTAATTTGTAATGGGGTGTACTCGAAGGTTGGAATTTGTTTTCTACAGCCTACTACTAGAATAACGCCTCTTGCTTGTGCTACATTGATGGCGGTTTTTACATTGTTGTTGAAAAATAATTCTTCTACTGAAATAGCATCTGGGTGATATTCGTCAATAATTTGCTCTAGGTCGTTGTTTAGTTTTAGTAAGCGAAGTGGGAAGGATTCTCCCGCTTTTGTTAAAACAGCTCCTGAAGTAATGAGTTTAAATTTATTGCCAATATAATCGATTATACTATACCCAGTTATGGCAAACCCTGGGTCTATCCCTAATATACGCATTGTTCATTCTTCCTTTAATGATTCATATTTTCGGGTCGATGTGGGCATCGACCCCTACATTTCGCATTTTCTATTTTTCTAATAAAATTCGAAATACTTCTGCTACGCTCCAACCTTGTGCTAAGGCTCCTTTTGGAAGGTATGGGGTTTTGGAATCGTATAATTCACTGATACTTCCTACCATTCCTTCTTTGTAGAACATTTTATCAAGGTTTTTACGAAGGTTTTCTTTGAATTGATTGTATTCTTCTTGCCTCATTTTTTTCTTTTGCTTGTCTTTGCAAGCTTTTATCATTGCTTTTTTACTATCTGCATAAATACCTAATAACCATGGCCAAGTAATTCCTTGGTGGTAACTGGTATCTCTCTTATAGCCATCTCCTTCATAGACTTCGGTATAATTTTCTTCTCCTTTTGCTAGGGTTTTTAACCCATAGGAATTTAGTAGCTTTTTTGTAACCGTATTCATCATTTCTTCTGCCACTTCAGATGTTGGGTCTAGTACGGGATAAGATAGTGCTAAGCTAAATAGCTGATTTGGTCTTATTTTACTATCTCCTAACACATCATATAAGCATTTATTTTTTGGTTGATAGAATTTCTCATTAAATGCAATCTTGCATTTTTTTGCAAGCTCGCCATATGGTTTTGCTATCTTTACTCCTTCAAATTGTTTGGTTAGTTCCTCCATAATTTTTAGTGCATTATACCATAGGCTGTTCATTTCTACTGCTTTTCCGTTTCTTGGTGTTACTGCAAAATCTCCATATTTGGCATCCATCCATGTATTTTGTGTTTTGGGTGTTCCTGTTACTAATAGGTTGTCCTCATCAACATAAATATTGTTATCATCTACATCAATTCCAGTTTGATAAGCTTGTACAATTTCTTTTAAATATGGATATATCTGCTCTTTTACTAATTTTTCATCACCTGTATAGGCAATGTATTTTTTTACTTGTTCAAATAGTAAAAGCGAAGCGTCTGCACTGTTATACAAAGGTCGATTATCAAATCCGGAATATCCATTTGGTACAAGTCCAAATTTAATGTTTTTCGTGAAGGTTAATAGCACTTCTTTGGCAATTTCAAAACGTTTTGGAATGAGTAATAATCCTTCAAATGAAATTAGAGCATCTCTTCCCCAGTCTAAAAACCATGGATACCCTGCAATTAAAGTATGCAAGCTAAAAGATGGACGATATACCACAAAGTTATCAGTTGCAATGATGTAGTCTCTTATTCTTTCTTGTTCTTCCTTTTTTGCTTCCTCTTTTACGGAAACAAATCCAGATTCTAGCACTAATTCATTAATACGAACAATTTCTTTATTAATCATATCTTTTGCATTTAAAGCATCAATATTTTCTTCTAATGAACATACTACTGAAATTTCTTTTTCTTCTCTTGGTGCTAATTCAATTTCATATCTTCCAATAACTGCATGATTTTCCTCCGCTAAAAACCCTCTTTTTTCTTCTTCTATGTAAAACATATTTTGGAAATCATCGTTTACATGTTCTATATATTCCCCCTCACTTGCTGTTATATAAATTGGTACATCACGGTTATCATCTACAATCACTTTTACTTTTCGGTTCTTTATTTCTTGTTTTAACCTATAGCTATGATTATGATTTACCTGATGAAAATCACGATAATTCATAATTGGTGCTAACGTTAATTTTGCTTGCTTTTTTCCATTTTTGATACGATACAAAATGGCTACTGTATTTTTTCCATACTCCATACAAATTAGTTTTTTTATCGTAACATCTTCTACTTTATACGTAAAAATTGGAATATAATCTTTTTCAAAACTTTGTTGGTATTGATAACCATCTGAAATGTAATTTCTCCCCATATTCGTATATAGATTATATTTTTCCCCCTCGATTTCAATGCTTTCATCCATTTTCGATAACATTAAAAATCTTCTTGCAGGAGGGGTTAGTGGCGCAATTAATAAGCCATGGTATTTTCTAGTATTACACCCCAAAATGGTCGAGGAGGCATAGCCTCCTATTCCATTGGTAATCATCCATTCTTTGCTTAGTCCCTCTTCTAAATTCATTTGCTTCTTTCCAAATTTCATTTGTATTGCTCCTTTTTTCGGTTCTTATCTTTCTTTATTTCAATTGAGGATTCTTATCTTGGCTTTAACCCCCCCAGTCAGCTTCGCTGACAGTCGCCCCTACATATTTATTCTTTGTTGTCGTCGTCCATTTGTAGTTTTTCGATGAATTCTATTTTTTGTTCTCTTTTTTCTTCACTGGTTTGAATAGAACGAATTCTTTCATGGTATTTTTCCGAAAACTTACTTGATTTTCTTTCGTGTTTTCCTACTTTATTTACAATCTTCTTGTTTGGTTTTTTATCTTCTCTTGTTTTTGCTCTTCTTGCTGTGTTACGTTTTTTTGCTCTCTTTTCTTCTTTTAATCTTGAATTCAACATAACATATTCTGGGTCATTTTGCATATCTCTATATTTTAAATCATCACAAATGATTTGTATAATTGCTTCTGCTACTGCTTTTGGGCTATGGCGTATATTGTCGTCTACAATGGTAGATAAATCTCTTTGTACAAGTCTAACTCCTTTTTCTTTTGCTTGTATAATATCTTGGTCTACTAAATCTTGCCCTTGTTTATTATATCGTCTTACAAACTCTGGAACCACTTCTCCTGTATCGTAAATACAGTAATCAATCACCCCTTTTCCCGCATGGTCGATGATGGCTTGAATATGGTCTGAAATTCCAAAGTTATCGGTTTGTCCTGGTTCTGTCATAATGTTACTTACATAGATTTTAATTGCCTTACTTTCCTTTATGGTTCTAGAAACATGTTTTACTAATAGGTTTGGTATTACATTCGTATATAAACTTCCTGGACCAATTACAATAGCATCTGCATTTTTTATGGCTTCTAATACTCCTGGAGCTGGTACGCAGTTTGATGGTGCAATATAAATACGGCTAATTTTGGTTACTTTATCAAATACAATTTCTGGTATCTTATCTTTTTCCTCTACTACCATTCCATTTTCTAATTCCGCACATATTTTAAATTCGTCTAAGGTAACTGGTAACACTCTTCCTGTCATTCGTAAAATATCTTTACTTTTTTCAATCGATTTTGTAAAATCTCCTTCTAATTCTCGCATAGCAGATAAGTAAACATCACCAAACGATAAATTCATCAAATTACCATGTCTAAATTTTAGATTTAATAATCGTTCCATTCCCTCTTCATTATAAGATAAGGCAATTAAGGATTCTTTTACATCATCAATTGGTAATAATTCCAATTGTTTTCTAGAATCTGTTGGCAATTTCCCATAGTCTGAAACAGTAACAATGGCAGTAATATTACTTGTATAGTTTTTTAAGCCTCGAAGCACAGTATTTAAGCCATTTCCTCCTCCAATCACAACAACATTTGGTCCTTTATCATACACTTTTCGATTGAAAATAAGTGAATTCACATTAACATCTTTTTTCTTTCCTTTTTCTAAACGCACATCACTTGCTTCTACTAATAATTCTAAGGTACGTTTTTGTGCAAATATAATTCCCAAAATTGTAAAGGTAAACCCTAGTACGAATAAGGCTGCTACTCCTCCTAGTTGTAGAAATGTCATCTCATTTTTTACTAATATTTGTGCAATTCCATAACATAATAAAATAATTCCTGCTAAAATCATCATAAGCCATCTTTTCATTTTGGTACTATTCTTAAACCACGCTAAAAATCCTTTCATTTTTTTCTCTTCTTCCCTTCTTTTTTATTTTTCACCAATTACTTCAATTTCTAACTTAATTTCTTTTTTAAATGTTTCATATACTTTCTGTTTTGTGTACTCAATTAGGTCTAGTACATCTTTTGCGGTTGCTCCTCCTGTATTAATGATAAAGCCTGCATGTAGGTCTGAAATCTTGGCTCCACCTATTTGGTATCCTTTTAAGCCACATTCATCAATTAACTTAGCAGTAATGTAGTTTTCTCCTCGTTTAAATGTGCTTCCTGCATTAGGATACGAAATTGGTTGCTTTTCTTTTCGGTAGATTGCATATTCTGCCATTTTTTCTTCAATCTCTTTTTGATTTCCTCGTTTCAATTTTAATTTTGCTCCTACAATAACACCTCGTAACTCCTTCGAAAATATGCTTTGGCGGTAATCAAATTGCAAATCTTTATTTGACAGTATTTTTATTTCCCCACCAAAATTGATATAAGTAACACTCTCTATAACATCTTGCATTTGCCCTCCATGTGCTCCTGCATTCATACGAATGGCTCCACCAATGGTACCGTGGAATTCCATAAGCAAATTCCAGACCAGTAAGATTTTTCTCTTTGCATTTTATAGCAAGTGCTGTTAAACTTTCTCCTGCCCCGAACAGTAAGCTGTGTTTTTTCTTTCTCCTCTATTATTTCAAGTCCTCGTATATCTGTTTCTAACACAATTCCTCGAATTCCTTTATCTGTTACTAACACATTACTTCCATTTCCTAATATCGTAAGTGGAATGTGATAATTCTTGGTTAATTGGATAATTTCTTTTAGGTCTTCCTTACTTTTTAATTTGATATAAATATCTGCATTTCCACCAATACGAAAAGTAGTATGGTTTTTCATTGGTTCATTTTCTAAAACAGTCGATGTTTTTAAAACTTTTGTAAGAGTTTGCACAATTTCTTTTTGTTCCATGTTCTCTCCTTTACTTTAAAAACTCCTTGCCCTTACATAAAGAGCATTTCCTCCACTCGTTGTTTTGGTCGTTATGTTGATAACTTCACCAGAAATATAATTAACAACATACTCATCATCGGTATTTTTAATTCCAATTTCTAATAAACTTGCTTTATCTAGTTTATAATATGTTCTTTCCCTTTCCGAATAGTTAGAAGGAATGGTAACCAAAGTAATTCCTAAGGTAGATGTTATCGTATTTAACTCTTCTATATTTACGTTATTTCCCACTAAATAATTCGTATTCTTTGTTGTTTGATATTTAGTATATTGCTCTAATATAGCATGTTGCACCATACTCAATTCTGAGGTTAAGGTTCCATCCTTTGTTTTGGTTATTTGATCTGTTCCTACTTTAATCCCAATTCCAGCAACAATCATTAATACAAATATGGTTACTGCTAAACTTACAATTGTTACCCCACTTTGATTCTTCTTTCTTACCATAGCATTCTCCTTTGTAAAATTGATAGTTAAATCTTATCATTTTTTTACATTTTTTACAACCAATTTTTAAAAGGTTTTTGTTTTTTTATTTCACACAGAATTATACCAAAATTTGTTCTGCATTTCTTTCTACCAAAAAGAAAAGTGCTAATTTTCAAGCACTTTTCTCTTACATATGATTTATCGTTTTATTTATCTGCTTTTAATTTTGCAAAAGCAATTATTATAGCTACTGATAGAGAACCACTTGTTGCTGTAATCAATTGTGTTATTCCCATAGATGTATTTAAAGTTTGTTTTACCATATCCGGTACTGTCATCGTATTTACCATAATTGTAAAACCCAAATAAATAATAGCGACTTTTACGAATATGGCAATTACTGCTGATATTGGATATTGTATCTTTCTATTTACATACAAAGTTTTATATAATAAAATAAAAGCAAAATTTCCAATCCATATTGCTGGAATCATCGTCTTACTATATAATGTCATTCCTCCAAATAGCAAGCCTCCTAATATGGTAGAAACCGATGGCAATGTTGCAATTGCAATTGTTTTTATCGTTCCTTTTGTGTACAGTGCTGTTAAAATAAGTGACATGTTTACAATTGTTCCTACTATAATTTGTTGATATTTTCTTAGTGGAATTATTTTTGCTAAAAACGTGGGTACAACAAATGCTCCTATCACAATTAGTATTGTTGTTATAATGTTTGTTACCTTCTTTGTATTTACTAATTGTTCATTTAAAATTTTAATCATTTATCCCATACCTCCTATATTATTAAGATTCATTGTAACGTATTAAATTCATTCTTCTGGAGCGTTTTAGGAGGTTATTTGCGAAAAAATCTCCTATTTATCATAGTGTTCCTCCTACATTTTGCTCAAAAAAAATAATTGACTCATCAACTGTATATATATTTTAACATATATTATCAACAAAGTGAACTTATTTTTAAAATTTTCATAAAAAGGAGGGATTTAAAACACAATCCCTCCTTGCTTTTTTAATCTAACCTTTTATAACGCACAGTTCTCGAGATAATGCCTCGCATGTTGTATCGCCATTTCATCTGCAATTTTAGTTTCAGACAAATCAGTTTCTTTTTCAACAACCATACATTCATATTGTCCTACTTTTGTAGAAAATGGATATTTGATTCTATCTGCTACTATAACTGCTATCATGGACTGATCATCATGACACAATTCCAACACTAACCTATCCTCAAGTGATAAATCCTTGATATAATGATAATATTGATTGTATTGTTTTTGAAGTTTTGTTACCTCCAAGAGATTATACTGAATGTCTCCTATCCGGAAAAAATAAGGTTTCATAAAAAGCTCCTTTCTTCTTACTATAGTAAGATTACAAATTGACTATTAAAGTGCTATGTTTATTTTATCACATTTTACATAAAATTGCAAACGTTGTAGAGATATTCACGAATGACATACAATATCTCAAATACAAAACTATCTCTTTCTTTTTCTTTCAGTTCCATTACCTTTGATAATATAAAAACATCCATATTATCTTTATAAGAAATCATTGCATTTTTATTATAGTTTTTATCAAAAACACATAAGAAATTCTTTAATATATCAACTAACTTTTCTTTAT
>CAOKNG010000026.1 GCA_948470025.1 uncultured Clostridium sp. | reverse complement strand
CTCAAATATAAAATCATTGAATAAACAATTTTCTCTTTATCATTTAATTTTATATCTGTTACTATTTCATATGGTATCCATATTCCTTTAAATTCTTTCAATACTCATTTCTTTCTAACCAATCGCTTCACAATCGGTTTTGTGCCATTTTTATTTGACTTTTGATAACTTATAGATATCGAGAAATGCAAGGCAATATCAAGCTTTTTTCATATTCATCCAAAGATTATGACTTTACGGGGGTAAAATCTCCTGGATGAGAAAACAATACTACCCATTTCCCTTTATAATCGTTTAACGAGATTTCTCCCATTGTTGTTTGCGCTTCAAAATCTGGTGCATACATGCCAATTCTTACATTGCCATTCATCATTACTTCATAATCCATATAAAAAAACTCCCTTCATTTTTTGTATATTTTATGAAAAGAGTTTTTCTTTGGTTCCATCCTTCTATTCTATTTTACTTTGTTTTAATCGTACATATCCTAATTCTTCCCAACTATTATAAGCTAGATTTAGTCGAAATAATAAGGTTGGCTTTGCACCTGCTCTGTTTTTATCAACAACACAAACATAATATCTTACATCTGGGTCTTTAAAAGGTTCGATATCATAAAATTTTGTATCTACTTCTTGCTCGGAATATTCATAATCTTCGTAATTGTCTCTGTTGATTTGCTTAATCAAGCATAAGGTATCTAATACTTCTTTTACGGTTCTGCTAACAGCTAAGTCATTTACGGTTAAATTAACTGGCAGCGTAGGGCTTTCTGTTAATTGTAGAGTAGCAAAAATGAACATGTTAAAGTTTTGTGCTAGATTTGAAAGAATGGTTGCTGTTTTCTTTAATTCTTCTCCTACTCCAATATTGTCTACATCTGTTTTTAATGTATCGTAAAATACATATTCTATTTTTTCTTTATAATAATAGTTCATAATAACTTTTCTTAGTTCATCATTGGTATGGTCTGTAATATTGATGAAATAGATTGAATTTTTCATTTCTTTATTAACCCAATCTGTTACTGCTATTGTTTCTTTAAATTCTGTTGATACTTTCATTAATCTTTTTACAAAATCTTTTTTACTCTCTTTTTCTTCTTGTACTACATACCCTTTTTCGTCTACTTTTACTTTTTTGGGGTCATCTGGTCTGAATTGAAATTCCAATAGTTCTCCTTCGGTTTTACTTACTTTATGCTTATGGAGTGTTTGAATGGCTGGATTATTTAAAAGGGTGGTAATTAAACAAAGTCTCATTTTTTCTTCTGACATTTCGTTTGAAATGACTAGCACTTTTTTCTTATGTACAAAAGCTGTATATGCTGCAATATTAATGGTAAACCTACTTTTACCTGCATTGGAAGGCATTGCAAATGCTGTCGTTTCTCCTTTTCTAATTCCTTTAAACACACTAGTTATAATTGGAAATGGATAGTCTAATCCATTGGTTAAGTTATTATCTCCTTCTTCTAAAAATCTTGTTAAATCCATGTTCAGAACAGCACGTTTAAATTTATTGGTTGCATTTACTTGCTCAATTGCTCCTTTTACTTCTTCTACTGACATTTGATGATATAATTCATAATTAGCAATTTCTACAATACGGTCTTGAATATGCTTGATTGGCACTTCTACATAATGTTTTCTTAAAATAAATAATTTCTTTAATGCTAAATAGGTTTCTTCAATTCCATAACCAGATTGACGAGCCGTTTCGGTTGCTTCATAAAGTAAATCTTCTGTTTTTTCGGTATCTCTTGGAAAATTGAAGCCTTTTTTTGCTATTTCTGGTGCATATGCTTCTCCATCTGTAAATAAGACTCGTTTATATAAATTTAGCATTTCTGGATTTTCAAAATAGCATTCTTCAAATAGAAAATAGTATTTGATAATGGCTTCTGGATTATCGAGTAATAATCCAATATAAATTTCTTCTAATCCTTCATTACTTAATTCTTGTGGATATATTTGCTTTTTAGCAGTCTCATCATCATCTTCTTTACTCGCAAAAACGGAATTTAGTTCTTCTCTAACGTCGGTTGGTAATAAATCCATTCTTTCTAATGCTAATTGCAAATCTCCATCTTCAATTGCTTGCCTAATATCCTCTAAAATTTCTTCATTTTCATAGGTTACTGGAATGTTATTAACTAATTCCAATAATGCTTGTTCTGTTTCTCCCATATTTTTTACCTCGCTTCACAATTTTACTAAATTGATTATATATGATACCTTTATTCATGTCAATTAGAAGAGACATATTTTACTATAAAACCTTAATTTCACCATATAAGCAAGATACCAATCTTTTCATAATAAAGAAATCCAAGCTAGGTTTCCCTTTCTTGGATTTCTTTGTCTTCTACTAACACTTAGCTAACTTTTCTCTCAACTTTGTTTCTTTTGCCTCGAAATAACTTAACTGTTCTTTAAAGTTATCCATTGTTTCGAGAGTTAACGCATTGTTGAAAAGTACTTCAGCTTTTGTCCTTTCTTTTAGTTTTCTTCTTTGTGTGCTAAGTCTTTTTAATTTGGCAGAATATCTCCGCTTTTTGAAGGATTTATATAACCTCTTTCCTTCTCCTTTAAATTTGTCAGAATATCTCTGCCAAATCATCATAAATTCCACAACAAGTTCCTCCTTTTTTTTGTTTTACGTAATTATATCATTTTATTTTCATTTGTCAAACCTCTTTAAGTATAGATTGTTACATAATTCTTTATATATTATTATTGGAACGAGTCGTTTTTCTTGTACTTTTACTTTGATATTCTAGTTGTAACGGTTCTAATTCTCTTTTGGCTTTTTCTTTTGATAAATTCCATTCTTGGAAACTTCTTTCTTTTTTTACCTCTTTATCAATACTACATAGATAATTATTGATTCTTCGTTTATCTTCTTCGTTTGTTGTATGATGATATAAATATACCATTTCTGGCACTGCATCCGTTCCTAAGTTACTTACTAAATAGTTTATATCAAGCCCATGTACTAATTTTCCTTTTTCAGCACGGTCAATATTGTTTTTTGCTATTTGGTAATCGATATTCACAAAGTTAATGATTACATACATCGTAAGTGCAATAATGAAATATGATTTTAGTAAATTGATTTTTCCTTTTATAATGTAATAAATTGTTGGTAAAATTGCAATCATTTCTGTAATTAGGATTACATATACCATTAAACGTAAGAATGTATAACCAAACTCACTCTCATATAAACGCATTCTCATAAATGCCGAAATTGCAATTACAATCGTAAATATACACATAAGTACATTCATCCATTTTGTATAGGAATTTTTTGTTTCCTCTTTTTTCTGGTTCGTATTGGTAAATAAAATAATCGCAAAATTAATTACCGTAATAAACATTAATTCAAAAAATCCTTGTCTTGCATATTGTGCTAAACTGAAATTACTACTAAAGGTTCCATTTGAAAAGAAATATGAATATAAGTATACAAACTGAATTCCTGTAAAAATTAGATATACGATATTAATCATTGTTAAAATCGTATTAACAATAGTATGGTCTACATGTAGTTTGAATTCTTTTGTTTTATATTCTCGATTAAATGCACTATTCTTTTGGACAATATTATAAATAATACAACTAAGATAGATAAAGATTAGTACAATTAATACTATTCTTGCAATTAGATTAGCAATAAATTCACTTGTGAAAATAAAGGCGATTTGATAGAACAGTTTATCAAATAAATTCGCAAAAAGTCCATCTGCTGACAATAGTAAGCCTATAATAATAAATAGTATTGGAAGTGAACATAGTAGTCCTAGCCCAATTAATTTTAATTGTTTATTTTTTTGTTCTTTTGCCTCTTTTCCTTCTTCTGGTTTTATTTTCACTGCATTTTTAATTAATCCACAAGCTCCTGGAATAAATTCCAAGGAACCAATCGCTAAATTAACTGATTTTCCAATTATTTCACGTAGTTTAAAGGTATCGCTACAAGCCCAAACCACCATACTTCCTAATAGAATAGGAATTACAATTAAATTCACTACATAAAAAAAGGCATTATCAAAAATAAAATAGGTACTACTTAATAACAAAATAGGAAAACTTAAGTACAAGGCATTCGCATTTTTTACTTTATCTTGCTTTTTCAAAAATGCCATTAGTAAAAACACACTAACAACCATAAATAATAATACCGATATTCCTAGGTCTTGCTCATAAAATAAAATCGAGTGTAAAATACTTAAAATAAGACTTCCGATTATTGCTTTTTTCATAAAATCCCCCCTTATGAATATCACTATTATATCGCTATTGTTTGAAATATGCAAGGTCGAAAATTCTCTTCAAATTTCAAAAGGCGGACACAAGGCCCGCCCCTACAGTATTTATTTTAACATTTCTAATATTTCTGTTTTACTTCTTACTCCTACTGCTTGGTTGATTAGCTTTCCATTTTGGATAACCACCAAGGTTGGTATGCTCATGATTTGAAAAGCGCTTGCAAGTTCTTGTTCTTCGTCTACATTGATTTTTCCTACTTTTGCTTTTCCTGCTACTTCATTTGCAACTTCGTCTACGATTGGTGATACCATTTTACATGGTCCACACCAGCTTGCCCAAAAGTCTAGTAGTACTGGTACTTCTGATTTTGATACCTCCTCTTCAAAATTTTTGCTTGTAATGGTAATTACTGACATATTTCTTCTCTCCCTTCTTTATTTTATTTCATTAATATATTTTTGTAAGGTTTCTTGTGTAATCGCTCCTTGGTGAATACGGTAAATTTGAAAATCTTTATTGATAAACACCGTAACAGGATAGCCTGTTATTTGGTATTGATAGGCTGCTACACCTTCCTTATCATAGTAAACAGGAAATGTTAGTTGTTGTGAGGCAATATATTTTTTGGCCTCTTCTTCGTCATCGTCTACTGTTACATTTAGCATGACAAAGGCAATTTCTTCTTTTTCTGTTTGATATACGCTATCAAAATATGGCATTTCTACTTTACAATACCCACACCATGTTGTCCAGAAATTAATCACAATTGGCTTTCCTTTTAAAGAACTAAGTTGTATTAAATTATTCTCTTCATCATATACGCTAATATCTTTTGCTGTTTTATATGCCGTCTGTTGACTTTTTGTAGTTTGCTGTGTTGCCATTTTCATCTTTTCGAATTTATAATTTAAAAAACGATATCCGAAAATTGGCTAGAACAATTACCACAATAAACACGATGACACAAATAATATACTTTCGTTTTTCTCCCATTTTCCTTCTCCTTTAGTTTGATAATATGACCAAAAATTGTCTCATATATCCTGTTATCATTAATATGCCTATCACAATTAAAAATATTCCACATATTTTATTAATTGTCCCATAATGTTTTTTGATAAAATCAAATGTCAGTTTCAATTTATGAATGAGTATTGCGGTTATTAAAAACGGAATAGCAAGTCCCATTGAAAAGCAAAAAAGCATAAGGGTTCCTTGTAATACATATTCTGTACTAGCTGCTAGCATTAAGGCACTCCCTAAAAAAGTTCCTACACACGGTGTCCACGTAATCGAAAAAATAATACCAAACAGTATTGAGCGGATAAAATTTAAATTTGTGGTTTTTGCCTTCATTTCACTTGTACGATTTAGCCATTTTATTTTTAAAATCCCCATAAAATTTAAGCCAAATACAATCACAATAATACCAAATACAATTTGTAACATTTGAGAATATTGTTTTAGTAATATTCCTACGCTACTTGCAAAGGTACCAAGTAGCATAAAAACAATTGTAAATCCCACAATAAAGCCACATGCATTTTGAATGATTTCTTTTTTCTTGGTCGTTATTTCTCCACCTGCAAAATACGACAAATAAATTGGTATCATTGGCAATAAACATGGTGAAATAAAGGTTATGATTCCTTCTAAAAAAGACATAATATATTCCATTTTTCTACCTTCCTCTTAAAAATTTGCTACAAGCCAAACCTGCCTTTGTTCCTTCGTATACAGCTTTTGAAATTTGTAGTAGTCCCCCTGTACAGTCCCCACAAGCATATAGTCCTTCTACATTGGTTGCCATATCCTTATCTACTTGTATCGCATTATTGTTAATAAATGCTCCTAATTTTCTTGCAAAATCGGTACTAGAAGCGGTTCCGAATTGCCACAAACACACCATCTATTTCTAATTTTGTTCCTTCTTTTAGTGTAACTGCTTCTAGTTTATTTTCACCTATAATTTCATGAATTCCTCGTGTTTCAATCTGAATATTTTCTAAGTCCTCATCTCGGTTTTCCACTAATTCTTCCCCATTGGTTAAAATGGTAACTGATTTTGCAACTGGTAAAAGCGTTTTTGCCTCTTTTATAGCATAATCCCCGGCTTCCTAATACAGCTACTGGTTTATTTCGGTAAAAGAAGGCATCACAAATGGCACAATAACTAACCCCTTTTCCTTCTAATTCTTTAATGCCTTTTATTTTAGGTGTATTTCGACTCGTTCCTGTTGCTAAAATAACGGTTCTGGCTTGATAAGTATTGTTTCTTGTTTCTACTACAAAATTTTCTTCTTTCCCAATGGATAATACTTCATCTGTTTCTACTGGAATTTCCAAGCGTTTTGCTTGTTCTAGTCCTTGTTGTAATAATTCTTTTCCACTTATTGTGTTTGCAAAACCATAATAATTATCAATCGCTTTGGTTTTCTCTAAAGCACCACCATCTTTTCCAATGATTAAAACTTTGTGGTTTGCTCGCTTTAAATAAATACTTGCTGTTATGCCAGCAGGACCTTTTCCTATAATGATTACATCATATATCATATCATCGCCTCTTTTTATTATTCTATCTTTTTCTTTTTAAAGATAATCAATTTGCTTAGTATGTAGTTTGTAAGAATTACAATAATTTGTGCAATTACTTTTACTATCATATCATTTATATGCATTAGGTCAATCATAATATACATGACAACCGTTTCTAAAAGAAGCGTAAAAATTCTACTTGCAACAAAAGTGCAAAATTCTCTTAGTAATTTTCCTTTATCTTCTACTTTACTTTCAAATACAAATAATTTGTTTGTTACATAAGCAAAAATAACTGCAATTATCCACGAAATCAAATTACTTATTAGATAATCGAACCATATTCTTGCCAAATAATAGGTAACCATAGATACTACAAAGGATAGACCACCAAAAAATAAGTAATTGATGATTTCCTTGTATTTTCGATATAATTCTTTTCCTTTTGTATACATTTCTTTTATTGTTTCCATTCGTTCTACCTCTTATTATTTTTGTGGTGTTATGATGATTGTTGTATCTTCCTCTTCATTTAAGTATCTGTTTTCTTCTTTTATGATTGTATTTTCATCTAATTCAAAGTATGCTTTTACATCTTCTTCTACCCATTTGGTACCAACCAATGGAGTAAAGCTATAGGCTTCATAGGTTGGTTTTCTTAAGTACAATGGTTCTTTCCAATTTCCTTGTTGTTTATAGTTTTCAATTCGTTGTATGTTATCATAATAGACTGCCTCATTTTCCTTGTATGCCTCTACCATTTCTTTGTAATGTGCAAAAGTAATAACTCCAAAAACAGCAATAATTGCAATTGCTTGTAAAGCAAGGGACTTTTCTCCGTGTTCGTTCTTCTTGCATATAATATATAATAGCATAACTAATAAGTAGAATAATTCCTATATTTAACCCAAAGATTGTTGATACAATCATAGTAATAATCCAAACAACAGATACCTTATATTTTTTTACCATTGCTATTAATGTTACGATTGCAAGCCATAATAAATATATAGTAATAAACGTTGTTCGTAATGGACTATATGGCGATAAAACCATCATTGCTTGGCCTAATAAGGCACCTAATACCAATAATACCAATAACGGATTTTTTTCACGGTAACTTATATAATAAGATAACACTACGGTTGCCACCATAACAAGTGTAGTAATAATGTATGGAAGGATTAGGTCAAAGTGTAAGCTATTTTCTTTTATGTGGGCTAAAATTGGTTCAAATCGAAAAATCATGTTCGTAATCGTTGAATTATAATCCCCTTGCATCGCAATTACAAAATTCAAAACAAGAAATACCAGTAGCATAACCGATACTATTTTAACACCCTTTGTGATCCACTTTTTCTTTTCTTCTTTTACCATTTTCATACAAAGAGACAAAACAAGTCCAATTACAATATATAAATAAAATGGTATGCTCGCTTGCTCACTTACAACATAATTAAATAATATTGTCCATACCGAATCCATACGGTAATAGATTTTCTCAAACAAGTTATATTCTGCAAATTCTGGATATACTTGTAACATTCTTGCATTATTTCCGGGAGCTAGATAATATACTAAAAATCCCACAATTCCAATAACAACTGCTACCATATAAATTGGTTTTACTTTTTCTTTACGAACCCATTTTACCCATGCCAATAATAAAACAGAGATAATGACGGTAAGCGCCCCTGCTTGTGGTCCTGTCCACCCTGCAAAAAAAGCAACCAAAGGTAATAAAACAGTATCGTATTTTTTTGTTTCCGTTTTCATAATAAGTCTTGAATACAAGTAATAGAAATAGATAAAAAATTGAAATGCTGTTAATACATAAGCAATATTTCCATCTAGCCAATATAAGGTTTGTGATGCAATACCAATGTTCAAAATATAAACACAAATCCATAATACAAGTGCTAACATAGCTTTATTGATTTGTTTATAGTGAAAGGATATGATACGAATAATGCCAATCATCGTAAGCACTATCATAAGGCAGTTGCCTATTTTCCATACCTTAAGAGGTACAAAGAATAGTAAAATCACAAAAAATGGTGTTGGTCCTCCTCCCCATTCCATGTAATTTGAAAACAAATGTTGGATAGCACCTGCCATTCCCTGTTTGGCAATATGTCCTAATGTTAAATCATCTGCATATAATACCACATGACTCATTTGCACTAAAAACATGATACTTGCTATTATCATAACTAGCACATATGCCTTATTTTGCTTTACATATTCTACTATTTTTTTTCCTCTTTCCATTATTTCCATCCCCTTCTTTTACTGCTTGGCAATACTTGTTTTTTGTTAAAATACAGAGGCAATTATAATTCCTGCTATGATTAATAAAATTCCTAATTGCTTACTTTTTGTAATTTTTTCTTTGAATATAAAATAGCTTGCAATGGCAATAATAATATAACTAATCGATTCAATCATCACTCCCATCGATAAATTCAAATTTTTATATGCCAGCATTGTTAATATGGTCGATGCAAATAATAATCCATATGCTCCTATTACATATTTATTTAGATATTCTTGCCATTTACTTTGATATTGCTGGTTTGCACTTTTCTTTAATAATATTTGGCTTGTAGAAGCAATACAAACAGATAGAATAAATAAGATAACCGATTTCATTGTTTGACATTCTCCTTTTCTTTCATCATTAATATAATACCTGCAATTACTAGCATACTTCCAATAATCATCCCTATTGTTATGGTCTCGTGAAAAAATACATTGCCAAATAAAATTCCCCATATAATGGTAACCCCTTTATTGCTAAATGCTATACTTAAATCCATTCTTTTTAATACCTGTTGCCAAATAATCGCATAAGTCCCTAACATCACTAAGCTTAAGCCATAGAAGCCTATCATATGCCATATGGAAGAATTATTCGAAACCGCTGTTTTTGAAAATAGTGAACTTAAAGCATAGATAAAAAAGGCAATTTCTAATAAGATGATATTTTGTATTTTGGTTGTTTTTTTCATTTGCTACTATTCCTTTCTAACACATGGTTTTATTGATTATTCTGTTTTCCCTTTATCGTATTTCGTATTACATATTGTGGATTATTATTAATGGATATATAAATTCTTCCCACATATTCCCCAATCAATCCTAAAATAAAGGTAATAACTGCACCAATGATTAATAATAGAATTGTCATAGATGTCCATCCCATTGGTACTGCCGGATTTGTTATTCTATTGATAATTAGGAAAATCATTGCCACCATTGCAATAGCAATAAATAATACAGAAAAGAAAATAGCAATTCGAAGTGGTTTTACTGAAAAATTGGTAAATCCATTAATCCATAAACCAATTAACTTTTTAAAAGTATACTGCGATTTTCCCACTTCTCTTTGTTTGTGATTTACCATTACATTTTTTATTTTATTGGTTGCTCTTAGCACTAATCCTTCCATATACGGATATGGATTTCGGTAGGTTATGATTTCATCTTTAATATAATGTTTCATTGCAAAAAAGCTAGAAATATATAAATCTTTAGGTTTTCCTAACAATGCATGTGCCATTATGCTATTTATCGAACTACCGAAATTACGAAAAGCATTATGCTTTTTTTCTTCATATTTTGCATACACCACATCAGTCTCTTCATCAAGTGCATCTAATAGTTTTTTTATTTCCTCTGGTGGAGTTTGTCCATCATCATCTAAGGCTACAATAATTTCTCCATCGCATTGGTTTAATCCTGCCATAATGGCACTATGTTGTCCAAAATTTCTCGTAAAGTCAATCGCAATCACATTATTTGTAGTAATCGCAATCTCTTTTAGCTTCTGGAACGTATTGTCTTTTGAACCATCATTTACTAAAATAATCTCGGTTTCATATTGGCTTAAGTCCTTTGCAATAACTTCTTTTAATTTTTGGACAGTATGTGTTACATATTTCTCTGAATTATAGCATGGTATTACAAATGAAATTTTTTGCATAAATTTATCCTTCCCCTCATAGTACATAAAATTTGATTGTTTTCTTTACGCTTTATTAATGATTGACATAAATGTAATATCTTGATAATTTCCATTTGGTAAGCGAATATCGTCTTTGGCTGTTCCTTCATATACAAAACCTGCTTTTTCATATGCTTTTATGGCAGAAGTATTGTTGGTAAATACTCGCAAATAAATTTTATGCAAACCTAGTTCTTCAAAACCATATTGAACAATTAATTTAGTAGCGCTTGTCCCAATTCCTTTTCCTCGTGCCATTTCTTCTCCAATAAAAATGCCAAATTCCGCCTTGTGGTTCTTATGGTCAATATCTCTTAGATAAGTAGAACCAACTGGCTGATTGGAAGTTTTGTCAATAATAATAAATTGAACTACTTCTCTTTTCAAAATTTTATTTTGAAACCACGCTAAATGCGTTTCTTCTTTCAAGTCCTCTTGCAAACAAAAATTCTTTTTTACACTTGGATGATTTCTCCACTTCAAAATATTGTATGTATCTTCTAAAGTAATACTTCTTAAAATGACATTTTCTGCTTCTAGACCAATATTTTCTATGCTTTCCATATTTTCCCTTTCTTACTTCTTTTTATGCTACTATTTCATATACTTTCTTACAAATAAAATCCAATTCTTCTTTTGACATATCTGGATATAGTGGTAATCGAAGCAATCGTTTTGCATATTCTTCTGTTACTGGTAAATCCCCTTCCTTGTAACCAAGTTTTCTTCCCATAGGTGATGTATGTAATGGAATATAGTGAAATACCGCCAAAATTCCTTCTTTTTTTAGCTGTTCCATTACATTGTTTCGAAGTTCTTCATTTGGTAATACCAAATAATACATATGAGCATTATGTTTTGCATAATCTGGTATGTATGGTCTTACTAGTTTTTCTTGTTCTTCTAAACTTTTAAAAGTTTGATGGTAGGTATTCCAAATATGCATTCTTTTTTCCATAATCTCTTCTGCTCTTTCTAATTGACCATATAACATTCCTGCTAACACATCAGATGGCAAATACGAAGAACCTACATTATGCCATGTATACTTATCCACTACTCCTTTAATAAATTGACTTCGATTGGTACCTTTTTCACGAATAATTTCTGCATCTAAAAATTTTTGGTTATCTTTTACAATAATTGCTCCACCTTCACCCATTACATAGTTTTTGGTTTCATGAAAACTATAACAACCATAGTCTCCTATTGTTCCTAATGGTTTATCTTTATAGTACGCAAGCACACCTTGTGCTGCATCTTCAATCACAGTCAAATGATATCTCTTAGCGATTTCCATAATTCGATCCATATCACAAGAAATGCCTGCATAATGAACTGGAAAAATTGCTTTGGTGTTTTGTGTTATTTTTTCTTCTATTTTATCAATATCCATATTAAAAGTACGACAATCAATATCCACAAATACTGGTTTTGCACCTCTTAGCAAAATGGCATCTGCTGTTGAAACAAAGGTATATGAAGGAACCAATGCTTCATCCCCTGGTTGTAAATTAGCAAGTAAAGCTGCCAACTCTAATGAATGTGTACATGAAGTGGTTAATAAAAAATTGTTAATTCCTTCTCTTTCTAAAAACCATTGATTTACTTTCTTCGTAAATTCTCCATCTCCACATATTTTATTCGTTTCTAGTGCTTGATTTATATACTTTTTCTCAATATCTGTCATCGATATTTTTGCAAATGGAATCATTGATTGCCTCCTCGTTTTTCTATCAATTTATTGATATTATTTTCATTTTATTCCAATATTTTCACAAAGGACTTCTATACTCGTATTTTGATATGTTTATACACGGTTATCATAGTTATATAAAATAAGTGCTGGTGTTAATATTTTATAGGAGTTCTTTTCAATTTTCTCTTCTAAATATTTCTCTAATGTTTTATCTAAAATTGCCTTATTTCTTTCTAGTATATAATTCTTTGTTTCCTCATCCACTCTTTCAATCATGGTACGTACATATTCATTATCTTTATATAATTGCTCTAATACTGAAAAGATATTATTGTACATATAGTTTATCATATTCTTTCTTTGTTCAGTATCTAGGTCGTATAATTGGTTAAGAATACTTTCTTCTACACGCCAGAAAAATACATATGCCATAAATTCTTTTTTATCATATGTTTTAGTAACATATTGATTCATTCGTTCTTCTAATATTTTTAGCACATCAATCATATGGTATTCTACTTTCGTTCTCATAATCGAGTTTTGACGAATGGTGTATTCATAATATGGCTTATCAATATATTTTATCGTTTCTAACTGGCTTAAGATAACTGGATTGGTTCCTAAATCTTCAAATTTTAAGCCTTCAATAAACGATAGTCCTATTGTTTCGTATAATTCCTTTTTTACGATTTTATTACAAGCAGAAGGCATAATCGTACTATATAAAATTTTCTTGTAATTACTTTCAAATTGTAATGTATTGTCTAAAGCAGGAGTTGGAAATTTTTCTTCTTTGCTAAAAATGGATAGCCAATCGCAGATTACCATATCCACATCTTTTTCGAAACTTTCCCAAGCTTCCTCAAAAAACTCTTTATTAATCACATCATCAGAATCAATAGAAGCAATATATTTTCCCCTTGCATTTTTCAAAATCACATTACGTACATTTCCTAAGCCATGGTTTTCTTGTTTGATGTATCGAATTAGGTCTGGATATTTGTTCGTATATTGTAAGCAAACTTCTTCACTATTATCGGTACTTCCATCATTTACAATTAAAATTTCAATATCTTTATGTTTAAAGCTTAACACAGAATCAATGCATTTTGCTACATAGCTTTCTACGTTATAAACTGGAATTCCAATCGTTAACATTTTTTCGTATTCTTTTTTGTTTTCTTGTTTTATGAAATTTTCTAAAAAGTTTTTAATACTTTCTTTACTTTTTTTCGTATATTGTTTTCTATATTCTTGGTATTCTTTTAATATTGCTTCTTTATTCTTTCTTACTTCTTTTATTTTGTCCGCAATTTCATTAATATCATCATCACTTTTTACTTGTAGAAGTTCTTTTAATGTCTTGTTATTTTCAAATAATGTATTATTTCCTACAATGCAAGGAACACCTAAGTCCATACAAGTAAAGAAAACCGTATCATCTGAGTTACAAAAATTAATGTAAAGAGCTATTTCGCTTGCTTTTAACATATCTTCTCGTGTTTCAAAATCTCTTGGTTCAATTTTAAACTCTTTATTAAATCCTTTTACTAAATCAATTCGGTTTGCTAAATTTGGTCTTTCTCCAATTAATTTAATCGCACTTAGCGAATTGTAATAACTATGTTTTGCATCTGCACTATCACTTAATATGGCAATTCCTTCTTGTTTCGTCTCGTTCTTTTCTACTTTAGGCATATCTAAAAACAAGTGATATACTTTTTCAAATCGTGTTTTCAAAAGAAGATATAAATTTTTATCTAATACTCCAATTTTAGATAGTTTTTTATTATTATATAAATTAAGAATTGCATCATGAACTGTAATACAATATTCATTGGTTAACGAAGCCAAATCAAAAGTTAAAATTGTACTAATCTTAGTAGTATCTGATAGCCTATCTGTTATCATTTCATATTCCAAACGATAATCAATTAAGATTATTTCCTTTACCTCATTTTTATGGACAAAATCAATAAAATTAATGGTTTCTTTATAATTGGTTTCTAATATATATATATACTTAAAATTGTATTCATAAATTTTAGCATGATGTTCATATTCTTTTGGAATACACACCAAACAATCAATATGATAGATAATATCCTTATTTTCACTTATAATCATTGGTTAACCTCACTATAATTCTAAAAATTCTTTTACATTCTTCGTTGCCTCTTCCAAATTTTGTTTTGAAAAATCTTGATATAAGCGTATAATTTCTTCTCGATTTTCAAGGCATAATTCAATTTTATTTTTAATTTCTTCAATATCAGCTTCATCATTAATCACAATATATTTCTCTAATTCGGAACCTTGGAAATAATGATGATTGTTTCCTGTAATACAAGGAACACCTAATTCCATACTCTCTAGTGGTAACATAGGAGCACACTCAGAAAAAGTCACATATAGGTTTACGTCATTATTCGCAATTCTTGCTAATAATTTTTCTCTAGGAAGCGCCTTTTCCACACCTGTTACTTCTATTTTGTAACTCTTGGCAAATTTTTTAGCTGCTTCATTTAATGGCACCATATCCATTACGGCATTATCTAATAACTTTATAGCTGCCATTTGAGAATACATATTTTTTCTCCAATCATCACATTTGGCAGCATAAATTCCAACTACTGTTTTATCGTTCTTTTTCTTATTAGCTACTTTGGGAATGCCACTTACTTTATTGGTAAGAAAATATGCTTTATATCCTTGTGACTCATAAAAATTTATCAAACTTTTTTTGCAAGTTCCCATAACATCAACAATATTCTTCTTATGAAGTTCGATAATTTCTAAGTTTCTTTCCCAACCATATAAATCTAAAATTTGTGAATGACTTCCATGCCAGAATGTCTTTATTTTAATGTTTTTCTTCTTTTTTAAATCAATAACTAAATCTTTCCAACCAACTACAAAAGAACTAAATACGACTTGTTTAATTTCACTGTTTACAATTGCATTCACAATTCTCGTTCGGTCTTTTTTCCTAAAAATTTCACCACAATCTACTAGATTTGCAAATAGTTCTTTTGTAGCACTACTTACCCCAAACCATTGGGCATTATAAATTGTAATATAGTCCTCTTGTTTTCTGCTTTCAATTGATTTTATTGTATTTTCCAATCGTTCTAGATATTCTCCTGTAATCATTGCTTGTTTTCTTTTTATATTTCGATAAATGACAATTGGAAATAAAATTGCTTTTCCTATTTTGCGAATGTAATGTTTTATTCTTCGGTACGTATTCAAAATTAAATTTGTTTTGTCTTTTCCTAAATGCCTTACCATTTTCATTTCAATTCGCTCTTTTGGTGGAATCCAACTAGCATCGTAATAGTGAATCATACATGTATTATCTGTAAAGATGTTATCATCTCTATGGTAACTATATGGGTAAAAATATTCTCTTGGATAAATCGTAATGGTTTCGGTATCTGAAATTTTTAGGTCTTGAATTTCTCGAAATCCTTTTTTTAAACCATAAGGTTCTAAAATCTCTGTCATCATAATAGGAATACTGATTTTTGTAATATTTTCAAGGTCAAATTTCGAAATTTTACGATATTTTTTTAATAGTTCACTTGTTAGAAATGAGTTTTTGTTTTTTTCATACCATACTCCAACAGCAACATATCCAGAATCTTCAATTCCTAGCACAGTATTTTTTTCAAATAGTGCACTAATATCCTTGGTTACCTCCATGTCAGTATCAAAATAAATACCACCATATTCATTTAATACTTTTGCTCTTACATAATCTGCAATAAATGCCCATTTTTTATTTTCATATGCACCTTTAATAAATGGACACTCCTCTAAATTGACATTTTCTTCGGTCCATTTCATTATTTTATAGTCTGGTAAAAACTTTTTCCAACTTTTCAAGCATTTTTGTGCAAGTTTTGGCATTGGTTTATCTCCAAACCAACAATAATGTATTATTTTTTCCATTTGTACCTACTTCTCCTTTATCATAATTGTTCTGCAAATCCTTTTTGCAATTTTTTAAAGATAAAATATCCTACTACTAATAAAACAAGTCCTAATGCAAATAAAATTCCAAGATGTCTCATATTTGGCATTTGTTGATAGTAAAAAATATCTCGGTATGCATTAATAATATATGTCATTGGGTTTAATTGCATAATAATTCTTAAATTTTCTGGTAATTGTTCTAATTTGTAAACAATTGGTGTTGCATAAAAAGCTGCCATTAAAATAACACCAATGATATGCTCTAAATCTCTAATATATACAGTTCCTGCAGATAGTATAAAGCTAATTCCAAGCAAGATAATACATTGTATTAATAAAACAACTGGGAATAGTAAAATCAGTGGTGTAATTCCTAACTCAGAAAATAATACAAATGCTAGTATAATAATACAAGAAATCAGGAAGTTAATTGCTCCACTAATGACACTCGATATTGGCAAAATTGCTCTTGGGAAATATACTTTTTGTACAATGTTTCCATTCATAATAATGCTAAGGGATCCTTGTGTAATGGTTGTTGTAAAGAATGTCCAAGGAATTAATCCAATACATACATAAATGTGGTATGTTTTATCACCATTGGCAATTAAAGCTCCAAAAATAACGGAATATACTAGTAATTGTAATAATGGGTTTAAAAATGACCATAAAACACCTAAAATAGAATGCTTGTACCTTCCTCTTACTTCTTTTTTCGTGTTACTTTTTAATAATTCTCTATAATTATATATTTCTTTGAATATATTCATGTTCTTCTCCTTCCCTCTTAAGCTGTTTCTACTAGGTATTGGTCTACTACTGTTTTGGTCTCTCCATCCATTTTAATGGAACCTTGATGTAACCATACTGCTCTTGTACAAAAGCGATTAACCGAATCCATACCATGTGTTACAAAAACAATCGTCTTTCCTTCTCGTTTTAATTCTTCTATCTTGGTAAAACACTTTTCTTGGAAATGTTGGTCTCCAACTGATAGAATTTCATCAATTAATAAAATATCTGCATCTACATTAATAGCAACCGAAAATGCAAGTCTCATATACATTCCAGAGGAATAGGTTCGAACTGGATTATCGATAAAATCTTTTAATTCCGAAAATTCAATAATTTGGTCAATTCTTTTATCAATTTCTTTTCTCGTTAATCCAAAAATAGAA
>CAOKNG010000025.1 GCA_948470025.1 uncultured Clostridium sp. | reverse complement strand
AAAGGTGTAACAAGCCTTTGAAAGCACAATGTATACTTAAGGAACATTTTAACTTGTTTGGGCCAACCGCTACCATGACACAAAACGCAGGTAAAGGATATGTAGTAGCCTCTGTGGGAGAAGCAGCAGGCGAAATTCCATACACAGCATATTTTGCAAAAAAGAGCTATATGGAACAAAACGAGGATACCATTCAAGCCTTCACAGATGCTATCTATAAAGGGCAAGTATGGGTAAAAGAACATTCTGCAAAAGAAATTGCCCAAGCCATTCAAAGCTTCTTTCCGGACACCGATATAGAACTACTAGCAACTGTAATACAAAGATATATCGATATTGATGCATGGAATACAGATCCCATTTTAACCGAAGAGTCCTTCGAAAGACTTCAAACCGTCATGGAAGAAGCAGGAGAACTAAAACAAAAAGCACCATATGAAAAAATTGTAAACAACGAATATGCAGAAAACAGTGTAAAGAATACCATAAAATAGTTGACAAATATTATGGAATCATATATAATTATAATACAGAAAATTTTTGCGAATTTTCATACCTTCGTGCAAAAGTTTCTAGTAAAGCTTTTATTAGAGAAGGAGGAGTTGCATGGGATACATTCGGGGAACACCTTGTTTTAACAAGGTAAGTAATTCGATCGTGAATGCAATGTTGGCAACGTCTATTAAGTAGGAACGGCTGGGAACCTGGCGGAGACCTGACCTCTGATGTTCAGGCTAATAGAATTATCGTTGCGAGTGAGGGGAGCTTCATAGAGGGAGCTCCCCTCTTGTATATAAAATAACATAAAAAGTATTTTCAAAATCTCTTAAATATGATAAAATAACATAAATCATATACAGGAGGTTTTTTGAAATGAGATTACTTTTAACAAGACATGGGCAAACAGATTGGAATGTAGCAGGAAAAATACAAGGGTCTACGGATATTGAATTAAATGAAACAGGAATCAAGCAAGCAGAAGCGACCAAAGAAAAATTATTAGGTGAAAATATTGATGTTATCATATCATCTCCACTAAAACGAGCAAGAAAAACCGCAGAGATTATTGCTTCTGGAAGAGATATTCCATTAATTTTTGATAACGAAATCACAGAAAGATGTTTTGGGAAATTTGAAGGTAAAACGGCAAAAGAATTTAATTTTGATGAAATATGGAATTATAAATTAAATAAACAATATGAAGATGCTGAAAGTACAGGAGCTTTGTTTACAAGAATTGAGAACTTTTTAGAAAAAATCAAAAAAGAATATCAAGACAAAACAGTGCTTCTTGTAACACATGGAGGCGTAACCGTACCAATTAGAGCCAAACTAGAAGGAATTCCAGAGGGAATGGAAGTATTAAGAGGATTAGGTATTGATAACTGTGAAGTAAAAGAATACGAGATTTAAAGAACTTCCTATTTTTTAATAAATAAGCAAGAAATGCATATATTAAAAAATAGGGGGTTTTTTTATGATTAAAATGATACCATTACCATATCCATTAAATGCTTTAGAACCATATTACAGCAGAGAAACACTAGATATACACTATCATACCTTATATAAAGGCTATGTTGATAATACCAATAAAACACTAGAAAAATTAGCAAAAGCAAGATTAGACAATCAGTTTGATTCAATAAAATGTCTTGAAAGAGATTTAAGTTTTTATGGTTCAGGAGCTATTTTACATCAGTTATTTTTTGAAAACATGGGAGTGCCAATCCCAAGCTTGCCAAGTAATCGCCTTATGGAGCAAATCATAAAAGATTTTGGCAGTTTTGATAAATGCCAAAATCAATTTATGGAAGCAGCAAAAACAGTAGAAGCATCACGGTTGGTGTATCTTAGCATGGGTACCCAATTTTCAAAAACTAGAAATTTTACAGTGCGAAAAACATCAGAATCTAACCTTATGGGGATGTGAGCCTTTGCTTGTACTAGATATGTGGGAACACTCGTATTTTTTACAATACAAAGCAAACCGAGCAGAGTATATTCAAAATTTCAAGAATATTCTTAATTGGAAAGAAGTGAATAAGAGGTTTGATAAAATACAATAATAGAAATATATTTGGATAAATAATCTTTATAAATCTTGAAAATTTTTTTGCACAAACCTAAATATCCTTGACAAATGAAGAAAAAGAGGATAAAATGTTAACCAAAGCTAACTTTTTAAAAAGGAAGAAAGAAAATGATATCAAAAGCGCTAGAAGAATATTTGAAAACCATGTATGTATTGCAAAAACAAAATGGAAAAATACGAGTAACCGATATAGCACAAAAAATGAATTGCACCAAGCCAAGTGTCAACAAAGCAATCAATCAATTAAAAAAGGAAGCATTATTAAATTACGAAACCTATGGTGCAATCGAATTAACCGAAGAGGGAGGGAATCTAGCCAAAAAGGTATTAGAAGCCTATGACATTGTATACGTATTTTTAAAAGATGTTTTAAATTTAGAAACCGATGTGGCACAAAAAGAAGCCCAAAAAATAAAATCTGCAATAGCGGATGATACGGCAAATCAATTAGCCAAGTATGTTCACAAAGTATTAGGATTAAATGATTTAGATTGTGGTTATGATATAGGAAAAGAAAAATGTAGAAATTGCGCAAGAAGAAGGGCGTAACAGGAAAAACAAAAATAGAAAGAGGATTTAGAGAGAAATGAGTAAAACGTTATTAGAAATAAAAGATTTATATGTAAGTGCAGACGAAAAAGAGATTTTAAAAGGAATTGATTTAAAGGTAAATGCTGGGGAAATTCATGTTATCATGGGACCAAATGGGTCTCGGGAAAACCACAACAGCAAATGCAGTTTTCAACAATCCTATTTATACGAAAAATAAGGGAACGATTTTCTTTGAAGGAGAAGACATTACCAATTTAAAAACAGATGAGATTGCAAGAAAAGGAATTTTCATGTCTTTTCAATCACCAGAAGAAATTCCAGGAGTAACCGTAACCAATTTCTTAAAATATGCAAAAAATGAAATTACAGGAAAGCCAGTAAAAATATTTGAATTCAAAAAAGAATTAGAAAAATCCATGGAAGAATTAAGCATGAATCCAAAAAACATGGAACGTAGCTTAAATGTTGGCTTTTCTGGAGGAGAAAAAAAGAAAAACGAAATTCTACAAATGCTAACCCTAAACCCAAAACTTGCCATATTAGATGAAACCGATTCCGGTTTAGATGTCGACGCCATTAAAACCGTATCCAAAGGAATTGAAATGTTTAAAAACAGCAAAAACGCAGTACTAATCATTACCCATAACACAAAAATCCTACACAGTCTAAAAGTAGACTATGTACACATACTAGTAAATGGAAAAATTGTAAAAACAGGAAATGCAGATTTAGCAAAAGAGATTGAGGAGAATGGGTATGGTAAATATAAATAAAAAGCCAGCTAAATGAATAGCTAGCTTTCGGTAATACTATTGCTAATTTCTTCAAGGGCAGTAGCAATTTTTGACATTGATTTTGCATGTTTTTCTATTGCATTTGCTTTTTCCTCAATCGCATAAGCGATAAAAGCAAGCGAAATTGGTGTGCCTATTAAAAAAACAACAACAGCAAATACAACGGTGTTCGCGACAGACGTACTTCCAAAGAATTCAGCCATATTGTTACCTCCTGTAGAATTATGTTAATGCATTAACCATTATAACATAAATTATGTGACATTACAATATAGTGAAAGGAAACGAGAATGAGTAAAACAAAATTAGATGAAATGAATCGAAATATATATGACATCAAGAACCAAGACAATTATGATTTTAAAATTAAAAAAGGGTTAACGCCTGAAATTATAGAAGAAATCTCGAAACAGAAAGATGACCCAAAGTGGATGAGGGAGTTTCGTTTGAAGGCGTTAGAGGTTTATAACAAATTAGAACTTCCTACTTGGGGACCAGATTTATCGGAGCTTGACATGAACGAAATTGCTACTTATGTAAGACCAAAAACAAACCTAAATACTTCTTGGGAGGATGTGCCTGAGGATATTAAAAATACTTTTGATAAACTAGGAATTCCAGAGGCGGAAAAAGAGTCGTTAGCAGGAGTCGGGGCACAGTATGACTCCGAAGTCGTATACCATAGTATGAAACAAGAATTAATCAAACAAGGTGTTATTTATACCGATATGGAAAGTGCCGTAAAAAAATATCCCGATTTAGTAAAAGAGCATTTTATGAAATGCGTACCAGTAAATGACCATAAATTTGTAGCCCTACATGGAGCAGTATGGTCAGGTGGGTCTTTTGTATATGTACCAAAAGGAGTAAAAGTGGATATTCCTTTACAATCCTATTTTCGTTTAAATTCCCCAGAATCGGGGCAATTTGAACATACTCTTATTATTGTAGACGAAGAAGCAACTCTTCACTTTATTGAAGGATGTAGTGCTCCAAAATATAACAAAGTAAACCTACATGCAGGATGTGTAGAATTATACGTAAAAGACAATGCCTATTTACGTTATTCCACCATCGAGAACTGGTCGAAAAACATGCTAAACCTAAATACGAAAAAAGCCATTGTAGGAAAAAATGCAAAAATGGATTGGGTATCTGGTTCTTTTGGTTCGAAAATATCCATGCTATACCCAATGAGCATTTTAAATGGGGAAGGAGCAAAATCAGAATACACAGGAATTTCCTTTGCAGGAGGAGGACAAAACCTAGACAATGGGTTTAAAGTCATTCATAATGCCAAAAATACCTCTAGTGTCGTAAATGCAAAATCCATTTCTAAAAATGGAGGAAAATGTACCTATCGTTCACTAGTTCGAATTAACGAACAAGCAACTGGTTCAAAATCAAGTGTATCTTGTGAATCCCTTATGTTAGACGATAGATCTATTTCCGATACCATACCAGTAAACGACATCAAAACCGATGAAGTAGAATTCTCACACGAAGCAAAAATAGGAAAAATCAGTGACAAAATGATTTTCTACCTAATGAGTAGAGGCTTATCCGAAGAAGACGCAAAAGCAATGATTGTAAGAGGATTTGCCTATCCCATCTCAAAAGAATTGCCAGTCGAATATGCAGTAGAAATGAATAATCTCATCAACCTAGAATTAGAGGGAGCAATTGGGTAGAAAACGTAGGGGTCGATGCCCACATCGACCCGAAACAGAATCAAAACCAGAAAGGACAAAATATGGGAACATTAAAATTAAACGAAACACCAGTAAGAACGTCAAGAAATTTTAAGATCAATAATATTAAATTAGAAGATGTGTCAATACCAGAAAAAATAGGAGAATTTAATAAGATAGAGATAACTGGCGAAAATAACAAAATAAGCGTAATGGATATGGTAGAAGCAAAACCATGTGAGTTGGTTTATGGGTTAGGAAAAGAACTTACTAGTCAATCTAACCAACAGGCAAACCAAAGGCTTAAGGTAACCATTGATGATAAAACTAATCAAGAAATGCAAATTGGGTTTTGTTTTGATGAAAACAACAAGGAGTTGGTTGACTACATTCAAATAGAAGCGAAAGAACAGGCGAAAGCTACAATTATGATAAAATATGAAATGAAAAAAGATATAGAGGCATTTCATAATGGGGTAATCCAATTACATGCAAAAAAAGATTCAAACGTGCATGTAATTGTTGCAAACTTTATGAATGTAAAATCCAACCACTTTATAAGTATTGAAAACACCCTAGAAGAAAACGCAAAAGTAACCTATACCATTATCGATTTTGGAGGAAAAAATAGCATTACCAATTACTACTCAAACCTATTAGGAACCGCCTCCAATAATACCCTAAATACCATCTATTTAGGAAAAGAAAACCAACTTTTTGACTTAAACTATATTGGAGAATTACGAGGACAAAAATCGAATATGAATATACAAGTAGAAGGAGCTCTAAAAGACCATGCCAAAAAACACTTCAAAGGCACCATCGATTTCAAAAAAGGTTGCAAAAAAGGCATAGGAAACGAAAACGAAAATTGCATGTTATTATCGGACACAGCAAAATCGCTAGCATTACCAATGCTACTATGCTCTGAAGAAGAAGTAAAAGGAAACCATTCCTCCTCTGCTCGGCAAAATAGGAGACAAAGAATTATTCTACATTATGAGTAGAGGTTTCGAAAAAAAAGAAGCCATGAAACTAATGGTAAGAGCAAGATTTAACAAAATCATCGAAACCATTAAAAACGAAGAATTAAAAGGACGCATTTTAGAGGAAATGGACGAGAGATTAGATTAATGCCGGTAGGGGTTGCATACCATGCAACCCAATAAAATGAAATGAAAAATGATAAGAATTACATAATATGAAACCCTATGATAGAAAAGAATACAAAAGGAGACCAAATATGAATATAGAAGAAATAAAAAAAGATTTTCCTATTTTAGAAAACCGAAATATAACCTATTTAGACAGTGGAGCAACCACACAAAAACCACGTTTTGTAATCGAAAAAATAGAAGAATTTTATAAAAACAATAATGCAAATCCTCATAGAGGTGCATACTCACTAAGTATGGATGCAACATCAGCATATGAGGAAACAAGAGCAAAAATTGCAAAATTTATCAATGCAAAACATCCAGAAGAAATCATTTTTTCGAAAAATGCAACCGAAAGCCTAAACGTAATTGCCTATTCCTATGGACTAGAAAATTTAAAAAAGGACGATGAAGTAGTGATTTCCATTATGGAACATCATTCCAACTTAGTACCATGGCAAAAGGTAACAAAACAAACCCAAAGTAAGCTAACATACATGTATATAAACGACAATTATGAAATATCCGATGAAGAAATAGAAACAAAAATAACGAAAAAAGCAAAAATTGTAGGAATTACGCATGTATCAAATGTAACACGGAACCATTAACAACATAAAAAAAGTCATAAAACAAGCTCACAAACAAGGTGCAATTGTGATTGTAGATGCATCCCAAAGCATTCCACATATGCCAATAGATGTACAAGAATTAGACTGTGATTTTCTAGTATTTTCAGGACATAAAATGTTAGCCCCATTAGGAATTGGCGTATTATACGGAAAAAAACAAATACTAAACAACATGTCCCCATTCTTAATGGGAGGAGACATGATTGAATATGTACATGAACAAGAAACCACCTTTGCACCACTTCCAAACAAATTTGAAGCAGGCACCCAAAATGTAGAAGGAGTGATTGGACTAGGAGCAGCAATTGATTATATACAAAAAACAGGATATGAAACAATAGCAAAATTAGAAGAAGAAATAATCACTTATGCAAGAAATGAATTATCGAAACTAGACTTTCTAACTCTATATCTAACCCCAAACAAAGAAAACCATTCAGGCGTTATTTCCTTTAATATAAAAGGAGTACACCCACATGATGTAGCAAGCATATTAGACTCCGAAGGAGTATGCATACGCTCTCGGAAATCACTGTGCACAACCCCTTATGCGATATTTAGGAATCGATTCTACCTGCCGTGCAAGTTTCTATTTCTACAACACAAAAGAAGATGTAGACAAATTAGTACAAGCCTTAAAAAAGGCATACAATATGTTTCAAAAATATATGTAAGAACCCCCAGTCTGCTACGCAGACAGCCCCCTTAAGTAAAGGGGCCTCTATTCTACTGTTTCTATGTAGAACAAGGACAAAAGTAAATTGCATAAATCAAATAGGAGGAAAGTATGGAAGATTTAACACAAATTTATAATGAATTAATCATGGAACACAGTATGAATTCCTACAACAAAAAGAAATTAGAAAAAGCAGATGCTTCCGAAATAGGGCATAGCCCAAACTGTGGAGACGAAATCACACTAGAAATAAAACAAAATGGAGACATCATAGAAGACATGGCATTTATGGGGCATGGCTGTGCCATATCCCAAGCCTCTACCTCCATCATGATAGACACCCTAAAAGGAAAAACAATAGAACAAGCAAAAGACATCATCAAAACCTTTATTGACATGATTAAACGAGAAAACAAAAACGAAGAAGAACTAGAAAAACTAGAAGATGCCATTGCCTTCAAAAACGTATCCAACATGCCAGCAAGAGTAAAATGTGCCCTCCTTGCATGGCACACCCTAGAAGACATGCTAAACAAAGAAAATTAAATATAGTACAAACTAGCGTGAAGAGGATTATGTTTTTATTTTTAGTAGGTGAGAACGCGGAGTCCCAAGTGGCAGTTACGAGTGTCGAACCGAATAAAAATAAAAACATAATCCTCTGGGAGCGGAAATTTATCAAAACAAAAAAGGAAATAAGAAAAATGGAAAACAAAAAAGTATTATTAGGAATGAGCGGAGGCGTTGACAGTAGCGTATCAGCCCTTCTTCTAAAAGAACAAGGCTACGAAGTAATCGGAATCACCCTAGAACTATATGCAGGTAGTAGTTGCTGTAACCAAAACACCTATTTAGACGCCAAAAATGTCTGTAACCAAATCGGAATCCCACACTTCACCTATGATTGCAAAAAAGAATTCAAAACCCATGTGATTGATGATTTCATTGGCACCTACGCAAAATCCCAAACCCCAAACCCATGCATTGAATGCAACAAATACCTAAAATTTGGTTACATGTATGAAAAAGCAAAAGAATTAGGCTGTAACTACATAGCAACAGGACACTACGCAAAAACCGAATACAACAAACAATATAACAAATGGGTTCTAAAACAATCAAACGCCGGAAAAAAAGACCAAAGCTATGTCCTATGGAACCTACCAAAAGACCTAGTAGAACACGTCCTATTCCCACTAGGAGAATTCCAAGAAAAAGAGCAAATTAGACAAATAGCAAGAGAACACAACCTAAAAGTAGCGAATAAACCAGACAGTGAAGACATCTGCTTCATACCAGACGGCAACTACAAAAAATTTCTAGAAACCAATTCAAACCTAAAACCAAACAAAGGAAACATCGTAACCAAACAAGGCAATATTTTAGGAACCCATACAGGCCTATACAACTACACCATTGGACAACGAAAAGGATTAGGAATCTCAAACCCAGTACCACTTTTTGTACTAGGTTTTAACCCAAGCAAAAATGAAGTCATTGTAGGAGAAGAAAACGAATTATATCAAAAAGAAATCACAGTTTCCGACATCAACCTACTATTAATAGACCAAATACCAAACAAGATAGAAGTAGAAGTAAAAACACGATATTCATCAAAACTTGCAAAAGCCAAAATAAAACAAGAACAAAACCAAATAAAAGTAATTTTTGAAGAACCACAAAGAGCCATTACCCCAGGACAATCTGCAGTATTTTACATAGGAAACATTGTATTAGGTGGAGGAAAAATTACGAAAGCTGTTTAAAAAGGAATAACCACGTCCATATGCAAAACAAAAAGCGTTATATTCTAAAAAAGATGGGCTGAAAGGAGGAAATAAAACATGCAAAACCAATTTTCAAGAACAGAATTATTAATTGGAAAAGAAGGAATTAGGAAACTACAAACAGCAAAAATTGCTATTTTTGGTCTTGGAGGAGTTGGTTCGTATGTGATAGAAGGCTTAGTAAGAGCAGGAGTTAGCAGTTTTGTTTTAGTAGACCATGATACCGTAGAAGAAACAAACCTAAATAGACAAATCCTTGCAACCACCAAAACAATTGGTAAACCAAAAGTAGAAATAGCAAAACAAAGAATACTAGATATTAATCCATTTGCAGAAGTAGAAACATACCAAGAATTTTTTACAAAAGAAAGTCAAGGAATATTAGACCATACCATCTCATACATAATCGATGCTGTCGATACAGTAAGTGCTAAAATTGAATTAGTGATGCAAGCAAATCAATTGCAAATTCCAATCATATCTTGTATGGGAACAGGAAACAAACTAGACCCAACGAAATTTGAACTAACAGACATCTATCACACAAGTATCTGCCCACTTGCAAAAGTAATGAGAAAAGAACTAAAAAGAAGAAACATACCTGCTCTCAAAGTACTTTACTCAAAAGAAGAACCAATCATAATTAAAAATAAAAAAAACGAAACAACAAAAAAACAAACTCTAGGAAGCATTTCGTTTGTACCCTCTGTTGCAGGACTAATCATAGCAGGAGAAGTCATAAAAGAGATGCTTAGACAAAAATGAAAATGCAAAAACATAGTAACCATATTACTAGAAACTAAAAACAAAGCATAAACAATCACCTTTTTCTATATAATGAATAATAGAAAAGGGTGATTTTATTTATGATAACAAACCAAAATATGAGCAGAAGAAAAAGAATTGTATATCTATTATTTGCCGTTTTTTTTCTTTTGATGTTATTGCTTGTTCGAATTGCATTTATCCAATTTGTACAAGGAAGTTGGCTCTTAGAGATGGCTTATAATCAGCAATCGCTAGATAGGCAAATTAATCCCAAAAGAGGCACTATTTATGATGGTACACGGAAAAAATGTATTAGCAGTAAGTGCAACAGTAGAAACGGTTACTATTAATCCAGTTAATATTCCAGAAGAGCAAAAAGAAAAAGTAGCAAAGGTATTTTCGGATTTATTTGAATTGGATTATGAAACAGTATTAAAAAAAGTAAAAAAGAAAAGTTCCATTGAAACGATTGCTAGAAAAATAGATAAAGAAAAAACGGACCAACTTCGTGTTTGGATGCAGGAAAATGGAGTAAGTTCAGGAATTAATATTGATGAAGATACGAAACGCTACTATCCCCATGGCGAACTTGCTTCTCATGCAATTGGTTTTTGTGGAAGTGACAATCAAGGACTAGATGGAATTGAGGCAAAGTATGACGAAGTATTAAAAGGTAGTAAAGGAAGAATTATTAAAGTAACCGATGCAAAAGGTGGGGAAATTGGAAAAGAAGGGGAAGATTACGTACCGGCAGAAGATGGAAAAGATATAGTCCTTTCTATTGATATGACCATACAATCCATTTGCGAAAAATACTTAAAAGAAGCCTGTATTGATAATGTTTGCACCGATGGTGGAAATGTAGTTGCCATGAACCCAAAAACAGGAGATATTTTGGCAATGGTAACCTACCCAAACTATAATTTAAACTATCCTTATGAAATTACCAATGAAGAAATAAAAGCAAACTGGGAAAGTTTAACAGCAACCGAAAGAAACAAAGAATTACAAGCCATGTGGAGAAACAAAGCAATCGCCGACACCTATGAACCGGGGTCTACCTTTAAGACCATTACATCGTCAGCAGCGTTACAAGAAGGAATTACCACTACCGATAAAGAAGGTGAATTTAGTTGTACAGGGGCAATTGAGATAGCAGGAACCAGAATTAAATGCTGGAGATACTATCGTCCACATGGTTCGGAATCGTTAAGGCAAGCATTAATGAATTCTTGTAACCCTGTATTTATTGGACTTGGACAAAAAATAGGAGTATCGAAATATTATGAATACTTAAGAAAATTTGGTTTCTTAGATAAAACCAAAATTGAACTTCCGGGAGAAGCAAAAGGAATTTTCTTAAATGAAAATAAAGTAGGACCAGTTGAACTTGCCACCATCAGTTTTGGGCAAAGGTTTGAGGTAACACCACTACAAATGGTAACTGCCGTATCGACGATTGCGAATAAAGGAGTACGAATGAAACCACGAGTGGTAAAACAAATCATCAATTCCAAAACAGGTGAAGTAGAAGAACTAGCACCTGAAGTAGTAGAAAGAGTCATTGACGAAAAAACAGCAAATGATGTGTTAAGTATGATGGAAAGTGTAGTGGCAGAAGGAACTGGAAAAAATGCCAGTGTAAAGGGTTTTCGAGTAGGTGGAAAAACAGGAACCTCTGAGGACGGTGTAAACACAAATAAATATGTAACATCCTTCATAGGAGTAGCCCCTATTTCTGACCCACAAATTGTGGTACTAGTAACGCTATACAATCCCACAGGAGAAGGTGGACACCAAGGAGGAGCTGTTGCTGCACCAGTAGGAGGGCAAATTTTAGGTGATGTTCTACCTTATTTAGAGCTTACAAAAGATAACAAGGAAACAACAGAAGAAATAGAAGAAGTAGAAGTACCAGAAATCCGTAACTTAAATCTACAAGAAGCAAAGAAAAAGCTACAAGAAGTTGGATTAGAAATTACCTTTAATCGTGAGATTGGTGAGGAAGAAAAAGAAGAAGAAATTATCATAAAAGAACAACTACCAAAGCCACGGAATTACAGTAAATGTTGGTTCAAAAATTAATGTAGAGATATAAAATAGGAACAAAAAAGATAGATTGGAGTAATGTATTTGCGTAAGTACATTACTCTATTTGAAATAATAAAGTAATAATAAATTCATAAAATTGACAAGATTTTGTTATTATTTTGTAATAATAACATGATATATATTACATACATATTATGTAAAAAATAAACACGAAAATATATTTACATAATTCTAAAAAAGTGCTATAATAAGAATAGCGTCTAAGGTTTTAAAGATAAAATGGATAAAAACATAAATAATATTATTTATGTAAGGAAGGGTTAAAAATGAAAAGAAATAATGAATGTAAAAGTAGTTTTTCATTGAAATTAGGCTTTTGTTTTGTGGTATTATTAATATTATTTTTATTGCCAAAAACTTCAAGCAAGTCTTTGGCAACAAATGAAGATTTTTGTTACTTATCGGATATACCTTATGATACATCGCAATCAAGATCGGGATATGGCTCATTTATCATGGATAAAGCAGGGAATGATACCTTAATTTCTGTAAAAATAGAAGGAGGGTATTATTCATTTGAAAAAGGAATATGGGCCCATGCAGCATCAACATTGGTATATGATTTAACAGATTATGATTATGATTATTTTACAGCATATGTAGGATTAAACAAAACTGCTGCTAGTTCTAGTAATGGTGTTATATTTAAAATCTCTACATCAGCAGATGGAAGAACTTGGCATCAACAAACAAATGAAAATTCAGAAGTATGTAGACCAGGAGATAATGCAACATTTGTTAGAGTAAATATTAAAGAAGAGAAATTTTTAAAATTAGTAGTAGAGCACAATGGAAATAATGGAAATGACCATTCTGTTTACGCTGATGCAAAATTAATTAAAGAAACATACAAAGAACCAGGGGAAGAATTGGTACCATCAATCGAAGAATTAGATACAAAAATCAAAGCATTCGTAGCTTCTAATGCAAATTTAGAAAAGAATGCAGAATATGAATTCACTCTATTAGAAAGAGAACTTATAAATAGAGTAGGTAATTATGCATTAAAAAGATTTTTAAGTGCAAGCCAAGAAAATCAAGTAGCATTTCGCTGGCTAATTGGTGATAAAGATAACTATGAAAACCTTAAATTATATGTATTAGGTGGAACACCAAGTGGTGGAAGCTACTATAATTCATTAACAATACTTTCGAAACTATATCATGAGTATGCTAGTGATTTTAACAATACACAACTGTTAAACAACCCAACATATCCAAAAATGACGTATGGATACTTATATAAAAAGATGGCAATGTCAATTGCTTTAACACATACACAAACAGTAGGATTATGGATGCAATCAAGTGTAACAGAAAATCAATCAGAACCACTTAGACGTTATGCAATATTTAAATACTTACATAAAAATGGTGGAATGAGAATATCAGATAGCATGGATATGACACACGTGTTTGAAGATTTGCATATTACAGAAATGCGTTTAGTTTTGTACAACAATATAGATGATGAAGAAATTTTATGGTTAAATAGATATGTACAAGATAATGTAGATAGAAATCCAGGTAATGTATGGAGATATATAACACCTCACCCATACATAGCTTATGTATGGCCAAATTATTCAAATCCTGTATACTATAATCCAACGAATGAAAGTTATTTTAATGAATTATTTGCGATAAATAAAACAAATAATAATGTAGGTACAGAATTACTTAATGCAAATGGAGAAAAAACTGGTAAAATAGGTATATTTGATTCCGAATTTGTTATACCTGGAGGAAAAAATATTCCAGAATATAGGATAAAAGTAACAAAAAGTACACAAGAAAATAGAGTGTATAAAGTATGGATGAACTTTAGAAATAAATTTGGAACTGGTTGTGTTTGTGGAGGAATATCAAAAAGTGGTGCAAACATTCGTGGAACTCATGGAATACCAGCAATGGTTGTTGGTCAACCAGGGCATGCTGCACTTCTATTCTACAGTAAAGACGCAGAAGGAAGAGGATATTGGAGACTAGACAATGACGTATCTGGTTGGACATTATCTACTGGAGGCGGAATGTTGCTTGGTTGGGGAAGTGGCAGTCATACACAAGGTTTTTCGACAGGTGTATATATGGAGCTAGAACAAGCAGCCGTAAACGATTATGAAAATTTAGTAGAAGCTGAAAAATTAGTTATGCTTGCAAAAGTATACAATAGCGATTTAACAGATGAAACAAAGAAGCAAGCTGCGTTAGCAAAACAAGAAGAATTTTATAATAAAGCATTAGAAAAACAGTCTATCAATTTTGATGCTTGGCTTGGATTGATTAATGTATATAATAAAAATGAAGCTAAAACAGAAAATGACTTCTATGATTTAGCAGAAGAATTAGCAAAAAGTTTAAAGTATTTCCCATTACCAATGTATAATGCAACCAATTTAATCAAACCAAAATTAACAAGTGTAGAAAATAATTATAGATTTATACGTTTACAAACAAACATATTAAACGAAGCAAAAAACACACCTAATAATACAGCGGATAGTTTTACAGTTGTTCAACCAGGGGTTACAAGATTAGAAGCAAGTTATATATTAGGACAATTAGATACAACAATTGCAACATTTTCATTTGATGGTGAAGATGCAGGAAAAATTGTATTAGCAGAACGTTTTGACGGAAGTGGTGTCCGTTGGGATTATTGCTTAACTGGAAAGGGTGACAATGAAAATTGGGAAGATGCCGAGTGGCATAAAGTTGAATTTGCAGCTGAAGAAGAACATAAATTACAATTAACACCAGAAGAATTAGCAAGCATTACAGCAGATAATGACATTTATATTCATATTGTTGGAGTGAATTATAATGAAAGTAATTTATATAAAATAGACATAACCCAACAAAATCTTTTAAGTACTATATATGCAAACGATTGGGAAAATAAAGTATTTGGAATAGATGCAAATACACAATGGCGTTATACACAAAATGATAACTGGACATTATTTAGTGTAAGTACACCAGATTTAACAGGAAATAAAACAATACAAGTAAGGCAAGCAGCAACAGGAACAAAATTAGCAAGTCCAGCATCAGAAATGTACACATTAACACAAGACAACCAACCAGAAACAAGAAAATATATACCAATTGAACATTTATCAATCCATAGCTATTCTACCCAATCACAAGATACTGCTAGACCATACTATGCACCAAATGCAATTGATGGAAATATGAAAACATTCTGGCATACCGATTTTGGGCAAAATGTTTTACAACAATCAACAAAACCGTTTATTGCCATAACCTTAGATGAACCAAGAAATATATCCGCTCTAGAATTTGTGCAAGGAAAATGGAGAGATGCAGACCCAGTTTATATTAAAAATGCAATTATCTATGTAAGTAATGATGGAGAAACTTGGATAGAAGCAGGAAGAACAGAAAATTGTGCACAGAATTTGGAATTTAAATCCGTTGAATTTGAGGAAAGTGTGTATGCAAAATATATAAAATTTGAAATGGATACTTATGGTATGTTTTCATCAGTAGCAATGGTAAATCTATTTGAAGATAAAACAAAAGTAACACATGCTAATTTCTCGTTTAATGGAGAAAATGCCGGAAAAATCGTGTTAGTAGATGAATTTAAAGGAAGAAATTGGGAATACAGTTTAGATGGTGGGAAAACCTGGAAACAAGGAAATGGAGATGCTCACGAGTTAACAGAAACAGAATTACAACAAATTAATCAAGACAATGGAATAAAGGTACGTATTAATGGAAAGGAATCTATCATTCGTATACAACAACAAGAAGCACCTACTATTTCAGCATATCCAAATGATTTAGAAAATAGACTAATTGGAATAACGAACATAGAAAATCTTGAATGGAAAATAGAAGGAAGTACCAATTGGACTTCTTACCAAGCAGAAGAACCAATTGTACTAGGAGATAAAACACTTCTTATTCGAAAAAAAGCAGCAGGTACATTAATGGCAAGTGATGCAGTAGAATTTACATTTACAGAAGACAATCAACCTAATACAGCAAAATACGTATCAATCAAACACTTAAGCATTCAAAGCTTTTCAAGTACGACAGCAAATAGAGGGGAACCAGCAACCAATGCAATTGATGGTCTTCCTACTACAATGTGGCATACAAACCGTATTACCACAACGATGAAAGACCCAAGATGGATTGTCATTGAATTAGATGAACCAAGGTATATATCAAAAATTGAGTATGTAAAAAAAGCAGCATATGCATATGGAATTCCAAAAGATGTAACCGTATCAGTAAGTATGGATGGAGAAACTTGGGAAGTAGCAGCCGATATTGAAAATTTATATAATCCAACCACTGCAGCAGAAATTACTGCAAGCGAAAATAGTAAAGATATTGTATTTACAAAGTCAAAGCAAGCAAAATATGTAAAAATAGAATGTACACAATCTTGTGATTATGTACATGGAAATAGAGATGGAGTTCCAATGGACTATTTCTTCTCAGCAGCAATGTTCAATCTATTTGAAGATATCACAAAGATTGAAAATCCAGTAGCAGAAATTGAATATAGCACAGAGGAATTAACCAATGGAGATGTAACCGTTACATTAGTAAATGAAAATATGCCAATTACGGTAACAAATAACAATGGAAGTAAAACCTATACCTTCACTGAAAACGGAACATTTACTTTCGAATTTGTTAATAGTAGAGGAATCGAAGGAACGGCAACCGCAAAAGTAGATTGGATTTGTAAAACATTACCAATAGCAAACATCCAATATAGTCCAAATACTTTGACCAATAGGGATGTAACCGCGAGTGTAACCTTTGATAGAGATAATGTAAAAATATTAAATGAAGCAGGTGAAGTAATTGAAACGGTTACAACAGGAAATGCATACAACTATACCTTTACAGAGAATGGAATACACGAAATTCGATTTGAAGGACCATATGGAAATAGGGGAAAGACAGTAGCACAAGTAAATTGGATTGATAAAGTTGTACCAAATGCAACCATAACCTATAGTGCAGACTATAAAACAAACCAACCAATCATTGCTACCATTACGTTTGACAAAGAAAACGTAACCGTAGAAGGAGGAAACACCCATACCTTTACTGAAAATGGAACCTATGAATTTCACTTTGTTGATAGGGCAGGAAATACAGGAACAGCAATAGCAACTGTTTCGAATATCGACAAAACCTTACCAGAGCCAAACATAACCTATGACATAAATGAATTAACCAGTCAAAATGTAACCGCAACCGTAACCTTTACAAAAGATGGGGAACCATTAGATGGGGTAACGGTAGAAGGAGGAAATACTCATATTTTCACTGAAAATGGAGAATACACCTTTAAATTTGTAGGACCAGCAGGAAATGCAGGAATTGTAGTAGCAAAAGTAGATTGGATTGACAAAAAAATACCAGAAGCAACCATAACTTATGATATAAACGAATTAACCAACAAAGATGTAACTGCAACAGTAACTTTTAATAAAGAAAATGTAAGAATAACCAATAACAACGGAAGCAATACTCACACCTTCACCCAAAACGGAAGCTTTACTTTCCAATATGAAGATTTAGTAGGAAATGAAGGAACAGCAGTAGCAGAAGTTGAATGGATTGATAAAATAAAAGTTGGTGCAAACATAACCTATGACATAAATGAAATAACCAATCAAGATGTAACAGCAAGTGTAACGTTTGATAAAGACAATGTAAAAATATTAAATGAAGCAGGAGAAATAATTGAAACCATTACAACAGGAAATGCATATACCTATACCTTTACCGAAAATGGAATACATGAAATTAAATATATAGGACCAGCAGGAAATGCAGGAACAGCAATAGCACAAGTAACATGGATTGATAAAATTCCACCAGCAGCAATCATAGATTACGACATCACAGAACCAACCAAAGGAAATGTAACCGCAACCGTAACCT
>CAOKNG010000024.1 GCA_948470025.1 uncultured Clostridium sp. | reverse complement strand
ACTGCAAATACTTTTTTTAGATTTAATTTGGATTCGGTATCATATCGTCTCCCGTCTACTCATAAATTCCCTCCAAAGTCTATTTTTACATATCCTACTATATCATTTTTGTAAGAAAAAGTAAAGGGTGATTTTCTCCATATTTTTTTTACTTTTTGGGGATTGTTTTTGATTTAGAATAATCCGATTTAATTTATTTGGAATAAAACATAAAATGTGCTTTTAACAGATTATTACTATTAAAAGCACATTTTATATGATTTGTAACGCTTATTTTTCGATTATATATGGACTTTCCTCCGTTCCTTCGCCTCCGTGTTATTTTTATGATGTTAGATTTTAGAGAAATGCATATACGAAGTCTTGAATCTCGTGTAAAACTACTTTCCCCATAGGCACTACCATTAATATTCACTGTACATACTGCAAAATACTGTATATTCCCACTTCCCCCATTAACAATGGGTACACAAAACTTAACCTTTTCCGAAGTTACTCTTACATTGCGTGGTGCCAACCAATAATCTTCTTTTATATCTGCTAAATTAGCCTTTTCCATCGCTTTTTGATCAGTTTCATAATTATTATCTGTATCGTAACACCCTGTATCATCACTTTCTAATTTTGTTGGTCTTGTATAATTGCTTGCATCCCATTCACTTGGTGGTAATTTGACAGTAGCGCTATTCCCGCTATTTTTATGAATAAATTTTCCATTTTTTATTGTAGGTATGCTTCCCACACATCTTGCATCATATGCATATTCCGTATTTATATAATCTTCTGCCATTGTATTAAATTTTTTTAATACGTCATTATATTGTTCTTTTCCTTTTTCCCATGTTCCTACTGCTCCTAATGTACAATATGCTACTGTTTTATTCGATATAACTTGTAAGCCATATCCTAATCAACTGGATATAATACTCTACAAACAATTACACCATTTTCTCCCGAATCATATTTCACATAGTCTCCTACTTTTAGCGCTTTTACTTCTTCTGATATTTCTGGTTGTTGTGTAATTCCACTTATAATGTCATCAGCTTCTTTTAGGAAATTTGCTAATTGATCATCTTCTTTTTTTGCTGCTTCTTGATAATTTCTTCCTGCTTCTTGTGCTCGGTTTAATATTCCTCTTTGTCCTATCGTTAAATTAATAGTGATTCCCGCTAAGATTAGTAATATGATGATAGTAATTACAAGTGAAATTAGTGTAATTCCCTTCCCGAGCAGACATAAATCCTATCTCTGCATTCGTTTTACCTGTTTTTTCTATTTTGCTTAATTCTTTCATTTTTCTTTTGCCTCCTTGTTATTTGGGATTGCATAATGTAACTATTTCCTACAATATTGTGCATCTATTTTCTCATTTCCATTCCATAATTCCATATTTTTCCTTTATCTTATAGTTACATCTTATATCAACTTATCTTTTCTGTCAAGAGTTTTTTTATTATACTTTTATTCTCTCTTTTGTTTTAGCAAATTTCATCTATCGGATAATTTACTTTTATATTCAAACTTTTTGTATTTTTCTTTATATAGAAGTAAAAAGGAGCAAAATGATTTACTCTCATTTCACTCCTTTTTTAATAGCTTTCCTATTTTTGTACGCTTCTGTTTGCGATTTCAATTGCTTTGGATACGATGTTACCACAATCTTTTGCAGAAACATTTCCCCAGCTTCCACCGTCTTTTTTTACGGTATCATATACTCCTAATTCTTTTGCAATTTCTTCACGTAATTCATTTGAAATTAGCTTTGAATTTTTAGACATAATGCATACCTCCTATTTATGAAAGATACTTAAGAAATGCTTTTATTTCATACCAAATTATCAAAATAAATTGATGTTTTTCATTTCTTGTATTTTCATACTCTTAGTATGCTCTGTTTTTTGGTTCTTATTGCAAGTAATTTTTTGCAATATTGTTAATTTTTTGTAGCTTTTTCTTTCTTACATAGTTAGTGTACCGTTTGGAGTGTCTTGAATTACTAAAATGTCTTCTTCTCTTCCATTTTCTGCATTGATATACACTAAAAATTCGGTTTCGTCTACTTTTCCTTTGAATTCCCAACATAGAATTTCGGTTTGGTATTCGGTTGGAATAACGGCTAATCCTTCACTTTTGATTTGTAGATTTTTGTTTAATGTGGTTTTGGCTTGTTCTTTGGAAACTTTGACACTTGGTAGGTTTCTTTCTTCGTGTGAGTTTAAATATCCTGTGGTTTCTATTCCTAAAATTTCTCCATTGTCTAAGGCAATTTTTAGTTTGATTAAGTCTGGATACATGGTTACTTCATTTTGATGATATGCATAGTTTATGGTGATGGTTCCTTCTTGTTTTAAATAATAGGTTTCTTTCATGTTTGGAAATCCTTTTTTTGTTAAAAAGTTTTTTCCTATTTCATTTACTTGTTCAAAACTTAAGGTTTCGGCTTCTATATTTCTATTAAAGTTTGAAAATACAATATGTCCTCCTTTTTTGGATATGGATATATTGGCATTGTTGTTTTTTTCCATACCTTTTAATTTTACATAGAAATCGTAAGAAGGAATGTTTCCATTTTCGGAAAATCCGTTTAAATTAATTTCCTCTATTCGTTCTTCTCCAAAGAAGTCTTTTGCAATTTGTAAGGCTTGTTCTTCTTCTATGTCATCTCCAGTTAGTCCTTTTCGCTCTGGATTGGTCATATGTTCCGAAAAGGCTCCATCATAGATTAACCCAGCATATTCGTGGAAATTTTCTTCGATACCAGAGAAGCTGTCTTTTGAAATATTGCTTACTTGTTGGGCAAATGCGATACTTCCTTTTTTGGTAAGTTCGCCCCAACTGATTCTTCCTTCATTCATATCGGCAGATAGTTGGACTAAGGTATTGTTTAGCTCTACACTATAATTGTGTAAATTTTTTAGGTTGTCTAAATCTTCTTGTGTTAATGCTTCATGATAGATGTTTTTCCTAGATAAGGAATAACTATAGTCGCTTACTTGGTTTAAAAATCTTGAGGTGTTTTCTAATTCCTGAGAGGCAATGGGTAGCTGTGCTAAATAACTCTGGGCTAGGTTCGATTCTCGCCATAGATTGGTTAGGGTTTCTGCTCCATGTTCTGGAGTGGTTGAAATAAGGGATTTGGCAAGATAGGTTTCTACATTTTGTACATAATCCACTAATTCAAAAAATGCCATGTTGTAAGAGTTTTCGGAGGCTTGTCTAAAGTCTCGTTCTCTTTTATAGGTAAATAGCCCGTATTCCTATAATAATGGCTCCTAATACGACAATAACACTTAACATATGACGGTCTTGTAATCTAGTTTTCCAATCCATCATTTTTTCTTTTACATTCATACTTTTCTTCCTTTCTTTTATTTACAAAATCTATGTTTTCCTATGGTTTTTACGAGTGGCCTTGACCAAATCCATTTATTGGTGGCAGTATCTGGATTGAAGTAATAGATGCATCCACCTGTTGGGTCCCAACCGTTCATAGCATCTCTTGCTGCTTTTAGTACTGTGGAACCTTCTTTAATAGGTACATTAATTTGTCCGGTCAGCTACTGCGGTAAAGGCTCCTTTTTCGTAAATAACACCTGCTATGGTATTGGGGAATTGTGAACTTTTAACACGATTTAGAATAACGGCTCCGTACTGCTACTTGTCCTTCATATGGTTCTCCTCTTGCTTCTCCATTGATGGCTCTTGCCATTAATTGCAAATCGGACTGGCTTCCACTTGAGGCATAGACTTGATTATTTTTTGGTTCGAAATAGATTGCAAATAGAAAACTTATGATACTGATGATTAGTAAAATCATCATGAATATTGATTTTGTGTTTGGTTTCATGTTACCTCCTTAAAATTCGTTTTGTTCTAGCGCATATAATGATTTGTAATCGCCAAAGGCGATAACACAATCATTTATTTTATTTTGCTATTTTTTTCAAATTTTATTCTTAAAATTTTTGAAATTCTTTTGATTTTGGTTGTTTTTGTGTTAGAATGTAACATATAGAATGCATTAATGGGTCGATGAAGACATCGTCCCTACATTGTTAGATTATAGGAGATGGAATATGAAAAAGGTTTTGATTTTTTATGCGGCGTATGGTGGTGGACATTTGTCTGCTGCTCGTTCGGTAAAAGAATATATTGAACATCATTATTTGGATGTTGAGATTCGATTGGTGGATTGTGTAAAATATGTGAATAAGGCTCTTGATAAGGTAACAACGACTGCCTATAATGAAATGGCAAAAAAAGCACCTTGGGCATGGGGAAAGATTTATTCCAATTCGCAAAAAGGTATTTTTGCGAAGGTAAGTAATGATTCGAATAAAATCATGTCAATTAAATTGAATAAATTGTTACAAGAATTTAGCCCAGACCTTGTGATTTCAACTCATCCTTTTGGTTCACAAATGTGTACCATTCTAAAGAAAAAAGAAAAAATTCATGCTCGTATTGCAACCATTATGACAGATTATGCTCCACATGACCAATGGCTTGTAGGTTCCGATTTTATTGATTATTTTTTCGTTGCTCATGAAGGAATGAAGCAGGACCTAGTAGAAAAAGGAATTGATGAAAATAAAGTATTTGCTACTGGTATTCCTCTATCCAATCGTTTTTTACAACATTATAATAAAAAGGAAATTTTAGAGGAATTGGGATTAGTAGAGAATAAAAAAACCGTTTTGTTTTTTGCAGGTGGGGAATTTGGTCTTGGTAAGTCAAGAACATATGAAATGTTACGTACTTTTGCACATGATTTTCGTAATATTCAAGTAGTTGCGATTTCTGGTAGAAATGCAAAAATGAAGCGTAGTTTTGAATATTTAGTAGAACAAGAACAAAAACAAGATTCGATTAAAGTATTGGATTATACCACAAAAGTACCAGAATTAATGAGTATTTCGGATTTAGTGGTTACCAAACCTGGTGGATTAACAACATCCGAAAGTTTAGCTTCCCGGTTTGCCGATTATTGTCATTAACCCGATTCCTGGGCAAGAAGAAGAAAATGCGTCCTTCTTAGAGAATAAAGGGGTTGCTATTTGGATTAAAAAACACGATGACGCTGGTAAAATTTTAGAAAAGTTATTCTCTTCTCCAGAAAAAATGCAAAAAATGAAAGTAAATGCAAGACTTCTTGCCAAAAAGAATTCTTGTAAGGATATTTGTGAAATATTATTAGGATAATCGAAAACGGAAATGCCTGTAAAAAGCATTTCCGTTTTCTTTCAATCATTCAGAAACCCGAACTAATACCGCGTTTCCTTTGGAATTTCTCTGAACCTGGTAATGTGAACATCCACCTTTTAGATTATCACTTAAATCTGCTTTATGAAAATCAAAAGTTATGGAGCAAATCCCTTCTAATCCTTCTTTCAATTTCCAAAAACAAATTACATTTCGTTCTAATACAAGCCTTTGCCCTATACCAATTAGTGTTTCTTTTAAAGGCGTTTTCCGCTTCGTCCTATCTCGTCTATCCAAATCTTCCTTCTTGTAAACGATGTCGGATAATGTTAGTTCTACCATATATCAAATTCCTCCTTATGATTTTAATAACATTATTATATGTAAAATTTACATAAAAATCAATCTTTTTATTAAAATTTATTAAAAAAGAAGAAATGCTTTATGGCACTTCTTCTTTTTGGGAGTTCACCTTTTCTAAATATAGACCTCCTCGTACATTTTTTTTGACAATGTACTCAGTTTCGTTTGCACGTTTTGTTTGTCTATTTCCCATCTTATGATATTGAAACTCTAGTATATAACTGCCCGTTTCAATATCTTTTTTGATTTTAGATGCATGAATTGCATAACCATCTAAGACAATCTTTGTTCCTTCTTGCACTTTCATTGCAATCGTTATTACTTCCTTATATGCTTTCCGAACTTTTGGAGCATATTTTCGGTGTTTCTTTTTGAACTGCTTTGCCTCTTGCATCTTAACAAATGTCCTCCTTACTAATTTGATATTTTATATTATACATAATATTTTCCTCATATTCAAGAGGTTTCTACTTTTTATGGTAATTTCTTTGAATGGGACGTGCAATGCACGCCCCTTGTTTCATATTATATTACCATATGAGGTGAGATTTTTGCATGATTTATTAGATAACTTTTCAAGCACAGAATGGATTTCTTTAGCAAGTTCTCTTTCTATTATAATAAGCCAAGGTCTAACTTCTGATGAAGTCGCTACCCTGGCTAGTTTTTTCTCTGCTTTGGGGGATAATTTGGATATTATCGCAAGTGGAAAAAGTGGATGATTTTTTCCTCCGTCCCTAAAATCATCCTATAGTTCTCTTCTTCCTTCTAGTGCCTTGGTTAAGGTAATTTCGTCTGTGTATTCTAGGTCTCCTCCTACTGGGATTCCGTGTGCGATTCTGGTTACGGTAATACCTAGTGGTTTTACGAGTTTGGATATATACATGGCGGTTGCTTCCCCTTCTACTCTTGGGTTGGTGGCTAGTATTAGTTCTTTTACGGTTTCTGGGTTTAATCTTGCTAGTAGTTCTTTTAGTTTGATGTCGTCTGGTCCTACTCCATTCATTGGGGATATAGAGCCGTGTAGTACGTGGTAGACTCCTTTAAATTCATGTGTTTTTTCCATGGCAATGATGTCTTTTACGTCTTCTACAACACAGATGATGCTTTCGTCTCTTTTTTGGTTGGCACAAATTGGGCATGGGTCGGTATCGGATATGTTGTAGCATTTGGAGCAGTATTTTAGGTTTTGTTTGGCGGTTGTGATGGAATTTATAAATTCTTGTACTTCTTCATTCGTTGCATCTAGCATGTGGAAGGCTAGTCTTACTGCGGTTTTATGCCCGATGCTTGGTAGTTTTTCAAAACTTTCTACTAGTTTTTCTATGGATGGTGAATAGATTGACATGTTTTTTTCTCCTATCTTTAATGGATTGGTTATATGTTGGCGAAAGGGTTGCATATTATGCAACCCCTACGGTTTTTACATTAATCCTGGGATGTTGTATTTTCCCATAGATGCTGCTTGGGCAGCATCTACTTTTCTTAGTGCTTCGTTTACACAAGTTAGGATTAGGTCTTGTAGCATTTCAACATCGTCTGGGTCGACAACGTCTTTTTGGATGTTTATTTCTTTTAGTTGTTTGTCTCCGCTTACTTTTACTTGGATGGCACCTCCTCCAGCTGTCGCATCAAATTCCTTGGCACTTAGTTCTTCTTGTGATTTTTCTAAATCTGCTTGCATTTTTTTTGCTTCTTTCATTAGGTTGTTTAGGTTCATTCCTCCGAACCCGCCTCCCATTCCTGGGAATCCTCCTCTTTTTGACATTGTTTATTCCTCCTTTTATAATTAATTTTCTTGTTTGCAAGGGGCAATGTGTTAAGAACCCCCAGTCGCCTTTCGGCGACAGCCTCCCTTGTTAAAGGGGCCTCTCTGAATGCCTTCGTAGCTTTTTTTACTCTTCGATGATGTTTATGGGGATGTCTAGGGATTTTATTTTTTCTTCTAGGCTGTCTTCTTGTTTTGGTACGTATTCACCGGCATCGATATATTTTATTCGCATTTCTTTTCCGCATTCCATGGATACGAGTTTTACAATTTCTTGCATGTTTTCTGGTCTTTGTAATAGGTCTTTTCCAAATTTGGTAAGTCCGTTTGTGAAAATGACTTCAATGGTGAAATCGTCTTTTTGTTTTGCTTTGGTATTAACTAGGTTTGAGTATAATATCATTTTTCCAGAAGTTCTTAGGCTATCAATTACTTTTGGCCAGTATTCTTCGGATGTTAAGTTTGCTATGTTGGCTTTTTGTGCTTGCTTTGTAGCCCCTTGTTTTTGTGGTATGGTTTCTTTTACTGGTGCTACTTTGGTTTCCCCTTTTACTACTATATTTCCACTTTTGATTGTTTCTTCTAACTTTTGTACTTTCTTTTTTAGTTCGTCGATTCCATCATAATTCACATTTGTGGATAATTTGATAATACCAGTTTGTAACATGATTTCTTTTTGGGATGACCATTTGATGTTGTTTTCTATTTCGGATAATCCATAAATGAGTTTAATTAGTTTCTCTTTGGAAATAACTTCTGATATTTTTGCAATTTGTTCCATTTCTTCTTTGTTGTAGAGTTTTAGATTTTGACTGGTTTTATACACTAAAATGTCTTTTACGTATTTAATCATTTCCCATAATAAATTGGTTAAATCTTTGCCATCGGATAATACTTCTTCTAATGTGTTTAGTGCCTCTTCTACATTTTCTTTCACAATGGCTTCTACGATTTTTCCTACAAATTTAATCCCCGGAATTCCTACTAAATTTTTTACTTGTTCTACATCAATGGTACCCTCTTGTTCTTGGCTACATCTTTCTAAAATACTTAGTGCATCTCTTGCCGCTCCTTCTGCAAGTACAGCAATTATTTGTAAGGCTTCTTCGGTAATATCAATTTCACTTTGTTTGCAAACGACTCCAAGTCTTTTTACAATATCTTCTTCTGAAAGACGTTTGAAATCAAAACGCTGACATCTTGATAGAATGGTGGCTGGTAGTTTCTGTGGTTCTGTGGTTGCTAAGATGAATTTTACATGGGATGGTGGTTCTTCTAGTGTTTTTAAGAGTGCATTAAAGGCTCCTGTTGATAGCATGTGAACCTCATCTATAATATATACACGGTTTTTGGCAAGGGTTGGTAAGAAATTGACTTCATCTCGAATGGCACGAATGTCTTCTACACTGTTATTAGAAGCAGCATCCATTTCAACCACATCGGTCAAACTTCCTTCTAACATGGCTTTACAGATTTCGCATTCATTACATGGCTCTCCTTCTTTCGGATTTAAACAGTTGATGGCTCTTGCAAATATTTTTGCAGCAGATGTTTTTCCGGTTCCTCTTCCTCCATTAAATAAGTATGCATGACCAATTCGACCTGATGTAATTTGATTTTTTAGGGTTTTGGTAATATGGTCTTGTCCTACCATTTCGGAAAAAGTGATGGGTCTGTATTTTCGGTATAGTGCTGTGTATTCCATTTTGTTTTCACCTCTTTTAAAAAATTCTTATACCTCTATGGAAAACAACTTCCACATAATCCACTACTTATTGCTGCTTCGTTTCCGACCTGACAAGGTTCATAGCTTTTTATCAGAGTTGTTCTCCATACAAGTATAAGAGCTTTATTTCTTTTGCCATTATATAATGAAAATAGGATTTTAGCAATAGAATTTTTGGATTTTTTTTGGTTAGCTTTGTTTGACTTTATTACTTTAGTATGTTACAATATTTTTTGGTGGTGAAAAATGTGGAAAATTTTGATTTAAACCGTTTTTTTAAGGTTTTATGGAATAACAAAGTATATATTGCACTAATCTTATTTCTTTTTATTGTAATTGGCTATTTTTATAGTTACTATTATGTGACACCAATGTATTCTTCTTCCGCCACAGTCGTTTTAGTACAAAACGAAGAATTAGAACAAGAATTAGCATTTGATTCTGCTATTACACGGAAATGATATTTCATTAAATAAAAATTTACTTTCTACTTATACTCAAATTGCAAAAAGTAATACGGTTTTAGAACAAGTAATTACTGATTTAAATTTGGATATGACACCAAATGATTTATTCCCACTTGTTCATATAGAGTCCGTTAATAATACACAAGTTTTTAAAATTAGTGTTGCAAATTCTAATCCAGAACTTGCAGCTTATATTACAAATCATTTATTAGAAGTTTTTACAAAAGAAATTCATAGACTATATAATGTAAATAATATTTATGTGATGGACCAAGCAGAAGCTTCATATACTCCTTATAATGTTCACCCTGTAAAGGATTTTGTTTCCTTCTTTATGGTTGGTTTGGTGTGTTCCTTTGTTTTTGTTGTTATTTTTTATTTGTTAGATACAACCATTAAATCAGAAAAAGATATTGAGGATTATACAGACTTAAGTGTGTTATCTATTATCCCTGTGTATACTCCAAAATCTGGAAAAGAGAGTAAAGAATTAATTGTAAATGAGGAACCGAATTCACCTATTTCAGAATGTTTTAAAACATTTCGAACAAATATGATGTTTTCGATCCAAAATAAAAATCTGCATACCATTCTAGTAACTAGTGGTTTTATGGGAGAAGGAAAAAGCTTTGCTTCTTCTAATTTGGCGGTAGCTTTTGCGAACTCTGGTAAAAAGGTTATTTTAGTAGATACTGATATGCGAAAAGGTAGGATTCATAAGATTTTTGATTTACCAAATGAGCAAGGCTTGTCCACCTGTCTTTCTAAAATTGCAACACATAAGGTTGATGTCAATGAATTTATTAAGGAAAGTGCCATTTCAAACTTACATGTTATGACTGCTGGTATTGTTCCACCAAATCCATCGGAATTATTGTCTTCTTCTCATATGGTTCGATTACTACGCACTTTAAATAAACAATATGATGTCGTAATTTGTGATGGTACACCTTGCATGCTTGTATCCGATAGTATTATTCTTTCAAAAATTGTAGATAGTACTGTAATTGTTACAGCTAGCAAAGTAACAAAATTGGATACGTTGTTGAAGATGAAAAAATCGATTGAAATGGTTGGAGGACATATTAGTGGTGCAATTATTAATATGATGGAAGTTAGTGGAAAATCATATCAGCATAGTTACTATTATGGAAATCATGAAAATCTTACTATATCTTCTACTTCTTTTGTACATGATTCTATTTTAGATACACCTCTTTTCATTGAAGATTTTGATAGAACAATCGATAATGAATTTAGTGAATGCCAAGAAGAAGGGCTAAGAATCGGTACTTCTACTGAATTTATACCTTTTTCTAATATGATCAAGGATAATACCAAACAGGTCTCAGAATTGAAAATTTTGTATAAAGATGTTATGCGAAATATAGCAACTCTATTGGATCAAAATACTTCCTCTTCTGAGGAAACCGCTAATTTTTCTAACTTAATTCTGAAAAAGTTAGAAGATTTGCAAAAAGACTATTCAGATTCATTACAGGCTCAAACAAATGAAATGAATGAATTAAACCAAAAAATAGAAAACATACAAGCTTCTTCTCGTGAAGATTCAATTTTAGAAAAGTTAGAAGATTTGCAAAAAGATTATTCGGATTCTAATTTAGAAACGGAAGAAGAACTAAAAGTATTAAAAGATACTATAAAAAATTATGATCCATTACTTTTTCAAACTCAAGAAACAAAAATAGAGAATTTAATGAAAGAAGTTACTAATTTACAAAAACAAGAAACTGCAAATAAATTATTAAATGAAGTTGTACATATTGCTGAGCAATTAGAAATCATGAATCATCGCTTTGATGCTTTAGAAACAAAAGCAAATTACAATGAAACTTTAATAAATGACTTATCAATGGAATTCAAAAATACATTATCTACACCTTCTTCTCATCTTGATATTAGTAAATTGGGTCACAAAGTCATTCAAATTCAAGATTACTTAGAAAACTCTTCTCAAATTGTTGAAGAAGCTGTAAATCTAAAATCTAATAAAAAGGATACAAATGTTTTAAGTGGTCAAATGAGTTTCTTAAACAACGACTTAGCAGAAAATGTAACTCAAAAAGAAGTAAAAACTATCCAAAAAATAGAAGCTCCAGTACGAGAGAAGAAGCTTGTTATTGATTACGAAACTGAAAAACAAAAACATGAACATAAAGGTTTCTCTTTATTTAAATCAAAGCCAAAGAAAGTAATAGAAGAAGAACCAGTTTCTATTGTTTCTCAAATTTTATTAAAAAATACTGAATCCGTAGGTTAAAACAGCTTTACGAGTTTCTAAGCGATAAGAACCTTAAAGAAATTTCTCAATATAAAAAAATGAAAGGATAGACGAAAAAGTTTATCCTTTCATTTTTCCATTTCTTCTAATGCATTTTTGATAGCAATGTTGACTAATTTATAAATGGATAAATTATATTCATCTCTCATTTGTTCTAAGCCATCAAATAATTCTTCTCGAATTACTAGTGAATGTTGTTCTGATAATTCTCCTTTGGGTTTCGCATAGATATTTACGTTTTTTGTTCGAAGTAATTCTTCAATACAACCATTAATTAATTGGTTTGTTGAAGTTTGATACTTCGTTTTTGCTATTTCTTTTAGCTTTTCATAGAATGTATTATCAATTACAATTGTCTTTTTTAATAAATTACCTTTTTTCCAAAATCGGTCAAATGCTCCCATATCTTTCTCCTTTTCTATTAGAAAAATTATATGGTTATGATATGCATTTTTTAACTATATATGTATATCGTTTTTTTCCTCTGTCTATTTCTTGTTATTATTTTTTTACGATGATGATTCACCTTATTTTTTCTATTTTCATACAATAATTTAGGTGATTATATGAGTATCGTTTCTACAAATATTCCTTATTCTTCTAAGGTATTATATCGTAATTTACAAGATTTATTAAAAACATATTCTTTTTTGAAGCTAAAAACAATTGGTTATAGTGTACTTGGAAATCCTTTATGGGTCATTACTATTGGAAATGGTCCAAAAGAAGTATTTTATAATGCCAGTTTTCATGCAAATGAATGGATTACTACTCCTGTGTTAATGAAATTTATTGAGGACATGGCAGCAAGTTACTTGGCAGATTCTAACTTACTTGGCATTTCGGTTCGAAACTTGCTAAATACGGCTACTATTCATTTATGCCCTATGGTAAATCCGGATGGCGTTGATTTAGTAACTGGTGCTTTACCAACAACTTATCCTGCTTATCGTGCTGCCAAAGAAATTGCTTCTTCGTATGCTACCATTCCTTTCCCAGATGGCTGGAAAGCGAATTTGGAAGGTGTGGATTTGAATTTACAATTTCCTGCTCGGTTGGGAAAAGGCAAAGGAAATTAAATATGCACAAGGTTTTACCTCTCCTGCTCCTCGTGATTTTGTTGGGTTTGGTCCTTTAACAGAACCAGAGGCACTGGCAGTTTATGATTATACGCTTGCTCATTCGTTTCGTTTGGTGCTTGCTTATCATACCCAAGGGAAAGAAATTTACTGGAAATTTCAAGATTATTTGCCAGATGGTTCTTATTATATTGGGGAACGTTTTTTGGATGTGAGTGGGTATGTACTTGCGGATACGCCTTATAATTCTAGCTTTGCTGGGTATAAAGATTGGTTTATCCAAAATTATAACCTACCTCGGATATACCATTGAGGCAGGTCTTGGCGAAAACCCATTGCCGATTTCGCAGTTTGATGAGATTTATCGCGATAATGTGGGAATTTTGGTGCTTGGGGCTGTTTTGGCATAATGAATCATTCCTTCCTCACAAGTGATAAAATGATTAGGTGGACTGTAATTAGTAACACAGTCCACCCAATTTTTATATATTTTAAGTAATTGGCTGGTAATCGCCTTTTACTCTTTAATCTATCTTTTCTTGAAATATTATTGTTTCTCGTAGTTTGTCTCAAATTCTTCTAATACTGAAATAGCAACATATCTTCTTATACTAAAGTGGTTTCCATTCTTTTCCATTATCATCACTATAAAAATAATAATATTTTTTATTCGAATTCTCTATGATATAGGCTTTGAGTTTTAACATATCATCTTCTTCATAAGGAATATCTTCTATATGTATCTTCTTTTCTATCTGCTCAAAGTTAATGGTAGCTGCTACAAATGTCTTTCCTCCATCTGTAGTTACTAATAACGCCTCTTTTCCAACACGCCCTGAATCATTGATAAATCCAATGTTTTCATCTATAAAAACAAATTTCGTACCATCACTAATTGTTTCTTCTCCTTGTTCTTTCCATGTATTGCCTCCATCCATTGTTTTTTCTATTCCTATTACAGTTCTTCCTGATAATATATAGTCATTCACTACTACTCTAATTGCAATTTCATCATTAATTTTCTTTTTATATAAAGTCTTTTTACTTTTGCTTGTAGTATCTTGGGCTATCTCTTGTTCTATAAGCTCTTCCTTATTATCATCATAGTAGTAGCTTTGTATTGGTTTAGTCTTGTCATGTTTTCCGTCAAAAGGGTCATATCCTCCTTTTCCATAGTTTTCATATATTTTTTTCGTATTCCCCATTAAGAATGGTCCCATATAGTCATAATAGCTTACATGAACTTCAAAAAACGAACTAACATGTGCTACATATCTGTTTCCATCTTTCCAAACAATATGTTCTGGACGATATAAAAAAACTAAGATTAACCCCATGCTTGGTTTTAGAAAAATTTGTACCATTGTAATGGCTATAACTATGATTATACTTGTGATGAACACTATTATTTTCACCTTTTTGCTTTTTGTTATTAAAATTTGTACAATTCCTAAAAGGATTCCAAGCATTGTTAATAATGCTACACAATAATATACCCATGTTCTAAACTGAATATGAAATAGTTTTAAAAAGAAATGTACTATCATAAAAATGATAAAACTCATGATTGCTGTATACAATATATTGCTCTTAATTTTATTCCAGATTGTTTCCATGTTACATTTTCCTCCTACTCTTATCGTTTCTCTTTAAATTGCATTTTTCTACTTTTACGAATTAATCTATAACTTCTATTGATTTTAATTCTATTTCATCTAATGGCACATTTAAGTCTTTGTATTGCACATTTATCTTTTTTCCATCTTCTAAATTTCCTATTATCTGTGTATCGTCTGTAATATTAAATTTTAATACAAATGGCAAATTATATTGTTTATCATTAATGTTGTATTTTATATATATTACTGTGTTAAAGTATTCTCCTACTGTTACTGTCGCTGTTTTTTTATTATTTAGGGTTTCTTTTTTCATTTCATTATAATCTTTTGATTTTAATACAATAATTGGATTATCTTTTGTATTAAAATCACCAGCCCTAATAAAATATTTCTTCAAATCTCCAGTACAGATGATGATATCTCCTTCTTCAATATAACTTGTATCATATTTTTCAGATGTATAATAATCTATACAAGTTTGTTTTGTATTATCAATATTAAGGCTCGTATACTCTGGCATTTCAAACCCATATTCTCCAAAATGCTGGCCATTGAATGTATAGATATATCCATTATGATTTAGTTCAACTACTCCTTGAACTGTTGTATTTTCAATTATTTCTATTGGTTCTTTTTGTGAAGACATATTATATTCTTGTATTTCATATTCCGATATATCTGGTTCTATAAAGTCATTGTCTACTACATTTCCAAATTCATAATAATATTCATAAATTACAGGTTCATTATCTATGACTCCATCTTGCATTTTTAATATTAAACCTGTTTCTTTTTCAACATAAGTTTCTTTTAAATAACTACCATTAATATAGTAACATTCTTTTCCATTTAATTCATTCTTTTTAATATTACTCATTATTGCCATTTTTAGCCAATACCAAAAGTTTCCTTCAAATTGAAAGCCTAATATATTAGGTTTTTCTAACTTATTTGTATCTAATATTGCTACTTTTTTTCCATTTGATTGTATTATATACGTATTCGCCTTTTCCCCATTAGAATAGTTTGTGATTTGTTTTATTCCATTTTTATCGTTTATTATGATTTTTTTTGATTTATTTTCTTTACAAAAATATTCAATACTGATTCCAGAGGTATTTGAAACCTTTTCGTAGTAATTATTATTATTTTCATATTGGGAAGAATTCTCTTTCATTTCCCTAAATATTATTATTTTCCTAGCTGTTAATCCTAAAAATAAAGAAACACTTGCTATAATAACCAATCCTAAACTTATTACTATTTTTTTGTTTTTCATACTAATTCCCTTCTTTTTCATATACCATCTTATCTAATATTATATCATAAGACATTATTCGTCAATCTCTTTAATATCATATCCTGCTAAATCTGGCATTTTTACATCTTCATTTGTAACAGTATCAAATTGGTAATGAATCATTTGATTTGTAGATCCGTTTATATTTTTTATCATTAAGAAATCTTTTTTCGTAACATATTCTTCAAAAAGTTCATCTACATGTATTTTATAGCACTCTTCACTATTTACATTTTCCGTTGTTATTTTTGAATTGAAAGCAAATGATAGTAATCCCCATATATTTAAAGGTTGAATCAAAGAATTTTGTACGGTTGGAATTGGTAACCCTTTTGGAAATTTAACAGCTTCTTTATGATTAGAAGTTATTTCATTGCAAATTGTCCAATTGCTGTCTTCTCCCCAATATGTCCATTCTATTCTTTCATTTGTCGATATTACCTTAGAAAGAGCAATGTCATCTTTCCTCCAAATTTCAATGATTGCATTTTCTTCTATTATTTTGGCATAAAAATTAGTAATTGTAGAGTAATACCTTGTATTTGTTTTATCATATTGTCCAATAATATACATTTTTCTTGTCAAATTACCTATAAACAGAAGCATTAAAATTAATACAATTATAAAAATGCTTTTTAATAATTTTAATTTTGTGCTGAATTTTTTTAAGTAATCTACTTCTTTTGGTTCTATCTTTGAAACATTCGAGTTTAATTCCTCTTGCATATTGTTTAATACATTGGAACACTCTACACAGTTACTTAGATGTTCTTCCATATACATATTTGTTTCATCACTCGTTAGTTTTTCAATATAATTTGGTAATAAATCTTGAATCACTTTACATTTTTTTTCTTTCATATTAAACACCCTCCTTTAACTTTTCTTTTCCTCGATAAAATGTTACCCTAGCCCAATTCTCTGTTTTGTTAAAAATAGTGGCTATTTCTTTAAAACTTAACTCTCCATTTATTCTTAGATGTACTACTTCTCTTGTTAATTCATCTAACATTTGAAGATTCTTGTATAATAAAACTTTTCTTTCCTTTAGAACCAAATCTTCTTCTATATTATCAAGAGCTTGTAAATTGAATAACTTTTCATCATCCATGTCTAATATTTTTTTGTTTTTTCTACATTCGTCATACCATAAATTTTTTGCAATTTGACATAGCCACACACATATTTCACAATCGCCTTTAAACCTATCAATTTTTTTTATTGCTTTATAGAAAGTTTCCTGTGTAAGTTCTTCAGAAATATTAGCATTACGAGTTAAACAGAGTAGGTACTTGTTTACTGTTTCAAAATATTTTTCATATATTTCTTCCATATTCTGCATAACTTTTATCCTCCTTTGTATATATGACGTTTTAAATCGAATTTCGTTACAAAATTTATTAAAATTTATTTATGAAGTCAGAATTTGTTTTCGTCTATCATATTTTTGCAATAAAAATACAGAATATTTCTCCTCTGTTGAAATACTCTGTAAAACAGATGCTTACTGTATTTTATTCATTTTAGTAACATATCTACCATCTATATATCTCAAAATCGTCCCTTCCGTAGCTTTTTCTAATATGTCTTCTGGCATATCAACTTCTTCAAATTCCGTTTTCGAATCTTGGGTAATGTCTTTTAAGAATCGGCTATTTCCTAATTCTTCTGTTACTAAATACTCATGTCCTTCTTTTCGGTATTTTTCTAAATTATTTTCCTGTTTTTCTATCACCTGATTTGCCATATGTTTTATGGCTTCTTGTAATTCTTTTGTAGCGACTACATCTACTACATATTCTCCATTTTGGCTTCGAAATACATCGTTTACTTGTATGTCTTTTGGCATATCTTGCTTGTTTATTTCCATTTCTTCTATTTCGCCATCTTGTAGCTTAAATACGGTATATACTTCTGGATTATATTGTCTTTTATTATTTTGCCAATAGACTTTTTTATTGTCTTTTACAAAATACATTGGCTCATTACTCTCATTTTCTTTTGCATATTCTAATATGGTATTTTTTTCGTTAAACCTTATGGCATTTTCATTTCCTGTTGTTAGCCTGTTTTCTTTTAATATACTTTCTATGATTGGAAGTTCTTGTGTTCCTTGGTTTTGAAAGTTATTTCTGATACTACTTTCTAAATACTCGGATAATTCTTTTATAAAACCTTGTACCATTTTGTTTTCTTTTAAATTGCAAAACATATCTTTGATTACTTCTAGTTTCAATATACCTGCCTCCTTTTATTTTGTTTTTAAATTGTGGAATTTCTACTATGGATTTATAGTAGTAAGAATTAATCTAGGAGGATTATATCGTATTTTATCTTGATTTACAAGCCTTTTGATAATTTTTTACAAATTGTATTTGCTATTCTTCATAACTTTCTCCTGTTACATAATCAAGGATAATTCCTGGTTGTACATTATAGCAATACACATGAAAACAAATGCCTTGTCCATTGTCTTCTACCGACCATGCTTCCATTTCAACTCCACTTGCTAGTTTGTTATTTCCCTCATAAATGGGGGTAACACGGTATAATACATGATGGTCTGGATTGTCTTTTATATAGTCTGCTACCATATTTTCAAATGGCAACATTCCTTCCGTATTTAGGTATCTTGTTCCTGTGATTAGATTTTGTTTGTTGGCATTTTCTCCGGCTTAATTGCCAGCCAATTAAGTGACAACGATTGTATAAATATTTGTCTTTAATTTTATCATCATATCGTTTTTGTACCCAACCGGAAAGGTCTTTTACGTTTCCAATTTCGCCACGTTCTTCCCCCTCTTTTGGCATGGTTTCTTTACCAACATTGGCAAATGCTACTCCACTTCTTCCAAGTTTGTCCCATTTACTATAGTTTTCAAACGCTTTTGTTGTGTAATCTTCTTCTTCAAAGTATGGTATGTTCCCATTAATTTCTATGTAAGGATTTCCTACATATTCTGGTATTTGTGATAAGTCTTGGACATTAACAAAAGATGATATTTTGTTTTCTACATTACTACTTTTGTCTGGAGTTTCTAGGTTTTGTGTAATATACCCAAAGCCTATCATACAAAAAATAGTAATAATGGATACCATTGTTTGCCACATATTTGGTTTTCTATTTCGTTCTTTTTTATTTCTACTCATCTGCTCACGTATAATCCAATTATTAAATTATTATATAAATGATTGGATTATTTCTCCTTTC
>CAOKNG010000023.1 GCA_948470025.1 uncultured Clostridium sp. | reverse complement strand
AAAATCAAAATGGTACTAATACTATAGCATAAGAAAAACAAAAAGAAAAGAAAAAGGCGTGAAAAAAATAAAAAAAATGTAAGCATGTTCTTGAAAAAAATCCCATATGCATATATAATACTTAAGAACAAATGAAACGTAAGAAAAAATGGAGTTTGAAAGGAAGAGAAAATATGGCTACAAGAGAAAAAAATATATGGATTTTAATTATATTTATTTTATCAGGACTAGTAATAGGAGGACTTTTAGGACAACTTGCCTCACGGAGTTGACTTCCTTTGGTGGTTATCGTATGGACAAGAATTTGGGCTTTCTAGTCCACTCGTACTAGACTTAAGTATTATTAAATTAACGTTTGGGCTACAATTAAAAATTAATATTGCAAGCATTATTGGTGTTGCAATTGCGATTTTTATTTATCGTAAAGTGTAAGAGAGAAGAATGCAAATAATAATAGGGGGAGAAAGGAAGAAAATATGAGTTTAAAAATGAAAGAACTCCCAATCTCAGAAAGACCCTATGAAAAAGCACAAATGTATGGAATCGGCAAACTATCCGATTCAGAATTAATAGCAATTATCATCAAATGTGGAACAAAAGAAGATACCTCTGTGGATTTAGCACGCAAAATTCTAAATTTAAACCTTACAGAAGAACAAGGAAATTTAAGCTTTTTACAAAATGTATCCATTGAGGAACTAACTAAAATTAAAGGAATTGGAAAAGTAAAAGCAATACAAATTATGGCTGCTTGTGAACTTGCCAAACGAATGTCAAAACCAATTCATAGTGCCAAAATTGTGATTAAAGAAACAAAAGATGTATCAAACTTATTAATGAACGAACTCAGGTATGAAAGAAGAGAAATTGTAAAACTTTTAATTTTAAATGCCAAAAACATATTAATCAAAAATATCAATATTACGCATGGTGGAGCAAGTTTTGCAAGTCTAGAACCTCATGCTGTATTAGCAGAACCAGTAAAAATGAATGCTCCCAAAATTGTATTAGTGCATAACCATCCAAGTGGTGACCCAAGCCCTTCTGATGGAGACTTCCAAGTAACCGAGCGTATTAAAGAGTCTGCCAATGTAATGGGGATTGAACTAATAGACCATATTGTTATAGCAAGTAGAGGCTGTAGTAGCATTTTGGGAATTAAAAAAGCACAAGAGGAGAAAAAAAGAGAAAAAGAAAAGAAAAAGTTTAAAGAATAAGAAACTTAAAAATGTAATGAAAATCTACATGAGAGAAAAGGCTAAGTTTGAAGTAGGATAAAGCATTTGAAATTTTAGAGAACTTCTATGCGATAAAGGAAAGGAAGAGAAAAAGCATGAAATTATTTGGAATTGGTAATAAAGATATAGGAATCGATTTAGGAACAGCGAATATGTTAGTTACCCTAAAAGGAAAAGGAATTATCTTAAAAGAACCATCTGTTGTAGCAATTGATAAGCGAACAGGAGAGATTGTTGCTACAGGAGTAGAAGCAAAAGAAATGTTAGGAAGAACACCAGAACAAATAAAAGCAGTACGCCCATTAAAAGATGGGGTAATTGCTGATTTTACTGCGACACAACTAATGTTACGAAACATCTTAGAAAAAGTTTGCAAACAATATAGTGTAGGAAAACCAAGAGTAGTAGTAGGGGTTCCTTCTGGTATTACAGAAGTAGAAGAAAGAGCGGTAAAAGAATCCGTATTACAAGCAGGAGCAAAAGAAGTATATTTAATAGAAGAACCAATGGCAGCAGCCATTGGAGCAGGGTTAGACGTTTCAGAACCAAGTGGAAGCATTATTGTAGATATTGGAGGAGGAACCACCGAAGTTGCTGTTATTTCACTTGGGGGAATTGTTGTTAGTTATTCGTTAAGAGTAGCAGGAGATGAACTAGATAGCGATATTGTAAACTATGTAAAAAAAGAGTTAAATGTAGCAATTGGAGAAACCACAGCAGAAGAAATAAAAAAAGAAATAGGATGTGCCTTACCACTTATGACAGAAAATGCAAAAGAAATACGAGGAAGAGACTTAACCACAGGATTACCAAAAAATATCGATATTACATCTGCACAAATGCAAGAAGCAATGGAAGAATCCATTGGAGAAATTGTTGATATTGTAAAAACAACCTTAGAAAAAACACCACCAGAATTAGCCTCCGACATTATGGAAAAAGGAATTGTACTAGCAGGTGGAGGAGCATTAATTCAAAACTTAGATAAATTATTAAGCCAGAAAACAGGAATGCCAGTCTATGTAGCAAGTGACCCATTAGACTGTGTAGTAAAAGGAACTGGAAAAACCTTAGAAGACTTAGACAGGTTAAAAAATGTGTTAATGAATGCACGAGGAAATTAAAAATAGGAGGAAACCATGAATCAGAAAAAGACTGGAATTGTAGGAATTATTATTACAATTGTTATTTTAATCATTCTAGTGTTTGTTTCAAATTTAAACCTAGAAAACTTATCATATATTGAAAATATTGTTTCTACTGTTGTTATGCCAGTCCAAAATGGTTTGACCTATTTAAAAAACAAGATAACAGGAAACCAAACATTTTTTGCCGATATTAATAATTTGCAACAAGAAAATGAAGAATTAAAAAACAAAAATGCAGAATTAGAAAAAACCTTAAGAGAATTCGAAATGGTAAAAAGCGAAAATACTACTTTAAAAGAATATTTAAATTTAACGGAAAGTTATAGCCAATATCAAACAAAACCAGCCTATATTATTGATAAAGATTTTAGTAATTATAACAATGTATTTGTCATTAATATAGGAGAAAAGGATGGAATAAAACCAAACATGACGGTTATTTCAGAAAAAGGATTAGTTGGTTATGTTATTTCAACAACACAAAATACTTCAAAAGTACAAACCATTATCGATACAGCAAGTACAGTAAGTGCAAGCCTATCTTCTTCGAAAGACAATCTTATTTGCAAAGGAACGTTAGAAGAAAAAGGAGTACTAAAAGCAACCTATATTCCAACTACTGCCACTCTAGTACCAGGAGATAAAATTGAAACCTCTGGAATGGGAGGAATTTATGAAAAAGGAATTTATATTGGAACCGTAAAAAAAGTAATTGCTACCAAAAACATAGCAGACCGCTATGCCATCATAGAACCAGCAGTTGATTTTGATAAAGTAGACACAGTATTAGTCATCACAAAATAGAAAAAACATAGGGATTGATGCCTACATCGACCCTAGAAATATAACGAAAATGCAATAAAAGGCATAGGGGCAGACCTCGTGTCGACCCGCAAGAAAACATACAAACAGACCTCGTATCTGCCCATATAGAATACAGGTAATAAATATCATAAAAGGGAGGGAACAATAACATGAAAAAAACCATCATAATCACATCCATGATTATTGTATTTTTAATGTTATATTTCCTACAAACCAATTTCTTCAATTGGTTTACCATTAACAAAATTTCTCCAAACTTATTTATTATATTTATGCTATTCATAGGACTATTTGCTGGAAAGCGAGTTGGTATTCCATTAGGAATCTCCTTAGGAATTATGTTAGACTTTTTCATTGGCAAAAAAATAGGAATTTCTGGTATTATGCTAGGAATAGTAGGAGCTGTTCGGAGGAATTTTAAGCAAAAATTTCTCAAAAGATAGCCGTATTACCATTATTCTAATGACCATAGCTACCACCCTTGCCTATGAACTAGGAGTCTATTTATTAAACTATCTAATTGTAGAAAGCACCATAGAACTTCTACCATTTATCAAAATCACATTACTAGAAATACTATACAATGTCATTTTGGTCATTATCCTATATCCGCTAATACAAAAAATAGGACAGTACCTAGAAGAAACCTTCCACGAAAAACAAATTCTAACAAGGTATTTTTAAAGGAATATAGAAATAGGAAAACAGGAGGTAAACGATTGAAATTCTTGAAATCCAAAAAACCAAATTACAAATTTCGTTACAATTTAACAATTACAGGAATCTATGTAATTGGCGTTATTCTACTTGCACAATTATTCAATCTTCAAATTATTCATGGTGCAGAATACCGCGAAACTTCCAATACACGTTTAACAAGAGAAAGCACACTAATTGCAGCAAGAGGCTCCATTACCGATAGAAACGGAACAGAAATTGTAGGAACTACCACCAGTTTTAGCCTAGAAATTTATAAAACGAAAATTGATAATAACATATTAAATGAAACCTTACTAAAAATAGCCACTGTACTAGAACAGAATAACAGTACATATATCGATGATTTTCCAATTGCCATTAATCCATTTCGTTTTACTTACGAAGACGAAAACAGGCAAAAAAAATGGAAAACAAGTAACAAACTAGACGAAAATTTATCTGCTGAAGAAGCATTTTATAGCTTCAAAGAAAAATATAAAATCGAGAATGACTCGGTAGAAGAAACCAGAAAAATTTTAGCAATACGTTATCATATTGCAAGTGAAGGCTATAGTGCAACCAAATCAGTTACCATTGCCAATAATATAAGTTTAGAAAGTTTTAATATCTTTAATGAACAAAAAGACAGCTTTCCAGGAATTAATACCATAACCCAACCAATTCGTTCCTACCCAAAAGGAACCCTTGCCTCTCATATTGTAGGATATACCCAAAGAATTGGGGATAAACAATACGAAGAGGAAAAAAATAACGGCTACACCATGAACGACTTTTATGGACAATCTGGTATTGAAGCTGTAGCCGAAAAGTACCTAAAAGGAACAGATGGTATTAAACAAATTGACATGGCAGTAGATGGAACTGTAACCGCAGAATATACACAGCAAGAGGCAATACAGGGGGCAGATATTATTCTTACCATTGATGCTAATTTACAAGCAGTAACCGAACAAGCATTAAAAAACAACGTAGAAAAAATACGAAATGGTGGATTTAAAGACCAGTCTGATGCAACTGGTGGTGCCATGGTTGTTATGGATGTAAAAACGGGAGAAGTATTAGCCATGGCAAGCTACCCAGACTATGACCCATCCAAATTTACCTTCGGAATCGATACACAAACTTGGAATTTATACAAAGACAATAACATGAAAAATCGAGCTGTAAAAGAAATTTACCCACCAGGTTCTATTTTTAAAATGGTAACAGCCATAGCAGGACTTGAAACAGGAGTCATTGATAGCACTACCAAAATAAACGATACCGGAAGATATACCTATTATAGAGACTATCAACCATCTTGTTGGAACACAAGAGGACATGGATGGTTAAATGTAACTTCTGCTATTCAACAATCTTGTAACTATTTCTTTTATGAAACAGGAAGACGAATGGGAATTGACAACTTAGCAAAATACACCAAGCATTTTGGATTAGGAAGAAAAACAGGAATTGAACTTCCAACCGAAGCCACAGGAAAACTAAACGAAAGAGTAGAAGGAGAAGTATGGAACCCAGGTTACACCATTGCATCTGCAATAGGACAAAGAGATAATCAATTTACACCAATTCAAATGGCGAAATACACCAGTATGCTTGCCAATGGTGGAAATGTTGTAGAACCAACCATTATTAAATCTGTCAAAAGAGTAGATGGAACCGAACTTACCAAAGAAGAATACAAAACATACTTTAATGAAAGACTAGGAATTACAAAAGAAGAAGACGATGGCATTAGCTTAAATCCAGAAAACCTAAAAACCGTCTTAGAAGGAATGAGGTCTGTTACCAGCGAAAGAGGAGGAACCGCTTACTCTTACTTCAAAGATTTCAACATTGAAGTAGGTGGAAAAACAGGTTCTGCCCAAGCAGGTGACACCGATAATGTAAACGCAAAAACCCATGCATGGTTTATTGGATTTGCCCCATTTGACAACCCAGAAATTGCCGTTGTTATCCTAGTAGAAAACGGAGGACATGGTGCATACACAGCAGAAGCGGCAAGAGATGTCATGGCACAATATTTTGGCATGAATGCAGCCAAAGTAGAAGAAGACGTAACCGCTGTGCCATATACACAAATACAAAATTAGAAATTTTAAACAAAATACAGAAATTATGCCAGTAGGGGTTGCATATCATGCAACCCAAATAGAAATCATGCAATAATACAAAAGATTACATAACACACAAACCCTACAATAAACAAATTAAAAGGAGGAAATCAATATGAACAATTGTGTTAGTATTGTTTTAGGAAAAGAAGAAATTACCCTAAAAATTAACGAAAAAGCAAAAGAAGAAGAAATCGAAAAATGCTTAGAAGAAAAAATACCAGAACTAAAAAAATTATATCAAGATGAAAAAACACCAATTTTTGTAACCGGAAAAGTACTAAAAACCAAAGAAATGGAAATGGTACAATCTATCATACAAAAAGAAATTGATGTCAGTATTGAGTTTGACAGTCCAAAAGTATTAGGCTTACATGGAATTAAAAAAGCCTTTGTAGAAGAAATCGAATCCTCTGAAACCAAATTCCATAGAGGTTCCCTTCGTTCTGGAAAGAAAATTGAATTTGAAGGAAGCCTTGTTATCATGGGAGATGTCAATAGAGGAGCAGAAATCATTGCAGGAGAAAACATTGTTGTCTTAGGAACCTTAAGAGGAATGGCACATGCAGGAGCAAAAGGAAACAAAAAGGCAATCATTGCAGCCAATGAAATTGACGTAGCACAAATCCGAATTGCCAATGTCATAAAAGAAATGGAAATAAACGAAGAAGAACCACAAACCATAAAAACCTATGCCCATATAAAAGAAAACGAAATTATATTAGAATAATCTGTAGGGGTCGATGCCCATATCGACCCGAAAATAAGGTGTGGAATCCTACGATAACAACAATAAAATAAGAGCCATAAATAATCCCTCATCTTTTACCCCTTCTTGGTACAAAAACCAAATAAGGCACACAAGCAAAATATCATCAAAATATAAATTTAACCCAAAAATCTGGAATAAAGGAGAATCTTCATTGTTAGAAGGTTCTTCTTTGTTATTTTGAATATGTGATGTAGGGGGAGCTTGGGTACCGGTTATTAGGAATTTCAGCAAGATGATGCGGGCGACTGCTAGCCGACCCTACAGATATTTTTTTTTGTGGCTGTGTGGAGTTAGGGGTATGAGGGTAGTAATACCCATATCTTGAAGGGCGGTGGTAATAAGGAAAATTGAAATAGGAATAAGGAAATATCATTTTGTTTTTTCACCACCAGTTTCATGGAAAGCATCCATAATTTTTGTCATATTTAATAATTGAACATACTGTTCGACTCGCGATTTTCTACTTTCTTTTAAGTAAGGCTTTAAGGATAGTAGCAAATTAGAGCGAGGGTCATTTTTCGTATTTCCGCATTTTATCCATAATGGATTTCATTTTTAAAAGAGTATTAAAATCAATAGAAGGCCCAGATTGCCCGAGAATTTTCCGTATTTGTGCTATTAGAAGAGTTCATGAACATTTTTGCAAAATTTTGTAACATTTCAGGAGTAATCGTATTTATAGAATTTGTAGGATTGGTATCTGTATCTGTACTTTTATTAGTATTCATATTCGGAGTATCACTAACATTGGAATCAAAAGACGAATTTTGGCTATGTAGATTTTCATTTGAGTCAGTTTGATTTTGTCCGTAGATTTTGATGAAAAAAGCCATTTATTTTTTCTTTCATTTCATCTGGGATATTTCCATTTTTTAGCATATTTGCTAAATTATTCATAAAATCCGAATCCATTTTAAGCCCTCCTTGATATCCTTTAAATTCTTGTTATTAGTATATGCACATAAGGCGAAAATGTTCTTATAAAATTTTGTGTGTGGGGAGAATCTATTTTCACTCATTCTTTGAAGGAATTAGCAGAAATGAAATCCATCTCTACAAATCAGCAAACCCCAAGAAAATTCAGTCATATATTGCTTTCTTGTAACATAAATTTAATATAAGTTTCACAAATGGTCATAAAAAGAAGAAAGTGTAAAATTCCCTAGATGAATACGGGCTAATGGTGAAAAAATAGTACCAATCTTACTCTTGAAAATTATACAAAAATCTGTAAAATAATATATAAATATATATAAAATCCCCAAAGTGGAAAAAGTTTTACATAAAAACTTATTTTTTTCAGGGAAAACCCTTGAAAAAAGCCAGAAAAGGGCGTATAATAATATTGTGTGTGTAAAACAAAAATTAAGGAGGAATCATTACTATGAATCGAAAATTATGGACAAAGATGCTAGCAACAATGCTTGTTATGACATTAACATTAACAAACTTTATTATTTTAGGCATGTATGCTAGCAACTCTTATGCAACTTCAGATAATTTAGAAAGGCAAGAAACTGTTACAAATAACGACAATGTAACGTTTGATGCTTATTTTAAAGATGACAAAGGAAATATTACTCATGCCATAAAAGAAAATATGAATGAGGAAAATTTAAAACTATATGTAGCAGTTGGAGTAAAAAAAGGGTATTTAAAAAATGCAAATCTTCAAGTGCTAGGAGAAAATAAAACAGAAACTAACTTAAAACTAAGAAATAGTAATGAAGATTTAGAATATATAGAATCCATGAACGAATCGACCAATACTATTTACTTAAAACAAGTGAATTCTGGAACACAAATCGTTTTAGAAGTGCCAGTAGTAGCTACAAAAAATGAACAATATGATATTACAAATTTTAGTAAATTAAACGATATTGTGCTAATAGGAAGTTATATAGGAGATAATGGAAATGAAACGAAAATTGAAAAAGCCATTAAAGTAAGAAACGAATGGACAGGTGAAGCAAGTACTACATTAGAACAACAATTACTTCGTTTTATTCCATATCAAGTAAATAGTAAAAGTGGAACTATTTTGCAAACACTTGTAAAAAGTGGTATCGTAAACAATATTTTACCAGTACAAGAAACAAATATTGTAATGGAAGTACCAGTAATAAATGGAAAAAGACCAGAGAATGTAAATGTAATAGCAAATAACATTTTGGCAACAAATGGACAAACAGTACTTAACAAAGAAAACTGGAATTATAATAAAGATACTGGAATATTAACGATTACTCTTAAGAATGAAGCAATAGAAAATAAAGTATCATGGATAAAACAAGGACAAGATGAATTTGTTGTTACTTATGTATATAGTGACAAAGTAGACACAATCGAAACAGTTTCTAAAATGGCATCAATTGTGAAAGCATATAATGTAGAAACCAATTTACAAGCAAGCCATGAATTAACTATTTCACAAAGTGAAGTATTAGGACGAATTGTAGAAAGTAACATAGAAACAGAAGAAAGCTTAAGCAAAGGATATCTATATACAAAAGCACAAAAAGAAACCACATATATAGAAAATGTAACAATAGATATTTCTTATCCAGAATTAGTAGATGGAATTACTATCAAACAAGACATGGACTACTTTGTAAATGAAGCAGGAGAAATTAGCCCTACAACAATTGCAAATACAAACTATGCATACTATAAAACAACCAAAATAAATAAAGACAACTTCATTACTTTACTAGGAGAAGAAGGAAGCATTAAAATTGTAACATTGACAGGAGAAGAACTTGCAACATGGAATAAAGATACAAAAGCCGATGAAAATGGAGATTATGTATTTAACTACGAAAAAGAAACAAACCAAATTATGATGATAACTTCAAAACCAGTAGAGGCAGGAAAATTATTAGTAAGACATGAAAAACTATTAAAAGGAAATACCGATTATAGTAAAGCACATGTAGAAAGATTTAAAACATTAAAATTAAAAGCACAAGTAGAAGCAAAAGCAGAAAATATTGTCGTTTCAAATGTAGAAGCAGTAAAAGACATTACTTTAATAGCACCAACCACAAAAATAGAAACGAGTGTAACAAATCCAAACTTATCAACAATTGTGAAAAATGAAAATGTAGAATTAAGAGTCATCTTAAAAACAAACGATATTACTTGTGACTTATATAAAAATCCTACTGTTGAAATTGCATTACCATCTTATATTGAACGAATTGATATAAAAGATGTTAACTTACTATTTGATAATGAACTAACTGTAAAAAATTGCAATACTTACATAAATGAAAATGGCAATATTATTATTCGAGTAGAACTTGAAGGAGAGCAAACAACATATAGTAGTGATGAAATTTCAAAAGGTACAAACATTATTTTAAATACAGATATTACATTAAAACAATTAACACCAACAACAGAGGATGTAATGAAAGTATATGTAACAAACGAATTAGCAACAAGCTATGAGCAAGTAGCGATTACTCGTCAAAGAAGTGCAGAAGAAAAAGGTTATAGTGAAACAAGCCTAAGAGCAATAGCGCCAGTTGGAATGGTAACTTCAAGTACACTATCTGGTTATAATACAAAAAATGAAACCATAATAACCCTTAATTCTGATGCGCAAATTGGAAAATTGGATGTTAATAAAGAAGGCAGAACAGCAGAAGTTGGAATGAAAGTAATAAACAACTATCCAAATTCAGTAAAAAATGTAGAAATATTAGGAAGAGTACCAACCTTAGGAAGCACAAATGCAGATACCTTGGAAGATTTTCAATCAAATCTTGAAACTAAAATGCTTCAAAGCATATATGGAGTTGGAATAGGAGTACCAGAAGATGATAAGGAACCTGGAGCAGCAACAGTATATTATAGTACAAACCCAGCAGCAACAAAAGACTTATCTTTGGCAGAAAATGGATGGAGAGAAAGTTACCCAGCTGGAGCAGATGTAAAATCTTACCTAATTGTAATAGATGGGGAATTAACAAAAGGAAGTACAATTGATTTTTCATACAAATTAAGAATACCAGAAAATATTAGCTACAATATGGGAGCATATAGTAACTATGTTGTATACTTTAATAATGAAACAAGCGAAGGAACCGTTTCTGAAAAAGCAGTTTCACCAAAAGTAGGGCTTGAAACGGGAGAAGGACCAGAATTAGAAGTTACGATTGGATCTGATAAAGAAGGAAAAGAAGTACAAGAAGGCGAAATCATTACTTATACAGTAGCAGTTAAAAATACTGGTAAATCAGAAGCAAGAAATGTAACCATCTCTGGTAATATTCCAGAAAAAACAATATATACCTACGAAGAAATGGCAGAAGGAGAAGGAGCAACGCTTGAAAGAAAATATGATATACAAAAGAAGACATATGATGAACGAATTGAAACCATTGCACCAGGAGAAACAAAAACAATTACTTATCAAGTACAAACACAAGACTTAATCTTAGGATATGATGAAAATGGTAATATAATCAAGGTAGAAGACTATACAATACAAAATAATGCAAAAGTAACAGTAGAGGGATATGAAGCAGAATTTACATCGGCAACATTAGCAAATAAATTAATTCAAGGTTATGTAAAAGTTAGTATGGAAGTAGCAACGATACCAGCAGAATACGTAAGAGCAGAAGGAGACGAAATCACCTATGTTATTCATGTAGAAAATACAAACTCAGTTGTAAAGAAAAACATAACACTAAAAACAACATTACCAGAGGGAGTTAGTTATGTTGGCTCAAGAAATAATGGACAATATAATGAACAGACAAGAGAATTAACTTGGAACATTGAAACATTAGAAGGAAATGATATAAGAAAATTCCAATTTGGTGTAAATGTAGATAAATTAACAGGTAATACATACGAAAAAGTACTTACCTCAAAAGCAATCCTAGTGGGAGAAAAAACAATAGAATCAAATGAAGTTTCTGTTACAGTACAAAAAGCAAGTTTAACGATTACTCAATCAAGTGATACAAAATCACCAGTAACAGAAGGAGATAGCATCATCTATAACTTTATTATTAAAAACGAAGGAAAAGGAGAGGCACCATTAGTAGAATTAGTAGACGAGCTTCCAGAAGGATTAGAATATGAATCTGCACAATATTCCTATAATGGAAAAACATACAACTCAAGGCTAGGTTCAGGCAATACAGTTAAAATTAAAATTAGTGGATTAAAACCAGGAGAAACATTAAATGTATCATTAAAAGCAACAGTAGGAGAACTAGAAGAAGGTGTAAACCAAAAACAAATTGTTAATAAAGGTATTGTATCAGCAGAAGGAGTTAGCCAAGTAACTTCAAATGAAATAACACATACCCTTGTGCCAAATACCAATAAGCCTAGTAATGACCCAAGTACAGGAGGAAATACCCAGCCAGGAACGCAAAGTATTTCTGGTATTGCATGGTTAGATGCAAATGGTGACGGAAAACGTGATGATACAGAACAAAGAATGAGTGGAATTCCAGTAATGTTAATCAATGCAGATAATGGACAAATTGTAACCGATATTACAACAGGTAAAGAGAAAAAACAAGAAACAGGTGCAAATGGAGAATATGTTTTTGCAAACTTAAGACCAGGTAATTACATGGTAGTATTCCTATATAATTCAGGAAATTATGGAATTACACACTACAAACAAGAAGGTATTAATGATGATAAAAACTCAGATGCTGTTCAAATGAATGTAGTATATGAAGGAGTAACAAGAATTGCTGCAGTAAGCGATAAACTAAACTTAGCAAACCAAAACATTACCAATATTGATATAGGACTTATCACATCACCAAAATTCGACTTAAGACTAGATAAAGTAGTTCGCACAATTACAGTAAGTGATGTAAATGGAACCGATATATATGACTATAAAGATGAAAAAGTAGCAAAATTGGACCTAAAAAGTAAGACCGCAATAGGAAGTACAATTATGGTTGAATACAAAATAAAAGTAACCAATGAAGGTGGAGTAGCAGGGTATGCAAAGAAAATAGTAGATTATTTACCAAGTGATATGAAATTTAGCTCAGAGTTAAACAAAGATTGGTATACAGGAGATAATGGAACGAACCTTTATAACGCAAGCTTAGCAAATACTCTAATTCAGCCAGGAGAAACCAAAGAAGTGACCTTATTATTAACAAGAAAAATCACCAATTCTAATATGGGAATTATCAATAATACAGCAGAAATTGCAGAAAGTTACAACGATTTAGGATTAGCAGATCACGATTCAACAGTTTCTAATAAAGTGCAAAATGAAGATGATTATAGTAGTGCAGATGTTATTATCGGTACGAAAACAGGTGAGGTTTATATGTATATTTTATTAAGCATAATGGCAATTACGATTTTAGGAGTAGGAATCTACTTTATTAATAAAAAAGTATTAAAGAGACAATAGAAGAAAGGAGGGAAAGAAAATGAAACAAACTAGAAAAATAGCGATTACTATATTAATGATATTAGTAATCACAATGATTTGTACAATATCACAGGCAATTGATGTATATAGGGAAGATGCACAAGGTATGATACAAGGTGGACACTTTTTTCCAAATGAAAACCTTGGTGGTGGAGTTTGGTTTTGTATTCAACCAGGAGGGGAATTTCATGTTTCAAGTTTAATGACAAAAGCAGAAAATGCAAGATATCCAGTAGGTACCACAATACCTTCAAATGGAGATTATGAATGTGTAGTATGTGTACCAACTTTAACCCTACCTTGGTCAAATGGAAGTAAATATTATTATAAATATGAAGAAGGCGAAAAATTTGATTTTTATCAATATCAAGATGCAGCCTATGTATTAGCTGAACTATCAGAACAAGGGAAGTTACTTAGTTGGGATGCAGCCTATGGTATTTGGAATTCTAGACTAAGCAATCCTAAAAGAATAGGAGACTATTCAATTATAGAAGAATCGAAAGCATATGATGCTTTCTTCGAACTAATTCATGGAGGACGTACTTCTAATGATATTTTTGAAAGCTTAATTAAGGATAATTCAAAAGATATATACAAAGGTGTTAAACAAGAAGAGGGCTCATATGTGATAGGACCATTCAATATTGATTATCCAATAGGAGTTTATGACGGAAAAAATAAGTTTAGTTGGATTGAAGAAATAAAAGCTCTTACCAACGTAGGAGAACTAGGTGTAACTATTTTATCAGAAACGAAAGAAGAAATTAGTATTGATGATTTAAAAGAAAATGGAACAAAAACATTAGAAAATCAAAACTTTTATGTAAAATTTTATTCAACAACAGCAACAGAAGCAGTAGTAAAAATAAAATTTGGATACTTAGAACATTGTGAAGCAACGATGACAGAATATACTGGAAAAAGGATTTATCGTAATTGGAAGTATGAAACAGATGGAACGCATGACCACCCAACAGAGCATCCAGAAGAAAAAGATGCAGAGGGAAATGTAACAAAAGAGGCTTGGACGGAACATGATTATAAAACAAAAAGAAGATATAAGGCAATTGATGTAGAAGGTTCTGCTACTCAAAGATTAATGGCTCTTTCAGGAGAGGCTAAAAAAGTGAAAAAGACAGTAGAAAAGTATTTCCCAATAGATAAACCAGTTGATTTAACAATGGAATTAGCAGGAAATGTATTTTTAGATGCAGATCAAGGAAAGGCAAATGAGGGAGATAACAAAATTACACCTGGACAAGAAGAAGGATTAAAAGGAATAGAGGTAACACTATATGAAAGTAATGGCAAATTAGCTGATGCAGAACATACTGTAATGCATGTGCACACAGGAGATGCTACAAAAGGAACAGGGTGTTATACAGTACCAGTATACCATACACACTTAGGAAGCGAAACCGCTTATGGACAATGTTATTCAGAATTAGTACATGAACATACTGGTTCGAAAGAATATGGCACAGGATGCTATGAGTTAGTGTATCACCAACATACGTTGGACTGCTATGCAGTTTTAACTTGTACAAGCACCGATGAATCACATGTACACAATCTAGGATGTTATACAGATAGTACAAATGATATAACACTAAATTGTACAGACGAAACAGAAGGTCATAACCATAATCTAGGTTGCTATTCTCCAGTTACAGTAACATGTAAGGAAGTACATACACATACAATCAATTGTTGTGCAAACAAAGACAAAATAACATTAATTTGTAAACATAGTACAGATGATCCAGATGGTTACAGAGTCATTTGTGGAAACGAAGAGACATACAAAAAAACTTGTACGAAAGTGTCTGTTGGAGAAGCTACAGAAGAGACACCAGCTACAATTGATTACTATAAACCAGGATGCAACAAAACAATAGGCTCAGCAGATGGAACCAGAGCGCAAGTTGCTAAAACACATACAGATGCCAATGGAAATTATAAATTTGAAAATTTAAATGCTCAAAAGAGATATTATGTGGAATTTGTATATAATGGAGTGTTATATACAAATGTAGAAAGATTAGAAGGAAATGCAACAGATATTTCCAAAGCAACTGAAGAAGCACAAGGACATACGGGTAATCGTCAAGCATTTAATAATGTATTTAAAGAAATCGGTTCAAATCCAAAGAACTATAAGAGTCCATCTCGAGAAGGATACAATCAAGTATTCTTGCAAGAAGATATAGCAGATACTTTTACTACGATTGCAAATAAGTTTGGACAACATGGAACAACGGATAAAGAAGTGTTTGCATATGATTGTAGAATAAAAGCTTATACAACAGAAACCTACCCATTAAACAAACAATTTACGATTGATGCAAAAAATCATAAACTTGCAGCAGAAGATTTTGATGCTCTTTACTCAGGAAAATATGACCAATTACATGTTAACTTAGGTATTAAAGCAAGACAGACATTTGATTTAGCACTATATAAAGATGTTATGAAAGCAACCCTAAATATTAACGGGCAAACAGAAGTATATACCTATGACGCAAGAAAAGATTGGACAGGTAAAGGATTTAGCTATGGAGTAGCGGAAGACCATTACTTAAATGCCATAAGGGATAAATACATGAAAAATACGGATACAGGAGATTTACAAAAAGCTACAGAAGGAACCTCTGACCAATATAGACATGAGTATAGAACAGAAGAAATTATTAATGGTAATAATACAAATGAAGAATATCGTGACTGGTTAGGTGAAGATGAATACCTAGAAACCCTATTTGGAGAAGGAAAAGATAATAATTATTCTTGGAGAGATATTAATAGTGGACTTAAAGACGAGGAAAAATTAAATATCGAAGTGACATATAAAATTGCTATCCAAAATCAATCTAGCATATTAGGTTCTGTAACAGAAATTGTTGATTATTATGATAATAACTATATTTTTGTAGGAGCTTATGTAGGAGATGAAGACGGTAATAAAATTGAAGGCACAGAAGTAGACGCTAGGGTGTCAAATTCTAAATATGGAACAGAAGATGAAATTAGAGCAGATAGGAATGATAAAGATAAAGTATGGAAGGTTAGCAAAGAACAAGTAGAATCAGGAACACGAGGATATGAAACAGTATATTTAAGACCAACGGAAAAAATCTTATACAATGGAAATGTAGGAGATACAGAGCAATATATTTTCGTAACATATCGATTAAAGGATCCAGAGAGAACACTAATAGAGGCAGGTCTACCATGGGGAAAAACGTTCTATACTTATAACTTAGCAGAAATTAATGGCTATAAAACATATATATCTGAAAGTGAATACAAAAATGATCCAAAACATAAAGATGGTGACAATTACAAAGATCCAGTAATTTTTAGAGAAGAAATAGAAGCAACTACAGAAGGTCTAATTGACCGTGATTCAATCCCAGGTAACTTTAACCCAGCACAATATACAATGGGAGAAACAAAATTAGAAGATGATACCAATAAAGCACCAGCATATGCATATTCAATTCGTAAATCAAGAACCATTGAAGGACAGGTATTTGAAGATATGCTTAGTGAAGAAGCAACAGTATCAAAAGATAGATACGGAAATGCAGTAAAATATATGGTAGATGTAGCAAAGACCCGATTTGGAGATGGAACAATAAATGTAGCACAAAACAAGGACAAAGGAATTGCAGGAGTAAAAGTAGAATTAATAGAAATTAAGAATGGAGAATTAATTGTTCGTGCTCAAACAAAGACAGATCAAAATGGTTGGTATGGTTTTGGAGCATTTATACCAGGACAATATACAATAAGATTTACTTATGGTGCAGATAATGACACAGCATTAACGAGTGAATCACAATATGAAAAAGGACTAAATGATACATCTTATAACGGTCAAGATTATCAAGCAACTACTTTTGGAAATGCAAGCGATAATGATAGGACGCTATCTTTAAATACACAATCTTATAATACAGATTCTACATTAATACAAAAATATAACGACGATAATAACATAGCAAGACAAAATGGAGAAAACGAGAAAATAAATGAAGCACCAAAATACACACTAATTAGAAAATATCAAAAATTGGAAAGTGTAGGAAATGGCGAATTTAAGGAAGAACCTTATTACTGGTTTGAAACAGGATTACAAGGAAAATCAGACGCAATGGATGATACAGCAAGAAGAAAACAAGTAACAGAATATGCAAAATCAGAATATAATCGAGAAATTGTAAACCATAAGGCGAATGTATTTAACTCCTATATTAATCAAGAGACCTTGAGACAACAAGAAGCAGAAGCTAGACAACCAAACTTTAACAAGGATTTACAGGCACAACCATTAAAAGAAGAACTATCAACGGAAGAAAAAAATAAAGCTCTTGTTAACGAATTGGAAAGAAGAAACTACATGTTCGCATATACACCAGAAATCAATATAGAAGTTGAAAAAGCTAAAACAGAAGTGACAGGAAACCAAAATTCAGACTATTATGAATACGAGATAAGAGGGGTTGACTTTGGAGTTGTAGAAAGACCAAGAGCACAATTAACGATTGACCAAGACATTGCTAAAGTTAAAGTAACAGCAACAGATGGCAGAACTTTACTTGAATTAGAAAACGATGGTAATGGAAATATTGGTGTAATAGTAGATAATGGAAATAATTATCAATGGCTTAATACTGCAAGAATAGGAGAATACGATAAAAATGAATTATTGAATATTATTTTAGACGATGAATTATTAAATGGTGCAAAACTAGAAGTAACCTATAACATTACAGTAACCAACAATAGTGAGAGTGGTATTGGAAAAACAGGAGCTAAAAACATTGTAAACTATGTAGCAAATAACCTAAACTTTGATTTAGAAGACAATCAACTTGATGGAAAACAACTATGGAAGGTTGTGAAAAAGGAAGACATTCAAACAGGTGACATTCCAAGACAACCATATGATGCTCATAGTACATGGATTAATAGTGAAGAAGTAAATGAACATGGAAAACTAATTGACTTGAGTACACAAACCACTGTATTAATGGCAACAGATAATAATCCACTTACACAGCTATTAGCGCCAAAAGAAAGCAGAACAACTACGTTAACCTTAAAGAAAACATTATCAGCAGAAAGTTCAGGAACAGACGATTTAAGTTACAGTAACTTAACTGAAATTGTAGAAATTGACAACGAAGTTGGTCGTTATGACCACGGAGCAATTCCAGGAAACCAAAGCTTAGAAGAACAACCACGTGAACATGATACATCAGGTGCAAGTAGATATGACGATATAACAAATGATGGAAAAAAACAACCATATGATCCAGACGGTAAAATTATCATCACACCACCAACAGGACAAAATCAAGTTTACTATGTACTAGGAACAACAGTAGGAGTTATTCTATTAATAGGAATTGCACTAATTAAAAAATTCGTAATCGATCCAAAAAAGAATAAAGAATAAATAAAATACAAAATAAAAGAATCATTACGTAGAGGGTTGCACAATGTGCAACCCTTTTTCTTCGAAGAAATTACCATATACTGGTAGGGGCGACTAGCAGTCGCCTGTTCATCATAGGATAGCCCCAAATAAATTTCTGTAATGTAGCCCAAAATATTTCCCTAACCCATTGAAAAAAACATCAAAATAAGATAGAATAATGATGAAAAAGTCATATTCAATCAAAAATGATTCGAAAAAGCCGAAAACTTTTTTAAATAAAGTACTAAATATGACAAACTATTCAAAAGATTAAGATTAAAATAGATACGAATATTTAGAAAAGT
>CAOKNG010000022.1 GCA_948470025.1 uncultured Clostridium sp. | reverse complement strand
ATCTTTGTTTATTTCTATTCACAGTTTCATTTATTCTTTTAGTAGGATAGTGATACAACATTGCAACATCACTATCTAACATGACTTGTTTTCCTCTTATTGTGTATATTAAATTTTTTATATCTTCATTTGTTAATTCACTTTGAATTGCTAATTTATTCTCTTCCATCGATTCACATCCTTTTCTTACTCCATATATTCTAAAACATTTGTTCTTCATTGTCAAGACTTTTGTGATTTTTAATCTTAAAATTTATACTATTAAATAAATACAATGCAACTTTATTTTGCTGTGCTGAATCCATTTCCATAATTTTGCTCGATACAAAAATTGTATAAGGATAGTTTGCAAAATTAACATTAGTTGTTCTGTATTCTATATTAATTTCTTTTAGCAAATTATCAAAGCATTTACAAATTTCTTTTTTATCATATTGTAAATTAGTATGACTGTAATTATCACACATACATATTGCTAATCTTAATTTATTTTCTAAGTCCATATCTTTTATCATATCTATTACATAATTTAATTTTTCATCATTCATAATTTTCTATTCCTTTCAATTTTAAATTTTTATTAATTTTTGGGGTATGGGGTGCAAATCCCATATTGAAATTTGTGCGGGAGTACAAATTCATTGCTTGCTGGGACACAAATTTTGCATTTGCGGGAGCACAAATGCAGTGCTTGCTAGGACAAGAATTTGTAAATTCTAAAATATTGCATTTTTTCTTGTGCTATGTTTTAGTTCATTTTTTGTAAAACTTTTAAACTACTTTATACAATTTCTGATGGAATTCTTGGTATTAATGTTAAGTGATCTACTATATTTTCGTTTTCAATATAAGGACAATTTATAATTCCATCTGCATAAAAATTCTGTTTTAGCAATTCATTATATATTATTAAAGTAGCATTATCATACTCATTATTTGCAATTTTATTATTAGAAAATACAAAATAATCTTCTTGTAATTTTTCTAATTCTTGTTTAGTAATTGCTTCTTTATAAATAAAACCTATATTGTTATTTCGTAGTATTTCATATAAATATTCAATGTAATCTTTGCTACTTTTTGAGATAAATTCTTCTGTAAATTTAATATTTGTTATCTCAATATTATAGTTTTTATCTCTTTTAATCTCTATTGTATCAATTAATCTTTTAATTAGTTCTTTTTTTGATCTTCTATTTAAGCTATCAAAAACAAATGCAAAACCTAATCTATTTTTGAATATTACTTCATCACTTTCAATATTACAATTCAACTTTTTTAATAATTCTATTGTATATTCTTTATAATTATTGTTAGGATCAATCTGTTGCCTTTTCTTATTTAAGTTTTCGATTTCCTTTTTGATAATATCATTTTTATTATTAATAGTTTCAACATTTAAGGTAGAGCTCAAATACAAATCCACTAATTTTTTCTCTTGCATTTTTAGTTTTTCAATAGCTTTTTCTATGTCTTTAATATCTTTTGTTTTTGTAGAATTGCATACTATAATTTCATTATCCATATCATACATATACCTTGTTAATTCATTCAAAATTCGTGTTAATTTTTCTTCTATTTTATCTGAACTATAATGTATTCCTTTTGATTTACAATTAGGATTTTTACAAGTTAAATGATAATATACTTTTTCTTTTGGTGTTCCACTATATTTAAAAGAGTTAGTAGAAGATAGTATTTTGCCACAAGTAGGACATCTTACAATACCAGTAAATAAGTGGATATGTTCTCCATAATTTGAGTGTTTATTTTTTTCCAAAACTTTTCTTGTGATATTCCACGTTTCCATATCTATAATTGGCTCACAGTAGTTTTCAACTCTTAATATATCTTGTGGCTTTCTGCAATATTTACCATATTCAAATATACCAATATAAATAGAATTAGTTAATATCTTATAAACTCTATCACTTGTCCATTTTCCTGTTTTTAAATAGGCATTGTTATTTTTCATAGCTATTGCAATACTTCTAATTGATTTACCTTGCTTACATAGTTCAAATATTTCTTTAACTACTTGTACTTCAATAGGCTCTACTTCTAAATGACCTGTTTCACTATTTCTAGTATAACCATAGGGTGCTTTTGCTGGATGTACTTTTTCTAATGCCATTTCTTCCATAGCTCTTTTTGTTCTTGCTCCAATTTCTTTTCTTTCTCTTTGCCCAAATACTAAATTCATTCCAAATATCATTTCACCATTTGCAGTAGATACATCATAAGGCTCTAATATTAGTTCTATTTTAACATCATGTTCTTCACAATAGTTTAAAAGCCAAAATCCATCATAGTTATTTCTTGTTAGCCTATCTACTTTAATAGCTACTATTTTTTCGATTTTATGCGATTTGATATCTTTCAGTAATCTTTGCATTTCTGGTCGCATTAAGTCTTTTCCAGAATGTCCTGCATCATTATATACATCTACAATATCATAACTGTTTTTCTCACAATATTCTTTTATCATTCGTAACTGTGAATCAATAGAATAACCATTATCTCTTTGTTCGTCTGTTGATACTCTTACATAAATTCCACATCTCATAAAAATATTACCTCCTCTATATGTTTGCTCAAAAAAATGTACTTTCGCACCCCTAGTTCAGGAAAATTTTTCAAAATTTCTTATTTTTTATATGTTTCTTAACTAAATCTAAATTTGTAAAAAATTTTATCCCTATAATCCATAAAGAAATTTTTCGAGGGTTTGTGCAAAAATATTTCATAAATTTATGAGAATTTGTTTAATTTCTTTTAAATTATACTTTTGTTTATGTTCTTTAATATAAAATGATCTATTAGCTATTTCATTTACTTTATATTCAAGTATAGTAAGAGTAAATGGATATGTAATTAAATATTCAGTTGGTTCAATAAATTGTAAATTAGTAGCCTTTAAATGCTTAATTTTGCCATTTTTAACTGTATAATCATAGCTTTTAATAATTTTTAGTATTTCATCATTTGGTTTTAAATCTTGTATTACTTCAAACTCAAACATAAAAAATGCCCTCCTTTCCAAAAGAGAACATTTTGATATTTTTATTAAGTTCAATTCATCTTTTCTAAAAATGAAAAAACTTACGAAACCCTTTATAAGTTCGTAAGTTGCTATAAAATGGAGCTACTGGGCAGAATCGAACTGCCGACCTACAGGTTACGAATCTGTTGCTCTACCAACTGAGCTACAGTAGCATAGAATTGTTACAATGTATATTGTAACATACTTTTTATTATAAATGAATAAGTTTTTATAATTTTTTTAAATTTTTTATTGTATTTAATTAAGTGAGATGATATACTTCTTTTATTGTTAAATAGCAACAAATTTATTAGAAGGAGGAATTGATATGGATAATGAAAAATTATTGTTACAAATTTTAGATAATACCAAAAAAATTAACAAAAGACTTGACCATATTGAAAAAAATCATGGCAAACGTCTGCAAAATCTTGAAATTTCTTTATCTCGTATTGAAAAAGATCATGGTGAGCGTTTGCAAAACATTGAAAATTCTTATGGATAACGTTTGCAAAACCTTGAAACTTCTTTATCTTTTATTGCAAAAGAACATGGTGAACGTTTGAAAAATATTGAAAATTCTTTAATTTATATTGAACATACTCATGGTGAAAAACTTCAAGTGCTTTTTGATTATTTTACCGACCAAGATACCAAATATAAAGAAACAAAATTTGACATTCAAAAATTTGAAACTAAATTAGATAATCTTGATTCACGACTTTTTGCTTTAGAATATTACAAAAACGATAAACTTACCTCAAAATAAGTTTTATTCAAAATTATTCAAAAGGACTTAAGTTTATTTAAGTCCAAAATCCAAATATTGTCTAATAGAAATAACATAAATTTGTTGCTTTTAACAAGAAAAAAAGCAAAGATATTTCCTTGCCTTTTTACCCTAATATTTTTCCAACTTCCATTGGATTACCTCGTAAGAAATCACATACATTCATTCTCTTTGCATTTTCACCTTGTATTTCTACAACTTTAATCACTCCATCAATTGTTTTAATCAATAGCCCTTCTTTATCATTTGCAATCAAAATTTGTCCTGGTAATTGATTTTGTGTTTGTACTTCTTCTACAATTTCTATTTTCCATAGCTTTATTTTCTTGTTTTGATACATTGTGTAGGCTCCCATGATTGGATTTAGCCCTCTTACTAAATTTTTGATTTCGTGTGAAGTTTTGGTTTTCCAATCGATTTTTGCCATTTCTTTTGATAGCATTGGTGCCATGGTAAAATCGGTTCCTTGTGGTTCTCTTGGTGCTGTTCCCCTTTCTATTTGTTCCATTGTTTTTACTAAGAGTTCTCCGCCTATTTTGGATAGTCTATCCCATAGTTCTCCTGTTGTTTCGTCTTCGTTAATCAATACTGTTTCTTTTAAAATCATATCTCCTGTATCCATGCCTACATCCATATACATTGTTGTAACTCCTGTTGAAGTTTCCCCATTTAAAATAGCCCATTGAATTGGAGCTGCTCCACGATATTTAGGAAGTAATGAGGCGTGTACATTAATGCAACCATATTTAGGAATTTCCAAAATCTCTTTTGGTAGGATTTTTCCATATGCTACTACACAAATAAGGTCTGGGTTTTGGGCTTTAATTTCTTCTATGAATTCTTTGTTGTTTTTTACGGTGATTGGTTGGTAGATTGGTATATTTTTCGATATGGCAAATTCTTTTACTGGACTTGCAATCATTTTCATTCCTCTGCCTTTGGGTTTGTCTGGATTGGTTACTACACTTACGATATTATGTCCTTTTACATAGATTGCCTCTAAGGATTCTTTTGCAAAATCTGGGGTTCCCATAAACACTATATTTAACATGTATTGCCTCCTTTTTGTGATTTTGGGTCGACTTTGAGGTCGACCCTTACATATATTTGATTTTCTGCCATTTCGGGTCGATGTGGGCATCGACCCCTACAAGGTTTATTTTTCTGGTGTTACGTATTCTAAGGTTCCTGGTAAGATTTTATCCATAAATACTTCACCATTTAGATGGTCTATCTCATGTGATATTGCTTGTGCTAATAATTCTTTTCCTGTTACTTTTATGGTATTTCCATTTCTATCAAGTGCTTCTATGGTTACTTCTTGTGGTCTTACTACTTTTGCAAATTTATTTGGAAAACTTAAGCATCCTTCTTCTACTACCTGTTCTCCTTTTTGTTTCATGATTTTTGGATTAATTAAAATAAGTGGTTCCTCTTTTTCATAATCAATATGAATGACAACAACTCGTTTTAATACACCTACTTGTACTGCCGCTAGCCCTACTCCATTAAATTTATGCATCGTTTCTATCATATCATCAATTAGCATTTGTAGTTTTTCATCAATTTCTTCTACTGGTCTTGATACTTTCTTTAAAATTTCGTCTCCTTCTTCTCTTATGGTACGGATTGCCACTGTTTTTCCCCCTCTTATTACATCATACTACTTGGATTAATATCCACAACAATTCTTGTTTTCATTCCTTTTTGATAACTTTCCTCTAAAACTTCTTGTATTGCTCTATTGGCGACGTCATCAAAGGTTCCTTTCAAAATAATACGAAAACGGTATCGATTTTTGATTTTATCGATTGGTGCAGGTCTTGGTGTATACACCGCTAAGTCTACTTTTTTTCGTTTTATGTTTTCTCCCAACTTGGTATATAGCGTATTTGAGGTTTCTTGTACCTCATTCAATTTTTCCCCGCTAATACCGATTACTATTATATCGCAAAATGGTGGATATTTCAATTGTTTTCTTAAGTTTTCTTCGATTCCGATAAAATTCCTCGTAATTTTGATTTTTAGCACATTCAATACTAAAATGGTCTGGGTTATAAGTTTGAATGATGACTTTTCCCGGTAAATTTTCTCTTCCTGCTCTTCCTGCTACTTGGGTTAGTATTTGAAAGGTTCTTTCGCTTGCTCGGTAGTCATCAATGTTTAAACTGCCATCTGCTGCAATTACTCCTACGAGAGTTACATTTGGAAAATGATGTCCTTTTACTACCATTTGGGTTCCAATTAAAATATCGATGTTTTCTTCACGAAAATGGTTTAGAATTTCTTCATGAGAATTTTTTTTTGAAACCGTGTCAACATCCATTCGAATCGTAGAAGCATTGGGAAATAGTGTTTTTATTTGTGCTTCTAATTTTTGAGTTCCTGAACCAAAGTATTTTATTTTATTACTTCCACATTCTGGGCAAATAGTAACGTTGTCTTGTTCATAACCACAGTAATGGCATTTTAGTCTATTTTCTATTATGTGATAGGTTAGTGTAATATCACAATTTTTGCATTTTACCGTGTACCCGCAATTACGGCACATAATGAAGGTAGAAAATCCTCTACGGTTTAAAAATAAAATGGTTTGATGTTTATTTTTTAAGTTTTCTTGTATGCTTTCATATAATCGCCTACTTAGCATGGTTTTATTTCCTATTGCTAATTCTTCTCGTAAATCGATAATTTCTACTTTTGGTAGGTTAGATTGGTTTGCTCTTTTTGTTAGGGTAAGCAGGGTTATTTCTTTGTTTTTTGCTTTGTAAAAGGTAGTAATATCTGGTGTTGCACTACCTAATACTAGTGGAATATGTGTGTCTTTTGCTAATTTTCTTGCTACTTCGATGGCCTGATAGCGTGGTGCCATTTCGGATTTATAGGAGTCGTCATGTTCTTCATCAATAATAATGAGCCCTAGGTTGCTAATTGGTGCAAAAATGGCGGAACGTGCACCAATAATGATGTTTGCTTCTCCTCTTTTGATACGGTTCCATTGGTCATAGCGTTCTCCTATGGATAATTTGCTATGTAACACGGCAATATGGTCTTGTCCAAATCTTGCAATAAAACGGTCTACCATTTGTGGGGTTAATGAAATTTCTGGTACTAACATAATGGCAGATTTTTGATTGTTTATGGTTTCTTCAATGAGTTGTAAATAGATTTCGGTTTTTCCGTGAACCGGTTACCCCATAAATTAAAAATTCTTCGAATTTTTGTTGCTCCATGGCTTGTTTTATGTTTTCATAGGCATTATTTTGTTCTTCTGTTAATACTAGTTTTTTATCTTGTTTGATTACTTTATGAAGAAATGGATTTCTTTCTACTTGTTTTGGAATCATTTCAATATATCCATTTTTTTCTAAGGTATTCATAATGGCTCTTGAAACATCGCAAAAAGCTTCTAAATCTGTGGTTAATATTCCATCATTTTCTTCTAAAAAACGAAGGGTTCGAATGTGTTTGTCGGATTTAATCTTTTTTTCTTCAATTGCTTGTTCGATTTCTTCTATGTCTTTTTTTAAATACACAAAATTCAAATTTTTTTCTTTTATGCGATTGGCAATTATTTTTGTAGAGGTTCCCGGTGGTAACATCATTTTTATGGCGTCTGCCATATTGCAAAAATATCGTTTTGCCATCCATCTTGCAAGTTCAATGTTTTCCTTCGAAATAGAAAATCCCTCTTGTATGCTTACAATATCCTTCACTTTGTAAGCTGAATTTTCTTTTAACCCAACAACAAATCCTTCCTCTAAATTTTTCAAATTTCCAAATGGCAGTAAAACACGGTCCCCAAGCTTAATAGTACCAGTAAGCTCTACTGGCACGTGATAATCAAAGGTTTTATTCAAATTTTTAACGGTACTATTTACAATCACTTCTGCTACCATTTTTTCTCTCCTAATTTTTCTTTTCCTATTATATCAAAAAGAAAAATCGAATACAATAATAGCAGTAGAAATAATTATTACTACAGGTGTTCTCGATATGAATTTTTATTTGAAAATATTCTATGGATAATAACAGTATCAATATGAATTTTATAGATTATTATGTACGAATTTAGACTTGCTTTTCTATAATCTTTTATTTCAATTTTGGGATACATATAAGGATTTTTTGATATATTTTGAATTTTTGAATGAAATCCATTGCGAATTTTTTGATAATAATTAAAATGTATCTTAGCAGAATTCTCTATCATATTATAATAGTCAGATTGAGCCTTTGAAGTATATTCAATTTTATATTTATTCAATACTATTTCTCCACTTGGCTAAAAATTTTCTTGCCTCTATTTGCTCTTCCTCTGAAAATTCCAATAACATGCCTTCTATTAATTTCAATTCGCCTTTTGTTACCTCTTCTTGTGTAAGCAATCTACCATTCTTAACATCCTCTTCCGCCTCTTCTAGCATTTCTTCAAATTGCCTTTTTGCTATTGAATATTGTTCTAAATCATCTCTTTGTTTTCGAAAGTTAACATTAATGTTTTTACTTACTTTTATTGTTTTTAAATTAACCATATTACGTAATCTCCTTTCTTCGTATACTATACCACAATTTCTACTGCTGTGCAAGAATTTAGAACATTTTTCCTAAAAAACAATTATAACCATGAGCCACGCCCATGGTTATAATCTGAATATTACTGCTGATATTCGACCAAGCTTATCAACTTAGTGGCTTCTTTGATACCCTCTTTTGTCTCTATTTCATACTTGACATTGAGGGTTCCTTGTGCAGCGCTCTTACTACTGGTCGGAGGTTCATGGTAATAAATCTCATACTCTTGGCAACTTATTCGATAATGATATTCGCCTGTTGAGCCACGGTACCAAAACTCCACCTGAATTGTTAATTCGCCTTCCTGAAACTCATGTAAAAAGTCATTAAAATCTTCCTTTTCAGGAAGTGGACTCAGAAAATTTGCTTCAATCGTTTCTGCTGTCTCTAAATGCCTTTTCACAATCTGTTCCAGTTCCCGTTCTGCCTCGTGAATAGTTTTCCACGCTCCTTTTAGCTTAGTAATATCCATTTTTCTCCTCCTTAAAATAAAATCTTGGAGGGTTTCCCCGCCAAGATTTACTAATCCCTTTGGGGACACAATTGTTATAACTAAATTTTAACACATTTTATAAGACAAATCAAGCTTTATGTAGCCTTGCTTTGCACATTTTTAGAAAACGCTTTTATATTTACTCTACTTTTCCAAATAAATCAAATGGCCAGAAGCGTATCCATACGACACTTTCTATTTTTTCAAATGGAATACAGCCAAGTATTCTACAATCGGTACTGTTTTCTCGATTATCTCCCATGGCAAAAACGCAGTTTTGAGGTACAATGAAGTCGGTAAGTCCATTACTTTTTGTTATTACTGTGCTTGATAAGTATGGCTCTTCTAATTCTTTTTCATTAATGTATACTTTTCCATTTTTTATTTGTACATGCTCTCCTGGTAGGGCAATTACTCTTTTAATATAACTATCTTTTCCTATTTCTAATACATGATATACGAATTTTGAAAATATGCCTGAGAAGGGATAATCGTATTGTGCGGTTGGAGTTTTATCATTTACCTTTGCAACAGACGGGTTTCTACCAATTGGTGCCTCAAAGGTAATAATTTCTCCTCTTTTTGGCATTTGCCTTGTTATTCGAACCGAGGCTCTATTTAAAATAAGTCGTTGTTTTTCAATTAATGTTGGCTCCATGGATACACTTTTTACTAGTGTAGGAACTCCAATAAAATATTTCAAAAATAGACCCACCACAACGGCTATTACAATACATATTCCCCATTCTATAATTTCTTTTTTCATATCCGTCATTTGCTTTCTTCCCTTCTTCTTTAAATTAGTATATCACATTCAAATTAATTCATTCGATATTTCTTCTCTATTATACCACTCTTGTTTTTCATATGCAAACGTTTTTCGGTTTACATATAGTGTTTAAAACAGGAAATCGCTTTAAAGTGATTTCCTGTTCTTCTCTTATTATGAATTAAGTACCCACCCACAAGCCTTGCCTGTGCAGTGGGTTAGTTTTCTACTTATGGCTTATATGTATGTTTTCAATTTCTACTTTTAATTCTCTTGAAATAATATTTTGGATTTGTGCAATTTGTTCGGTGCCTAGGTCTTCGGCTTTTACTACTACATTTATGCTTTCGTCGTTTACGAATACCACATTATTTTCAAATCCTTTTGTGGAAATTAGGTTTTCGGCTATCATGATGGCATTTTTAGTTTGATTGATTTTGGCAATTTCTTGTTCGGAAATGGCTTTTTGTTCTTGTGAAATGGTGGTGCTTTCTAGTATTTTTTGATAGGTTTCTAGCATTTGTGAATACATTTTATCTCGTTCTAGTTTTGATGTAGTATAGTAGTCGTCTATGTTTACGGTGTTGGCTGTTTTGGTAGAAGGTGTTTCGTTTGTGGTATTTTCGGTTGCACTTGTAATGGCTCCAGTTTGTGCGTTTTCAATTGTGTTTATAATACTTTGTTTGTCTTTTTCTTCTAATAGTTCTCCGCTATTTACTAAGGTGGCATCTCCGAATTGCTGCATATTGGTCACTTCCTTCTGCCTCCCCTACGGTTTCTACACTATCTTTTGATATGTAATTTAAATACCCTGCGGTTACTAACATTAATGCAATTACTAAAATTGCTAACTGATTCTTTTTTAACACATTTTTCATATTTTTCTAATCCTTTCTCTTAACTTGTAAAATTGGCTTGCCTTTAATCTTTTCTCATTTCAAACACTTGTATTTTATGGCTACTTAAGCCGTGTAACTGCTTCTACTGCTAATATGATGTCATTTTTTACATTGGCACTTCCTGCACCTTCGGCGGTTACAATTGCTCCTTCTATTTTGGGGCTGACAATTTTTTGTGTAATGGGAATTTTTCCCCCGTCTTCCTCTTGATAGATGATGTCTTTTTGCCTATCTTCTTGCACGGTTACTCTGGTTCCCCCTCCTGAGTCGGTTTCTTCAATTTGACTACTTTTACTGTTTTCGTTATACATGGCAACGACTTCACTACTTTCGGAATAACTAATGAGTACTTTTACTTTTCCAACTCCACTAATATGAGAAAGTATGTTTTCAAGTTTTGTTTCTATTTCTTGGTTTTCTTCTACTGTTTCTTCTTTTGGTTCTTCGGCTAATGTCTTAGTTATCGTAGTGGTTTGTTCTTGTTTTGGTGTTTTTTTCTTATCTCCACTCCATATCGTATTAATGGTAATAATGGTAATAATCGCAATAATGATGAAAACCACTATATTTTCTATTTTCTTCTTCGTGTCCTTTCCCTCTTGTTTTACCATAAGAGTTTTTAGTTTTTCTTTTAACATATGGCTTCCCTCCTTTTCTTAAGTTTCTTCATTGATTTTGATATTCTTTTGTTTTACTTCGTAGACGCCAGATAAGTAGGCTTTTAGTTCCCTTTTTTCACTCGTAGAAACATTACCTCCACTTTCTTCTTGCCCGTGTATCTTGAGATGGTATTGTATTTCCTATTTGAATGGTATTTACCTGTGAAATACGAATATTGGAACTTTCTTTTTGGTCTTCTTGCATTTTAGAAATCGTCAATACTATTTCCTTCACTCTTCCATAATTTTTTTCTTCTTTTAGTTCAATTTGAACTTCCATTTTTTCTGCTTTATATCCTTTTTCTTGTAGTTTTTGTTTCATATCTTCTTTTAAATTCATTTTGTAAATATCCTCTACCGACTGATTATTATGTGAGACAAGGCTTTCTGACATCGCCATATAGGTTTCATCTGGTTTGAAGTATCTTTCATAATCACTTTCTTCAAAATCTAGATTCATTCCATTTTTGAAGATGGGAGAAATAATGGTAAATAAAATATACACTCCAATTACTGCTTTTACATATTTTTTATTGTTTCCATTTGGTAAAATCATTTCAATTAGTGTTGCAATAATTACTGCAACAATGATTTGTTCTGCCCAATTGCTAATATGTTCAATCATTTCCCTTCCCCCCTAACGATACATTAATCCACTGTTGGAGATTTTTATCACTAGAGTAATACCAATCATGAGCATAACCGAAACAGAAATTAGCATTGCTAGTAATACTTTGAAGGTATCTCCCATACTCGATAATAAGGATACAATTTTGTCGTCTGCAATTGGTTGGCACAGGGCTGAGGTTATGTAATAGGTTAAGGTTAGAATACTTAACTTAATAATTGGGATAATGCAAATTCCAATTACCACAATGACTCCTACAATTCCTACTGCATTTTTTAGGATATTGCTACATCCAATTACGGTATCGACCGCGTCTCCTAATATCTTACCAACCACTGGAATAAAGTTTGATACTGCTGCTTTTGCAGTTTTTGCGGTAACTCCATCTACACTACTTGTAAGGCTTCCTTCTAAGGAGAGTACCCCAACAAATATGGTAAGTACAATTCCTAACACCCATACCACACTACTTTTAAAGTATTTTGCTAGTTTATCAATTTGTACCTTGTCCGATACTTTTGAGATAATACTTAGTGCCGTTCCAATTAAAATAAGTGGTAATAGAAATGTGGTAATCATGTTTCCTATAAAAGTAATTAGAAATAGAAGAATGGGTTGTACTGCACTTGCGGAAACGATATTTCCTGTGGTCATCATAAGGGTTAGTAATATGGGTAATAAGGTATAACTAAAACCAACGAGATTTTGAATGGTGTTTTTGGCTAACCCAATAATATCGGCAAAATTACTCATAATGAGGGTTACGATTAATATGTATTGTACATAGTAGGTTATTTGTGAAATGCTTTTGTTTTCTAAGCTATCACTAATGGATTTTAGTACACTATGAATAACAATAATAACAATAATAGTTCCGTATGGTTCGTAAGGTATCTTTTATTTCTTTTCCAAATAGTTTGCCTATTTTTTGCAAAATGGTTTGGTTATCGATATTTCCTTGTATTGCTTCTTTTAATAAGGCTCCTGCGTCAAGTCCATCGAAGGACTCTTCGGTATACTTATTGGCTTGGGTTACAAATTCTTTAATGTTTAGCATGTCCGACTGGCTTTGCAGGATTTCTTCGCTTGCTCCATAGCATATGGTTGTTATTTGTAAAAATACAAGGAATACGAGGATTATTCTATATAATTTTTTCATCTTTCGTTTCCTTTCTGGGCATCGCCCCCTACGTTTATGGTAAGATTTTGATGATGGTTTCTAATAGGGTTGATATGATAGGAACCGAAATAGCAACTATGATAATTTTTCCTCCTAAATCAACTTTGTTGGCAATGGCAGTTTCGCCTGAGTCTTTACATACACTAACGGCAAATTCGGTTAAAAAGGCAATTCCTGTCATCTTTAATAACACTCCTAAAAATTGACCATTTCCTTGCGTTTTGGTTGCAATGGTATTTAGTAATTGAATAATACCATCTAATTTTCCAATACTTAAAAAAAGAATTAGGACTCCTGCTATAATGCTTGTATACATGGCAAATTCTGGTCTGTATTGTTTTAAAATTAAGATAATAATAACCGCTAAGAAGGCAATTCCAATAATTTTTATTATTTCCATATCTTTTTCCTCTTTACAAACTAAATATGGTTCGAACCGTATCAAATAATGTGCTAATTTCTTTTATTACCATAGTAAGAACAATGACAAGCCCTGCAAGAGTTGTCATCATGGCTTGGTCCTCTCTTCCTGCTCTTACTAATACTTGATGTAATACTGCAACTAAAATTCCAATGGCAGCTATTTTAAATAGTAAATTAATGTCCATATTTCCTCCTTCATATTAATAAAATAACAAATGCAATTCCACAAACGGTTCCTAGTGTTTTGTATAGTTTTTCGTTTTTTGCAAGCTCTTTTTCCGCTTTTCCAATTTGTGTATCTAAAAATTCATTTGTTAGTTCAATTTGACCAACTTGTCCTTCCATATCGGTTTTTCCAAGGAGTTTTCCAAATCCTTCTAGCACTTCTATATCTTCTTTTGTCATGTTTGTTTTTGTGGTTTGCAAAGCTTCTACCCAAGCTTCTGTTGCTGTTTTCTCTTTCATAAACGAAGATGCTTTTTCAAATATTTCTTTTATGGTTTGTTTGGCGTTTTGTGCAATTTCTAAAAAAATCTCTGGCAATATTTCATAGGTATATTTCATTTTGGTTTCTAAACCAAGTAACATTTTTTTCATTTCTTTTAATTCTTCTACTCGTTTTTTGTATTGGTCTGATAGAATTCTTCCTGCATACGAACAACCTATAAAAACCATGAGTAATAACATTCCTTTTACAAGCATCATATGTATTTTACCTCTCTTATATATGTATATTCTGGTTGTCCTATTTTTAGAACTAAAATTTTCATTTTTTAAGCAAGCATGTATTCTTCTTTCATGCCTCCTAATAAATATACTTTTTTCACTTCTCCTTTTTGTTTTTCATCTAAGAAAATCAATCTTTCAAAAATATGTAAATCGATTAGTTTGCCAATACATGGGTTTAATGTAATGTCTTCCATGGTGGTTCCATGTACCGTAAAAATTCCTTTAATTCCAGAACATACAGCATAATGAATTGCTTTTACATCTTCCTCATTTCCAATTTCATCTGCAATAATTACTTCTGGTGCCATAGAGCGAATCATCATTTGCATACCAATGGATTTGGGAATATTATCTAATACATCGGTTCTCGTTCCTACTTCATTTTGTGGAATTCCTTTATAACTTGCTGCAATTTCTCCTCTTTCATCTACTAATCCAACTGTCATTCCTTTAAAACGAATTTGCTCCATGCCACTACTAATTTTTCGGATTAAATCACGAAGCATGGTGGTTTTTCCTGCTCCCGGTGGTGAAATAATAAGGGTATTGTAGACTGTGTTTTCTTCTACATTTAGAACATATTTTAAAATACGATTACTTGCTCCAATAATTTGTTTTGCTATTCTGAAATTAAGACTTGAAATGTAATTCATATTGGTTACTTTTCCATCTACCACAACACTACTTCCCGTAATTCCAACACGATGTCCTCCTTTTAGGGTAATAAAACCATTGCAAATTTGGTTTTGATAAGAGTAAATGGAATTATGGCAAATTGCCTGTAATATTTCTAAAATTTCTTCTTGTGTAGGAAGATAGCTTTCTAATATTTGTTCTTGGTTGGTATATCGTAAAATAATTGGTTTCCCAGAACGAACACGAATTTCCTCTAATAGTATCATACCATCTTGTGAGCTTATTTTAGAAAGTGCTCCATCTAATCCCTTTTGAATTCTTTTAGGAAAATATGCAATAATTTCTCGTATATTTGACATAGGTTTGTCCTTTCTGTTTTCTATCGTACTGCTGTATTCTATGATGAACAGGCGATTAAAATCACCCTTACAATACCATAAAAAAACAATAACATATAATATATATATGCTATTGTCTTTTATTTTAGAACAAATTATTAACTTAAACTTTGTTGTATAAGAAAATACAACCTTTTACTCTACTTTTTTACTTCTTGAAATTTATTCTTCCCAATTATGATATACATTCATAACATCATCTAAATCATCTAACATATCAATTAATCTTTGCATTCTTTCAGAACCTTTTTCATCTAATGCTACATAGGTACTTGGCACTTGGCTTATTTCTGCCTCTACAAACTCCAATCCTTGTTTTTCTAAGGCTTCACGAACATTTGAAAACTCTTCTGGCGAAGTAGTAATTTCATAACATTCTTCCTCTGCACTAAAATCTTCGGCTCCTGCTTCTAGTGCAATCATCATTAAATCATCTTCGGATTGATTAGTAGACTCCTTATCAATCACAATCACGCCTTTTCGTTCAAATAAATACGATACACAACCCGTGGTTCCTAAATTTCCACCACATTTATCAAAAGCATGCCTTACATCTGCTGCTGTTCTGTTACGATTATCTGTACTACCTTCTACAATAACAGCTACTCCATTTGGTCCATATCCTTCATAAGTTACTTCTTCATAATTTTCACTATTTCCTGCTCCTGCTGCTTTTTTGATAGCATTATTAATCGTATCATTTGGCATATTTGCTGCCTTACATTTTGCAATAATATCTTTTAATTTTGAGTTACCGTGCTGGATCTGGTCCACCTTGTTTTACTGCTACTAATAATTCTCTTCCTAATTTGGTAAACACTTTCCCCCTTGCTGCATCTGCTTTTCCTTTTTTTGCTTGAATATTATGCCATTTGCTGTGACCACTCACTTTTAATCTCCCCTTTCTTATTTTTCCTTGTATGTAAGCCCTTTTCAAGGTTTTTACTTGTATTTTAAATCTTAAAAATTCTTTGTTGAACTTTGTTGATTTTTATAGGGTTTCGTAGTTCTGTGTTGAACGAATTGTGCCAAAATTGTGCCAGAAATTTCTTTTTTAGCATTATGTTAATAAATTATTTTGACAATTTTTTCAAGCTATTTTTTTACCCCAAAGTATTGTATCACATTATTTTAAATTTGTGTAGTATTTTTCACAAATAAAACTTGTATTTTTTATTTTTTTGTTTTATTGAAAATCTCTCATTCAAATTTATGTTGCCTATATTCCACCGATAAAGTCTTCTTCATCTATCATATTATTTTTTTCATAAAATTAGCTACTGTAATTTATTAGTTAAATCTTAATCTTCTATCTTCTTGAAATTTCTTTCTACTTGGATTTCCTTCTATTCTATAAATCTTTCTATTTTTAACATCATATATTACAGACCAAACTGTGTCTGCATTTGTTTTTCTATCATATTGACACATAAATCCATATTTCCCAGACAGAATATCTTTTACTAATTCAATAGAAAAGTGATGGCTATTTTCTTTTAATGAATTATATGCAACAGAATATCTTTCTTCTGCTCTCCAATCATCTATATCATAATTATTGTATTTTTTCATTTTTGGAGAATTAAATTCGTTAGCAGCAACTACAAAACCATCAACTTCACTAGGCTTTATTACTTCTATATACTCTGAATTACATTCCACTACTACTATATTTCCTGTACTATCTGCAATAGTCAAAGTCTGTTGAGAAGCTATTGGTATATCTCTTAATTTCTCTATTACTTCATTAGTAGTTTTACATTTTTCAAGCAAATATCTTACTAATATTCCTGCATTAAATCCTACTCTTATTACTTCAGGATATATAAATGTTAATCCTATTGCTAATCCATGTTCATTTATTCCATCTTCCATTTCAACAAAAGCTGTAGTATTTCCATTAAAGGAATATACATTATCTAATTTATATAAACAATTCATATATAGTTTTTCTAATTCTACCAAAAAATCACTATTTCTTCCCAATATTATATTCTGATCATCCTTTAAAGCTATACAAGTGCAATGGTTATCAAATTCAAAACAATACATACTTAATAAAAAGGTATATAAATTTTCATAAGAATCTTTTTGCCCATCTGCAATTCCTTTTATTTCTTCTAAAATCTCTGGATAGTATTTTTCATAAATTGGTAAACATTCATTAGCAAACTTCCTTCGTTCTTCTGTAATAACAAATGTATGTTTATTACTTATGATATTACTATTTTTGTATAACAATTCTCCCCATTTATAACCTGCCTCATAATGAGTTCCTTTAAATCTTCCATGATACATATTAATTTTCTCTCCTTAAAATTATCTTGTAAGCACTTACTAATTTAAGTTTAGAAAATTAAAAAATTTTTGTCAATACTCCTGTTTACTATAATAATTTCTTTTTGCAAAAATTATAGATTAGGTATAAAACTAACCTATAACTTGTAATTCTTCGAGATGATTATAAAATAAACCACAACTTTATTTTGATTCATTAATTTCAAGATTAAATCCATCAGTATATTTTAAGCATACTGATATTTCTTTCTATTCTTAAACAACAATAAGCTACTTACAATTAATGCTAAACTCTCTGCTACTACTACTGCAAACCATATTCCATTAAGTCCAAATAGAATTGGTAATATAAGTATTAGTGATGTTTGAAGCACTAAAGTCCTTACAAAAGAAATTATAGCAGATACCAATCCATTATTTAATGCTGTAAAGAATGATGATGCAAACATATTAAATCCACTAATAATAAATGAAATAGAGAAAATTCTTATAGCATTTGTAGTCATTTCTAATAAATTATGATCATAACTTACAAATATACTTGCAAGTAATTTTGCTAATATTTCTGCTAATATTGTCATAACTACTGATGTTACTCCTAATAAAATTAGACTTTGTTTTAATAAACTTTTCAATTCTTTCGTATTCTCTGCTCCATAATGATAGCTTATAATTGGTGCTGAGCCTATTGAATAACCTATATAAGTACCAGAAAATATAAAAGATATATACATAATCACTCCATACGCTACAACTCCATCACTTCCTGCAAATTTCATCAATTGCATATTGTATAACATATTTACCAAACTTGTTGAAATGTTTGTTAGCATTTCTGAAGAACCATTAACACAAGTTTGAATTAGTGCATTTTTATCAAACTTCGTTTTTATAATTCTTAAAGGTGAATCATTCTTACGAACAAAGTAAATAAGTGGTATAATCCCCCCAACTACTTGACTTAAAGCTGTTGCAAATGCTGCCCCAAAAATTCCCATTTTGAGAATATAAATAAATAGGAAATCTAATACCATATTTGTAATACCTGCCATAATAGATATTTTTAACCCCATTTGTGGTTTTTCTGCAACTACAAGAAAACTTTGAAAGCTATTTTGTAGTAAAAAAGGTATCAATGCTATAAGTAATACCCTACCATAAGTAATACAATATTCTAACATTTCGCCTTCTGCTCCTAATAATTTTGCAATAGGTCTGATAAAAATAATTCCAATAATCGTTAATACAAATCCAACAAGAACAAGAAAATAATTTAACATTGAAAAATATTCATTTGCTTTTTCTTTTTTTCCCTCTCCTATTGTTTTTGATACTAATGCACTTCCACCAGTACCAACCATAAAACCTATTGTTCCCAAAATCATTAGAGCAGGTACTATTAAGTTAATAGCTGCAAAAGCATCACTACCTACACAATTTGACACAAATATTCCATCTACCACACTATAAATAGATGTGAATATCATCATTATTATTGTTGGAATTGTAAATTTTATTAGTTTTTTATATGTAAAATGTTCTGATAATTGTATTTTCATTTCTATCTCCTCCTAAACCAATCTTTAATATTTCTTTCTATTATTATCTATTTCTCTACCTCCACTTCCAAACTCCCCACTAATTGTAATGATTTTATTCATTCAAATTCCTCCTTTTGGGGCAAAAAAAATAGCCCCGTTATTTTTTAATAACTGAGCGCACTCAACATCTTCTTCGATAGGAGATTGAAATTATTTCAATCTCGGGCATTGCGATGCCCCTATCCTCCGATGATTTATATTTAATATATATACAAAATTTTTTTAACTTTGTCAATAGTTTCTATATTTTTTTCATCCGTTTCTAAATTAAAAGAGAGCAAAACTGCTCCCTCAAAATACACAACTTATAATCAATGTTAAATTAACCAGTTTACTACTATTCTACTCTTGCTCCAAAAGGTGCTAAAGATAATTTAGCAATTTTAAAGAATTGAAG
>CAOKNG010000021.1 GCA_948470025.1 uncultured Clostridium sp. | reverse complement strand
GTTGTTTTTCTTCCTTTTCTTACTAATTGGTTAATTGTTGGCACTTAAATTTCACCTCCTTAAATTAAATGTTTCATTTTTGTGACAATCCATGAATCTGTTTCGCCTTTGGCGATTACAAATAATGGCTATGCGTTAAAATAAAACCGTTACGGAAATGCTACTTTGCACATTTTACCATAACGGTTTTAATTATATCACGCATATTTTGGAATGTCAACAGTTTTATCTATTTTCACCAAACACTTCTTCAAATGTTTTTTCACCATCATAAAGTTTCTCAAACTCTTCTTCTGCCTTCTTTCTTGCTTCTTCATGATTAATCTCATAATGTTGCATCCCTAATCTTTCTCTTACTTCTTGTCTTTCTCTTTTTGCTATATCCTTTTCTATTCCTCGTTCCCTTTTTCTTCTTTCTTTTGCCATTTCTTTTTCTTCTGCTTTTTGACTTTTTATATCTAATTTTTCCTCCCTTCGTCTTATTTTTTCTTGTTTCGCTTTTGCTTTTCTTGCTTTTTCTTGTGGAGTTCTACCAAATAGTGTAGCAAATTTTTCTTTCAACGTTTTTGGTACTTTTATCATTGCATCGCTTATGGTTACACCATCAAGCCCTTGATCCTTATTTGCATATTGCACTACTTTTTTATAGTCACCTTTCGATATTGTTCTTCCCATTAAGTTATGTATGATTTTTGGTAATGGCATTTGCTCTTCATCACTTGATTTTGTAATATTGTTAGCAATATCAATATTATTAAGATATGCTTCTATCATTTTAGAACCTTTTATTGGGTCGTTTCTTCTCTCATACTCTAAAAGTGCTTTTAATACAAAAATATTAGCAGATTTTAATATTGCTTTTCTTTGTTTCGAGGTCATTTCTTTAAGAATTTCTCGTGTCCTAAAACTATGATCATCGTTTTTAATTCTCTCTATTCCCCACAGTGTATCCTCTTTTTCCCCTAGCACTTCTTTAATGTCGTATTCTACTGGATCTGCTTCTATTCCATCACTATAATAAACTGTCATTTTTCCCTTATTGCTATCCACCTCAATTTTACTAATTGGCAGCTTTGTTGGTTGCCCTTGCCCAGACTGAAGTATCTGATTACCACCAGTTGACTTTGGTTGTTGTTCTGGCTTTGGCTGTTGTTCTGACTTCGGCTGTTGCTTTGGCTGTTGCTTTGGCTCTTGTTTGCTAAGTTTTAAATCTTTTTCTCTTTTTTCTACTTTCCTTATTATAGCTTCTAACTTTTTTATCTTTTCTGCATCTTGTTCTTGCTTCGCAACACGCAATTGCTCTTTATATATATCTTTCAAAGTCTTACCGCACATAGCAATTATTTTTTCTTCAATTTGAGCAATAGTGCATTTCTTAGTCCCATTTAATTCTTTTTCTCTCATAGATATATATTCTGGTATTAAAAGGTCTTTAAAATTTCCTTCAATATCATCGAGATACATTGATTCTAGTGCATTTATTAAACATTTCTCTCCACCCATTTGTGCCGCCATAAATGCAATTTCTGATAGAGATAGCCCATTTTCATTTGATTCTGTTTGTTGTAGTTCCTCTTCACGTTCTTTTACTTTTCCAACTAATTGTTCCAATTCTTTGTAATGAGGATGCTTTTCATCTATGTTTTTCAACATCCCTTCATATATTTCCAATAATGTCTTTCCTTTTAATTCCGAAACACTTTTCATTGCCAAATCAACATCTTGCATTGCAAATATTCTATATTTCACTTTTAAATACTCTACTGATCGTAAATCTTCAAATCCTTCTTCTATTCCTTTAAATATTGCTCTTATTTCATCCCATTTTTGTTCTTCTGTTAGCTCTTGTTGTTCTTCCTCTGTTTCTTCTACTGGTGTTTCTTCTTGCTTCGCAGTTTCTAATATTTCTCTATCTGCCTCTTCTTTTGCAGTCACTCTCTCAGCCATTTCTTCCAATGCTTTAACATCTTCTTCAGTTCCTAATATGCTGACATTAACTATTGATTCGCTTAAAAAACCACTTAACGTCATCGTAGAATGTCGTGCTAATTTTCTTTCAATCACATTGATATCACTTATATTATTTATATCTTCTATAAGCATTTCTATTCTTTTCCAATATTGTTCACCCAATAAATCTTCAAAACCCTCTCTTTGTTCTTCCCAAATATGCTCAGCAACTCTCTTCAAATCTTCTTTCGCATATTCCTGTGCCATATGCTTTATGTTTCGCTTTTCTTCGATACTTGCATTTTCTAGCTCACTAGCACGGTTTTTTACATTTTCAATATCTATACTTAATAAGCGTGCTCTCATAGAATCTGGGTCTAAACTATCATATTCATCTTGATAAATCTCTAGTAATGACATTCCCTTTACTGGCAACACTCTTTTCATCGCTTCGTCAACATCTTCCATTCCTAAAGTTTCGATTTTATTCAATAAATACCTATCTGTTCGTAAATCTTCAAATCCTTCTTCTATTCCTTTAAATATTGCTTCTATTTCATCCCATTTTTGGTATTCTGTTAGCTCTTGTTGGTCTTCTTGTGTTTCGTCTATCTCTTCAATGTCTTTATCACTTAGAATTTCATCTATTTCTTCAGTTGATAACTCTCTTTTGGTTTTATTATCTTCTACAATTTCTGCTTCATCTTCTGTAATCTTATGTATTTCCTCTTCTGTCACTAATTCTTGAGTGTCATTACTTTGTTCTTCAGTTATGACACTTTCTTCTTCCCAACCAGTAATCTCAATTAAGCTTTGAATCCCGGCTTCACTTGCAAAATCAATAGCATCATATTTTGCTTCAAAAGAAGCTAATGTAGCTTCTGCTCCTTCTAATTCTTCTTTTGCAAGCATTACTTCTTTGTTATATGCTTTATACATTGCTTTTCTACTTTGTAATTCTTCTTCTGCTTTTTCAGAAAGCACCTTATATGTTTCTGAACTTTTTACTTCGTTTGTACTTCTCTTTATCGTTAAAGTTAAGTCAGATGCAATTTTCGCCTCTGCAGCAAGTTCTCTTCTTTGTTTTGTCATTTCTTCTAATTGATGCGATTTTTCTTCAACATTTTCCCTCATTTGCTCTTTTGTTAAATCGATATATTCTTTTGCTTTGGCATAAACATTTTCTTGTTTTTCTTGTTGTTTTTCTACTCTTTCTTGCTTTTCTTCTTCAATTTTAGCTTTTGTTTGTTCTACCTCTTCATTTGCTTGTACTAACTCTTTTTCCCTTTGATTATATTCTCTAGCATATTTCTTTAACATATCTAAATTTGCGTTTCGATCGTCCTCTACTGCTTTATAGGTTTGTCCTCCTAACACTTGAACTTGTGGCATTATTGTCTTAAAAATATGATCTTTATTCTTTGCCTCGTCGTGTTTTTCCTTTGCTTCATCAAGCCTAGCTTGACTTTCCTCTACCTTTGCTAGAGCTTCTTTCTCCATGTCTTCCCATTTTTCAGACATATCCTCTTTCGTAAATTCCACATAATCTTTTAATAGTGGCTTCATTTCCTCAAAAAATTGTTTTTCTTCCATCTTTATTTCCCTTCCTTTTTTATTGTCCTTCTATTGCTATTCCTTCAATCTGTCTATCGCCCTTATTTTTGTCTGCCTTTTTTTGAAATAATCTTGCACGTTTTCTTTGTTCTACCTGTGAAATTCCTGCATTTAGTTCCTGTTTATATGATGATTTTCTTGCTCCATAATCTTTTAAAAATTCTGGTATTTCTAGTGGTTTATTCCCCTGTTGTATTGGTACAAATTGTTTTTCTGGTTCTGTAGGTATAGCCCTTGTATTGACTCGCACTGTTACTTGACTTGCTGCTTGCATCATCCTACTTATATAATCTATTTCCTCCACATCATTTGCTGCTTTAGCCTCTTCTAATTGTTTTTGTAGAATTTCTTGGCTCGATAATGCTCCTTCTTCCTTACTTGTTTTCTCTTGCCTAATTTCTTTCATCAATTGTTCATGCTTTTCTTTATTTTTTTGCCATATTTCATGAATTTGTTCATCACTTTTTACTACTTTTTCTTTTCCATCACCTAACAGTTCTATACCAAGACTCCTATTTATCATGTGAATCCCCATATTGCGTATTGTTTCTTTTACTTTTGCAAAAGCCATTGTAATGCTTTTCTTGTTCACAATTTTCTTTATCCCTTGAATGTTTGGTATTATTCCTAAAAAAGCATTTTTTTCTTGAGATTGAATATCATTTTCTTTTAATACTGATTCGTTTTCTTTCATTTTTTGTTCTCTTGCTGCTATACTTGCCACTGTCATAAAAATTGGCTTTGCTCTCGCTTTATCTTTTTCTTTTATTGCTTGTTCTAATACCTTTTTATAGATTGTTATAATATTGATAGGTTTTATCTCTTCTATATTTGCTTTTTCTAACTCTTTTATATATTCTTCTTTTGCAAGATAATAATCTTCTGTTAGTAAATCTTTGTATTTTTCCTCTTTGCTTTCTAAATCTTGCCTTACTTCCTCTATTTTAGATGCTCTCACTTCCTCTTTTTCTTGACTCTCTACTATAGATGCTAAATTTTGTATATCTTCCTCGCTAATCTCTTTATATTTTTTTAATACATCTAATTTTCCTTGGTCTTCTATTCCTTCTCGTTGTTCCTCTATATGTTGTCTTATTTTGTCATGAATTCCCTGTTTTATTTTGGCAATCCTTGCTTGCCTTCTTGTTTCAATTTGTGCTTCTGCTCGTTCTAATTCTTTTTGTATCTCTTTTAATTCTTTTTCAGGAATCTCAAGTTTTTTTGAATACGTTTCTATTTTTTCTTCGTTCTCTTTTACATTGTCTCTCAGCTGTACACACAAATTAGTATCTAATGTATCAAGCTCAGACATTAAAGCCTTGGCTTTTTCATTATATGCTGTTGCTTTCTTTATTCTTTCCTTTAACTCTTTTACTTCCCTTTGTTTCCTTGCTAACTCATCTTGTCTTTCATCTCTTACATTCACCCAATCACTTGGCAATTTTCCTTTTGTAAATGTTAGATAATCTTTTAGTAGTGGTTTCATTATTTCTATAATTACTTTTTCACTATCCATATTTATCTCCTTTTCGATTCTACTAAAAATTAGCAAAATCCCACTTATATCTATTTTAGCACAGATAGTAAAAGTTGACAAGTGTTTTTTATGTAAATTTGTTGTTTTTTTGTTTATTTTTCAATATTTATGTGGTTTGTGTCGTATTTATTACAGAAATATTACCATTTTGGTTGTATGATATGTCGTCTATTTATCTATTCGGGTCGATGTGGGCATCGACCCCTACATTTTCTAACGAGGTAATGCTTCGGTCTGCAAGATGACCATATTTTATTTTTTTATCTTTTATTCTTTCCCCTAATTCTGGCAAAATTCCAAAGTTTGCATTCATTGGTTGGAATTTTTCGTTTGGAGTGGCAATATAGTTTGCCAAGGCTCCTATCATGGTGTCTTTTGGAAATATAATTTTTTCTTTTCCTTGTATTCGATTTACAACATTTAATCCTACTACCATGCCAGAACTAATGGATTCTACATATCCTTCTACTCCTGTAATTTGCCCTGCAAAGTAGATATTCGAATTGTTCTTTAAGCAATAGGTAGCGTCTAATAATTCACTTGCATGAAGATAGGTGTTTCGGTGCATCACACCGAATTTTATAAATTCGGCATTTTCTAGTCCTGGTATCATGGAAAACACTTTGTTTTGTTCTCCAAATTTTAGATTGGTTTGAAAGCCGACTAGATTATATAGGCTTGCACTCACATCATCTTGTCTTAACTGTACAATGGCATATGGGCGTTTTCCTGTTCTTGGGTCTGTAAATCCTACTGGTTTTAGTGGTCCAAAACGAAGGGTATCGGCTCCTCTTTTTGCCATGATTTCAATTGGCATACATCCTTCAAAAATTTCTCTCTTTTCAAATTCATGTAAGGTTACGACTTCTGCCGAAATTAATTCTTGGTAAAAAGCCTCATATTCTCCTTTGTTCATTGGCAAATTAATATAGCTTGCTTCTTGGTCATCTAAACGTTTTTTCCAAGTTTCGATTTCTTCCTCTTTTCCTCTTTCTTGTTCATAACGATTTCCGATAAAAGGCAATTTCCATATTGATGCTTTCTTTTTTTACAATTGGTGCTGCTGCATCATAAAAATATAATCGTTCTTTTCCTGTTAACTTTGAAATACTATCTGCAAGGCTATCTGATGTTAGTGGACCTGTTGCAATAATGGTAATACTATCTGCTAATCCTTCTGTAATCAGTTCTTCTCCTGTAAATTCCTCATGAACAATTTCAATGTTAGGATTTTCTTGTATTTTTTTGGTTACTAATTCTGAAAATTCCTCTCTGTCTACTGCTAGTGCTTGTCCTGCCGGCACACTTGTTTTGTCTGCACAATCAATCAGTAATGAATCTAATAGGCGTAATTCTTCTTTTAATAGCCCACATGCATTCGTATGTAAGTTTGATTTAAAGGAATTGCTACATACAATTTCTGCTAAATTTTCACTTGTATGTGCTTCTGAAAATTTAATTGGTTTCATTTCATATAATCTTACTTTTATTCCTCGTTTTGCAATTTGATAAGCTGCCTCACATCCTGCTAGTCCTCCTCCAATAATAGTTACTCTTTGTTCCATATGCCATTTCCTCTCTTTTTTATTTCTATTAAAAACGGGCGGTTACAAATCACCGCCCATCCAAAACTACCTCCAGCCGTTATTTTGCCTTCTCACACGACTGGTTCCCCACCGTGCAAGAAGTCTTGCAGGCCGACTGGCATGATGTCTGGCACTCGCCACATCCACCTTTTTTCATAGATTCCTTTAAATTCCTTGTTGTCAATGTCTTGATGTGTTTCCTCATGTTATACCTCCGTAGTTTTGTTATTTTCGAACCATTATGGCTCGATTATCCCTATTATACCACGGTTCTATCTTTCTTGCAAATTTTGTAAGGGCGACTAGCAGTCGCCCGATGCTTCGAAGAGCGGGCGTCTACTAGACGCCCCTACGTTCAAATTATCAAATTCCTACCCTTCTCACGAAAATAGCATCATAATGTCTTCTTTTGACAATTTATTAATAAACGATGTATTGGTATCTAGCACATCATCAATCAATTTTGCCTTTTTTTCTTGTAATTCGTATATTTTTTCTTCAATAGAATTTTTGGTAATCAATTTGTATACTTGCACATTATTTTTTTGCCCAATACGGTAGGCACGGTCTGTGGCTTGGTTTTCTGCTGATAAATTCCACCATGGGTCATAGTGAATGACCATATCTGCGCCAGTTAGGTTTAGTCCGGTTCCTCCTGCTTTTAGGGATATTAAAAATACTTTTATTTCTGGGTTTTGATTAAATTCGTCTACTATTTCAATACGTTTGCTTACTTTGGTTTGTCCTGTTAGTTTAAAATAGGAAATTCCTTCTTTTTTTAATTCTTTTTCGATGATTTCAAACATTGCTGTATAGGTTGAAAATAGTAGTATTTTATGCCCGCTTTCGATGGCGTCTTTTACTAATTCCATACATTGTTGTAGTTTACTTGCCTCTCCTTTATAATCGGAAAGAAACAAACTTGGATGGCAACAAATTTGCCTTAATCTTGTAAGTAGTGCTAAAATTTGGATACTGCTTTTTTCAAAGCCTTGTTCTCCAATGTAGTCTTGTAATTCTTCTTTTGCTTGTGCTAAATACGATAGATATACTTTCGCTTGCTCATCTCCCATTTCATTATTTAGAACCGTAATGGTCTTATCTGGAAGTTCGGTTAATACCTCTTTTTTGGTTCTTCTTAAAATAAATGGCTCAATTAGCATTCTTAGGTTTCCCATTACCTGTGCATTTTCATCTCGTATAATGGGCATTTCGTAATTTTCTTTAAATTTTTTATAAGAAAATAAGTACCCTGGCATTAGGAAATCGAAAATAGACCATAATTCGGATAATGAATTTTCGATTGGAGTACCTGTTAGGGCAAATCTTGTTCTTGCATTTAGTGCTTTTATGGCTTTTGCATTTTGGGTGTTACTATTTTTCATGTATTGTGCCTCATCGGCTATGATATAGCGAAATTCATATTGGTGTTTTTTATAGATTTCAATATCTCGTTTTAGTAAATCATAAGAAGTAATGACTACATCTACATTTGGAATCTGTTCCATTTGCTCTTGTCTTTGTTTGGCATTCCCACTAATGACCAAAGTTTCAATATTGCTTGCAAATTTTTGCATTTCTGCTTTCCAGTTTAGGCTAAGGGAACTTGGGCATACTACCATAATGGGCTGTTTTTCTTGTTTTTGGCTTTCCTTATATGCCAAAATGAGAGATAACACTTGAAGGGTTTTTCCAAGCCCCATATCGTCTGCTAAAATCCCGCCAAACCCATACTCATCTAATGTTTTTAGCCACTTAAACCCAATCTTTTGATATTGCCTTAGAGTTTGGTTTAGGCTTTTTGGTATTTGCAATTCTTCCACATCTGACTTATCTTCTATGTCTTCTATCATTTTTTTATAGGTTTCATCTTTTTTGATGGTTGTATTGTCGATTTTTTCTAAAATTCGATTTAAGTACAAGGTTCGATACATAGGAAGTCTAATGTTTCCTTCTTCTAATTCTTGAAAACTAATGTCACTTCCCGAAATTAGATGATCTAAAAATTCCATATCTTCATTTTGTTCTAAGGATAGAAAATCACCATTTTTTAGTCGATAATATTTTTGTTTTTCATGATATTTATTTAGTATTTCTTTTAATTCTCTTTTATCAAAATTCAAATTTTCGAAATCGATGTTTAATAAATTGTTTTCAATTTTGACCCCTAACGCTACCATTTTTGGCTTTTTAATTTGTTTTTGCTTAAAATCTTCGGTGGCTAATACTTCAAATTTTTGCATGTACAAATTGATATCATCTGAGAGAAACTCATATATTTTTGCATCATCTGCTAATACAAAGTTGGCATTTTTCTTATCGAGCATAAAGCCGGTTTTACGAAATAGATTTAAGCTTTCTGCTTCTTCTAGCACACTTCTTGGTAGGTTTGGATTTTCTACTAAAGGATTAAATTCTTCCTCTCCATAGCAAAAACTTACCTTTGCAATAATATAGTTTTTTTCATTAAATTCTAGAAAAACTTTTACTCCTAATTTTTGTGGCATATGTTTTTCAATTTCTTCTGGTTCTATTTCATCTAACACAATACTTCGTTTTGCTTTTGGAAGCACAATGGAAAAAAACTTTGAGAGTTCTTCTTTGGAAAATTTTATCCCAGTTGTATAGTTTCTACGAAATACGTCTAGTAATTTTAGTGTGCTTTCTTTGTATTCCTTTGTACAACGGTATAATTTTTCCTCACTTAAAAAATAGGTATATTTCCTTCCCTGTATGATTTCATAATCATGATGTGAGTGAAATTCACAGTTAATACTATATTCTTTTGGGTTTATTTTTTGTAAATAAAATTTAATGTTTGGTTCCTCTTCTAGTAATGTTACTTGGTGAACCATGTAGGAATATTCCATCCCTATGGTTTGCCCTTTTACTAATTCAAAAAATTCGTCAAGGGAAGATTGGTTTAGTGTAATACCACTTGTACTTATGATTCGTCCTAAATATCGGTATGAGCGAATGAGGTCTTTTGTATTGTTTTTCATGTCTTCTGCATGTTTTAACATAAATTCTAACATTGGTTTGGAAGCATCTTCAAAGGAGGCTTCTTTATGTTCAAATTCCAGTTTGTTTCCGTATCGGTAGACTTCTCCTACTTGCATGTGATCATAGAATTCTTCTAAATCTCTTAATTTATATAATTGTTTTTTGGTTCCAATTTTAAATTCTACTCGTAATTCTTTGTTGTGTTCACTATAAAATAGTTTTGGTACAATTTTTATATTCGTATCTAGTGTTTTTAGTTGGTTTTCTTCTGGCTCATCTATTAATTTCATTTCTTCTTCATAAAAGGTATTAATTAAGTCTCTAAAATCGGTATATTTTTCTTTTTTGACATATTCTAAATCATGATATTTTGGATTTCCATCTACTTCTAATAAAGTAGCTACAATATGCTTACAAGCTGCATAATGGCTATAATAGTCTTCGCATTCACACTTTGATTGTTGCAATTCTCCATTTTTTACAACAATTTTTACTTGATAATCATCAAAATTCCCATCTACTTTCGAACTCAAGGAAAAGTTATTGCTATCTTCATAATAGATTTTCCCGAATATCGACTCTTTTTTGTCTTACATAATCACGTGCTCTTCCTAATCTAGCACTTCCTGCTTCTTCGTAAATTTCTTTTGCTACCTTTTGATTAATATACATGATAACTCCTTTTAAAAAACATGATTGTTAATTATATCATAATTTCTTTGGTTTTGGAAGAAAGATTTCGAAAAAGATATCTGCATACATAAAAGAAGAATTGAAGTAGGTCCTAGTAAAACAAACTTCAATTCTAACAAACATGAGGAAGAGGCGTAAGCCTTTTTCTCTTTTTTATCTATTTCTATTATAATTCATTCTTCACATATTGTCAATATGTTTATGTGTTTTTGTATTGCTTCGGAGTGCGGGCGATTAAAATCGCCCCTACCTGTTTTCCTGAAATGAAGATACTTATTTCTTTTTTGTTTTTGCTGTTGTCTTTTTCTTTGTTGTTTTTTTTGTGGTTGTTGCTGTTTTTTTCTTTGTTTGCTTTTTTGTGTCTTCTACTTCTGGCTTTTCTTCTGGTTCTTCCCATACTTCTCCTGGTTTTGGTTTGTTCCAAGAAATATAGTTACAGGTTTTTGGATTGTTTTCACAAATATAGTAATTTCTTTTTTTCTTGGTTTTTCGTATTTGTACTTTTGCTCCACATTTTGGGCATGGTACATCAATGGTTTCTACAAATGGTTTTGCATTTTTGCATTCTGGGTAGCCTGGGCATGCTAAAAATTTACCATATTTTCCGTATTTTACTACCATCATTTTACCACATTTTTCACATGGTACATCGGAAACTTCTTCTACTAATTCTACATGTTCTAATTCTTTTTCTACTTTTTCAATTGTTTTTTCAAATGGGGTGTAAAACTCACGAATGGTATGTTTCCATTTTTCTTTTCCTTCTGCAATTTGGTCAAATTCATTTTCCATTTTGGCTGTAAATTCTACATTGATAACATCGCTAAAGTTTTCAATTAATAGTTTGTTGACAATTCTTCCAAGGTCGGTTGGTGCTAATTGTTTTTGTATTTTTTCAATGTATCTTCTTTCTAAAATAGTGGTAATAGTTGGAGAATAGGTACTTGGTCTACCAATTCCTTTTTCTTCTAATGCTTTTACCAAACTTGCTTCTGTAAATCGTGGTGGTGGTTCTGTAAAGCTTTGTTTTGGTTCTATTTTTTGTTGCTTTACTTCCTTGTTTTCTACTAATTCTGGTAAATTGGTATCGTCTTCTTCTTTATTTTCATCATTTCCTTCTACGTATAATACCATAAATCCTTTGAATTTTAAGTTTTGTCCACTTGCTTTAAATGTATAATGATTGGCATCTATGGTAGCTTGAATGGTATCAAAAATAGCTGCCGACATTTGGCTTGCAATAAATCGATTGTAAATTAATCGATATAATTTGTATTGGTCAGTGGTTAAAGAGCTTTTTATTTCATCTGGTGTAATATTAATATAGGTTGGTCTTATGGCTTCATGGGCATCTTGTGCATCTTTTCCTGTTTTGTAGTAACGGTTATTATAATACTCTTCTCCATAAGTTTTTAGAATTTGTTCTTTGGCTGCTGTTCTTGCTACTTCCGAAATTCTAGTGGAATCGGTTCTCATGTAAGTAATTAAACCAACGGTTCCTTTTTCTGGTATTTTTACCCCCTCATATAACCCTTGTGCTACGCTCATGGTCTTTTTTAACGTAAACCCTAATTTTCTTGAAGCTTCTTGTTGCATGGTACTAGTCGTAAATGGTGGTGCTGGCGTACGTTTTCTTTCTCCTTTTTTTACTTCTTGTACCATGTATTTTGCATTTTGAATGTTTTTCAAAATTTCATCTACTTCTTCTTTTGCATGAAGTTCTTGCTTTTTATTGTCTTTTCCATAGAATTTTGCCTCAAATGTTTTTTTCGATTTTTCCTCTAATAGAGTGGCATAAATATTCCAATATTCTTCTGGAATAAATTTTTCAATTTCTTCTTCTCTATCAACAATTAGTTTTACAGCGACAGATTGTACTCTCCCTGCTGATAAACCACGACGAACTTTTTTCCATAAAACAGGGCTAATTTTATATCCCACAATTCGGTCTAGTACTCTTCTTGCTTGTTGTGCATCAGTTAAATTCATATCAATTTTTCTTGGTTTTTTAATTGCTTCTTGTACTGCTCCTTTTGTTATTTCATTAAAGGTAACACGTACATCCGCTGTTTCATCAATTCCTAAAATATGGGCTAAATGCCATGCAATTGCTTCTCCTTCACGGTCAGGGTCAGTTGCAAGGTACACCTTTTTACTAGCCGCTGCTTCTTTTTTTAATGATTTAATTAAATCTCCTTTTCCACGAATGTTAATATATTCTGGTTCAAAATCGTGTTCAATATCAATTCCCATTTTGGATTTTGGTAAATCACGAATATGTCCCATGGAAGCAACTACCTTCGTGCTTCCTCCTAAAAATTTCTTAATGGTATTTGCCTTTGCAGGCGATTCCACAATGATTAATTTGTCTGCCATTGTTTCCTCCTTTTTCTTCCCTACTGTTATTTTTATATCATAGTCCATATTATTGCATTTTGCAAGTGATTTTATGAAAAAAGTTATGTTTTAACAACATAACTCTTTTTGTGTTTGGATTTGTTCTTCTACCATTTCTTCTAATACATTTGGCATGACAGTTCCTGCTTTAAATTTTTCTAACATGTCATCAATTTCAGTTTCTTCCATTGTAACATGTTCTACCTTACCTGTTTCTACTTCTGGTTCGTCTGTTTTGTATTCTGTTTTTACTACTTCAATCCCATAAAATGTACCAACGTTTTCTTCTGTTTCAATTTTGTAGTATTCTAATCTCACTGGATGATAGATATGATTTCTTGCTAATACCTCTTTTCCAATGTAGGTTCCTCCATAAAAACTTCTCATTTGTAATCTCCTCCCGATATCCTACTATATCGTATTTTATACGGTTAGGCAAGTTTTTTTGGTCGCAGAATTTTACATTTATTTACATTTTCCATTAAAAAAAGACACATTTTTACAAAATGCATCCTCTTTTTTTGGTTTGTTATAAAAAAATTATATTTATGCAATATATTTGAAATATTTCGCTGTAGGGACGTGCATTGCACGTCCGAAAAATAATTCTTATCCTATTTCGGACGATCAATGGTCGCCCCTACATTGGGTTTGTTATTAGTTTCTTAATTTCCTCGTATATTTTGTCTTCTACATTTTCTACTGCGATTTTTCTGGCATGTTCCCCCATTGCTTCTAATTTTTTAGGGTCTTGTATGATGTCGTTTATTTCTTTATTTAGTACGTCTGGGGTTAGGTCTTTGTTTAAGATAATTTTGGCTGCTCCCACTTTTTCTAATACTTTGGCATTGTATTCTTGGTGATTATTGCTTACATTTGGTAATGGTACAAATATGGCAGGTTTTCCTGTAATTGCTAGTTCAGTAATGGTCATTGCTCCGCTTCTTGCTAATACTAGGTCTACGCTGTTTAATACTTCTTCCATATTATAGATGTATGGAACTAATTTTAGTCCTTTTTGTTTGGATAGATTTTTAATTCTTTGTTTGACTAAGTTAAATTGCAAAGGCCCCGGTGCCCACATGATTTGATACTCGTTGTTTAAATTTTGGTTAATGAGTCCTGTTACTGCATCGTTAATGGCTTTTGCTCCTTGGCTTCCTCCAAAGATTAGTAAAACTGGTTTTTCTTGCTTTAAACCTAACCTCGATAGGACTTCTTTTTTTTGTACATTACTTAGATGTAAGTTTTTTATTTTGGTTGGCGTACCAGTTAATACAATATTTTGAGCTTGTGTTAATTCTTTTTTTGCTTCTTCAAAACTGATTAATATGGTATCTACTTTTTTGGATAGCATTTTTACAGCTTTTCCTGGAAATGCATTACTTTCGTGTAGCATGGTTGGTATTTTGTATTTTTTAGCAGCTAGTATAGCTGCACCACAAATATAGCCTCCTGTTCCAATGACAATGTCGGGACTAAATTCTTTTACAATTCTTTTTGCTTCTCCAATTCCTTTTAGGGTTTTTAGGTTGTTTTTTAAACTTTTAAAACTAATTTTTTTGCTTAGTCCATATGCATCTATTGTTTCTAATGTAAATCCTGCTCTTGGTACTAAATCGTTTTCTAGACCTCGGTCTGTTCCTAAAAATACAATTTCAGAACGTGGGCTTTCTTTTTTGATTTTGTTTGCAATGGCAATCCCTGGATTAATATGTCCAGCCGTTCCTGCTGCTGCAATAATAACTCTCATTTTTTTCCTCCTACTGTATATTTTTGACCCCCTTCCAACGCCTTTCCCTATAAAAAGGCCCCTTTACTTAAGGGGGCTGTCAGCGTTAGCTGACTGGGGGTTCTATACATTCTTACATTTTCTTGATATGTTCAACAGTATTCCGTACAGAACACAGCAAAATAACGAGTGATGTTCCTCCATAACTGAAGAATGGCAACGGAATTCCTGTGTTTGGCATAGAGCCCGTTACAACGGCAATGTTCATAATGGCTTGTAATCCAATTAATGATGTAATTCCAACCGCAACTAAGCTTCCGAACATATCTGGTGCTTTCATGGCAATAAGTAATCCTCTCCATATGAAAATAGCAAATAAAATAATCACAATGGTACATCCTATGAAACCTAATTCTTCTGCCAAAATCGAAAAAATGAAATCGTTATGTGGTTCTGGTATATATAAATATTTTTGTTTGCTTTCTCCTAGTCCTGCTCCAAAAATGCCGCCCTGAGCCAACTGCATATAAACTTTGTATAATCTGCCATCCATCTCCTTTTGGGTCATTCCATGGATTTAGAAAGGTAGTGATTCTCGAAATACGGTATGCTCCTTTTTCGGTAAATTTGGCAAGTGCAAATAAGGCTCCTGCTGCTCCTACTGCTCCTATTGTTCCAAAAGTAAGGAAGTGCCTCATCCTAGAACCTGCCATTAACATCATAAGAGATACAACGGCTATAATGATGATAGTAACACTTAAATGGTCTTGGAACACAATTAAGATAATAGCAATTGGAGCTATGTAAATGAATGGTCTAATAAATCCTTGTTTTAAATCTTTTAATGTATCTTTATTTTTGGTAAGCCAAGAGGCATAAAAGACAATTAACGCAATTTTGGCAACCTCTGATGGTTGGAAACGAATTCCTCCAATTTCTAGCCATCTTGTTGCTCCTTTTGCGGAAGAACCAAGTAAGGGAACAAGTGCTAATACAATAACAGAGCCAATATATGCCATTTTTGCAAATTTTTCATATTCATGGTAATCTACACTTGAAATAAAAATCATAAGTCCAATTCCTAAAACAGCAAATACAGCTTGCCTTGAAACATAGGCATAACTATTGCCACTTTCAGCAAGTGCAGAAGGAGAGCTTGCCGATAATACCATAACAATTCCCATTGCAAGTAAAATAAGCACTGTAATAAATAGGATAAAATCAAATGGTTTTTTGTTTGTTTGAGGTCTTGCCATATTTTCTCCTTTCTTATATTGCTAGATACAAAATAATGCTACTACACATAAACATAAAGTAATAATACTAAAAACAGATACTACCTTATTTTCTCCCCAACCCGATAGTTCAAAATGATGATGTAATGGTGCCATTTTGAAGAAGCGATTTCCTGTTTTTTTGAAGTATAATACTTGCATGATTACCGATAAGGTTTCTAATACTGGTATAAAGGCAATAATGATTAGAATTAGTGGCATTTTTAAATATAAAGCCATAGCAACAATTACCCCACCGAAGTAATAAAGAACCAGTATCGCCCATAAATACCTTTGCTGGATGCATATTGAAAATTAAAAAACCTAAACAGATTCCAATTACAATTGTTCCAAATACAACGACTTCTTTTACATCGAAAATAATACCAATAACCGTTAAACATGTGATTACAACTGCTGATATGGTTGGGCATAAGCCATCTACCCCATCGGTTAAATTAATCGCATTTGTTGTTCCTAAGATAACAAAGATGGCAAATGGAATATAGAGCCAAATTGGTAGTGTTATATAAATTTTAAAAATCGGTATATAAGTATCGCATCCTAAATCGATAATTTTAATTAGATAAATAACATAGGTTACTGCAATTGTTAGTAGTCCAATCATTTTATAAGCGGGTTTCAAGCCTTTGGTATTTTTAAAAACTAGTTTTTTGGTATCATCAATTAACCCAATTACTCCAAATCCAATGGACATAATTGCAAGTGGAATTAGCCTTTTGGCAAGTTCAATATCTTTTTTTGCATAGTAACTTACAAAAACAAACACAATTAGTATCATAATCGCAAGAGCAATAATAATTCCACCCATGGTTGGAGTTCCTTGTTTGGTTAAGTGTGACTGTGGACCATCTTCTCTTTCAATTTGCCCTACTTTTAGTTTTTTTAATATGGGAACAATTCCGAATTCCCAATACTATTGTCACAAAAAATGACAGTAGTAATATTTTTATTTGAAAATCCAATTTTCTCACCCTTCATCCCGAATGTTATTGCATTTTGGTTTATTTTTTCTTTTTTCGTTTTTCATTTTCTTCTTCTAATTCTTCAATTACCTCGTTTACAATAATTCTTTCATCAAATGGAAATGTTTCATGGTTAATTTCTTGATATGGTTCATGCCCTTTTCCAGCAAGTACAATCATATCATTTCGACCTGCCATTTTGATTGCTGCTTTGATTGCTTCTCTTCTATCTACTATACATGTATATTGCCCTGTTGTCTTTTTTATACCAACTTCAATCTCTTTTACAATTTCTTCTGGATCTTCGGTCCTTGGGTTATCGCTCGTAATAATGGTGTTTGTTGCTACTCTACCAGATACTTCTCCCATTAATGGTCTTTTTATTTTGTCACGGTCTCCTCCACAGCCAAATACACAAATGACTCTTCCTTTGGTATAGGATTTTACAGCACGTAGAATGCTTTCTAAGCTTTCTGGTGTATGGGCATAGTCTATCATAATGGTAAAACCTAGTTTATTATCGACTAATTCGCTTCTTCCTGGTACACGTACTTCTACTAATGCTTCTTTAATTTGTTCTTCTCCAATTCCCATTTTTTTGGCAACACAGATGGCTGCTAGTGAGTTATATACACTAAACCTGCCTGGAATACAGGTTTTTACTCTTTCATTTCTGTTTTCAAGTTTTACTTTAAAGTCAACATAGGAGTTCGTAATGGTAATGTCTTTTGCTAGTACGTGGCAGAAATTATCAATTCCATAGGTGGTAATTTCTGGTGTTTTTGCAATTCTTCCTGCTTTTGCAGCATAAATATCATCTGCATTAAAGAATCCTACTTTACACATATCGAATAATTTTAGTTTTGAATTGAAATAGTCTTCCATGTCTGGATGTTCTTTTTCGCTAATGTGTTCATGTGAGAAGTTTGTGAAAATTCCCATGTCAAAATCACAACCATATACACGGTTTAGTTTTAGACTTTGGGAAGATACCTCCATTACAACAACATCAACCTTTTCTTCTACCATATCGGCAAATATTTTTTGTAATTCAATGCTTTCTGGAGTGGTTCTTACACTATCTTTTAATTTTTTATCTCCAATATAAATAGCAATGGTTCCAATTAATCCTACTTTATGCCCTGCTTTTTCTAATATTTTCTTTATCATAAAAGTAGTAGTGGTTTTTCCTTTGGTTCCTGTTACTCCAATTAATTTGAATTTTTTAGATGGATTATCATAGAAATTGCAAGCACAAATGGCAAGTGCAATTCTTGTATCTGGCACCATAAGAATGGTTACATTTTCTGGTATGTTTAATTCTTTTACATTCGTATTTTCATCTACCATAATAACATTTGCACCATTGGCAATAGCAGCCGGTATGTAGTCATTTCCGTCCACTTCAAACCCGCGAATGGCAATAAACATTCCATTTTCTTTTATATTTCTCGAATCCGAATCTACATTTGTAATCTCTAAATCAATATTTCCTTTTGCCTTAATTCCTTCTAGCCCAACTAAAATCTCTTTTAAGTTCATATAAAAACCTCCAAACTCCATTTTCACGTTTTTATTATATACCGAAATCTAAAATTTGTATAGGTTTTCATTTAAATTTCTCATGTTATTTTCTGAAATCATAAAAAAACTAGAAATTAGTTTTTTCCTAATTTCTAGTTTTTTTCTTTTTATCCATCACTATTTCATTTTTCGATTCAATACTACCATTCTAGCAAAGAAGGTGATTGCAAGTATACTAACTGCTCCGATGATGGTAAATACAATAACATCTGTTGTTCCTGTTTGTGGTAGTGTTCCTTGTTTTACGCTTGTATCGGTTGATGTGCTTGGAATGTTTGTATTGGCATTGTTATTATTTGAGCTGTTGTTTCCAATGGTTGGGTTGTTATTGCTTCCATTATTGGTATTTGATCCATTGTTTGTTGTACCACTGCCATTTCCATTGTTTCCATTGTTATTTCCGTTATTGCCACCATTTCCATTGTTGTTAGTTACTATGGTTAGTTTTGTTGATGTATTGGTTGTGTCAATATCGTCTCTTCCATTAGAACCTGAGAAGTTGGTTAATTCAATGGTTGTTTCTCCTAATGGTGCGTCTTTTTTTACTTTTAGTGTAATGGTTCCAATGTCTTGTGTGGTGGTTACCACTTCTGCATTACTGGTATTACCTGTAATTGCTCCATCTTGATAAAGTGGGGCATCCCATCCAGTGGTAGCACTTGCAGATACATATTCAAATACAGAGGTATCAAATTTTAGATTTGCTGTATATGCTCCAATTCCTTTATCTCCACTTTCAATGGCAATGTCTTTTAAGCCAATGGTAATGATAACAGTATCTTCTCCTTTTGCCTGTGTGTGGTCTGCTTTTATGGTTGTTTTAAAACTATCCTCTGCTGCATGTACTGTTGTTGTACATAGTAGTACTAACATCATTAACATAATCGTCATCATTTTTCTTATTCTTACATTACTTTTCATTTCATTTCTCCTTTATTTTTTTATTTTCATATGTTGCTACTAACCTTCGTTGGTTGTTTCTATCTCTTTTAGTACTAATCTCTTGGTTAGTAATAAATCGGTAGCGGTTATTTTTCCGTCTTCATTAATATCTCCTAGTTTAAATGCCTCATTTGTTAAAATCCATTCTTGTCTTTGTCCTGCTACCAAATGTCTTTTTACGAGTAGAAGGTCAGTTGCTGTTATTTTTCCATCCATATTAATGTCTCCTAGTCTTTTCTCGCTTGGAGTTTCTTGGTCTTTTTTAATCCAAAGTACGGTTGCTGTTACACTACCCTTA
>CAOKNG010000020.1 GCA_948470025.1 uncultured Clostridium sp. | reverse complement strand
GACATGCACAAATTACAACAACATTTAACTTCTATGTGCATCCTATTATTTCTCATAATAGAAAAGCAGGAAGCGTTTTAGAAAACTTGCTACTACCACAAAATTAGCTAAAATCTTTTTTCAAATTTCACTAAAGCCATTAGACTTTTCACGATAAAAATAAGTAAAAGACTACTAAAAAAGTTTTTAGGTTTCCCATAGTCTTTTACTGAAAATTTATTAGAAATATCAACCGTTTTGGAGAATTATTTCCCCAACTTTTCCCCAATTTGACATAAGAATGCCATTTTTAAGCATTATTGTAAACAAATCGGAGAATATAAAAAATCGCTACAACTTAGATAGCTGTAACGATATAAGTTTGGTTGCGGGGGTAAGACTCGAACTTACGACCTTCGGGTTATGAGATTGCGATAGAAAAATCGAAGAATATATGAGCAAATTGAAAAATGGTATCGATATGGATTTTCAAAAAGCTAGTATTGAACAATTAATGTATGATTCGCTTTTTAATGTATTAATAAAAAGCAGTACTAGCAAGCCTTCTAGTTTTGAAAAACATGAACTAAATTATAGATTATATATAAAAAACAGTTCTATTGGTTATTTATACGCTTCTAATGCTACATCTAAAGCCATCCAATTGTATTATAATGAACTCTTTGAAAAAGGACTTACATATATTGATAAAAATAATGTTTCCAAAACAAAAAAAGTAAGTAGCGAGAAAATATTTGACCTCAATAAAACCTTGCGATTTTTCTTTACATATTGTATTTTTCAAAGCTATCGAAGAGAAAATCCATGCTCTTTAAATAAAATCTCTATTCCAGGATATGCAGATAGTAGTGATGAAGACGATGAAACTATTTTTGATTTTAATATTCAAGCCTTTGATGATGAAGAGGTAAAAACAAAACCTAAAATATGAGGAAGGCAAAACAATACTTTTGACGTAGCTGTTCTAACGGACTTCGTAACAGGATTAAGAAAAGGATAATTACTTGGTCTTCAAAGAAAATATGTAGACCTATTGAAGTTAAATACAAAAAGCCTCATAGCATACGAGATACTTATGCCACTACATTAATTCACGACATAAAAGACCTATTAGGGCATAGTAGTATTAAAATTACAGAGAAATACTATATTTATGTTTTTCCAGAAGACACATCTTATGCTGCAAATCTTATGTCTGATTTCGTTGTATGAAAAACCAAGTAGTTAAATTCAAAAAATAGAGCCAGATTTTATCAATCCGCTTGGCTCTAAGTATTTGGTAGCGATGGTGGGACTTGAACCTACGACCTGCCGGGTATGAACCGGATGCTCTAGCCAACTGAGCTACATCGCCATATATTTATTAGAACGTGTATTATTATATTAGTATATCCTAATTTTGTCAAGATAAAACAAAGAAAATAACAAAATTATTTTCTTTGTTTTAATTTTATCTTTCTTTTCCATTTTGATTTCTTTCTTGTTCTTTTCCTTTTTTAGCTTTTGCCTTTTCTGTTGCAACTTTGTCTGCTTGATGTTCATCAACATTTCCTTTTGGCACAAAATTTCCTCTTGTTAATTCTTCTTTCTCGTCTTCTTTTGAAATAGCTTGATTATTACTTACATTTACTGCTAATTCCGATAAATTTCTTGTTTGTGCCGCAATAACAGCTTCTACTGCTTTTTGTATCTCTTTTTTTTGTAGCTCTTCAGAACCTTCATTTATTGTCATTTCTTCTAATACAGTTTGTATTCTTTTGAATAATGCTACTTTCATTATTTTTTCCTCCTAATTCGTTTCTAAAATAAATGAATACTCTTTTATATTAACATAAAAAAGCAAAAAAATCAAGCGTTTTTCCACTTTTTTTGATATCCTATACCATTCATACTAAATAATCTGATTTTCAATCTGAACTGTACCCCGAAAGGTGGACTGTGAAATCAGCCCTACCCTTAATGGGTTTGTTCTAAACATTTTTTCTTGAATTCATTTGGGGTTAGATATCCTAATCCTTTTTGAATTCTTTTATTATTGTAATAATCAAAATACTCTGTTAATTCTTTTATTAAATCTTCATATGTTTCTATTTTCACTAATGGATTATATATTACTTCACTTTTTAATGTACTAAAGAAGCTTTCCATTGGTGAATTATCTATTGGTGTTCCTTTTCTTGACATGCTTTGCATAAAATTGTTCTTTTCTAACTCTTCCTGAAATTTTAAATTGTTATACAATGTTCCTTGGTCTGAATGAAATATTGTTCCTTCTGCTATGCTTTTGTCCTTTATTTTCTCAAACATATTCATTACTGTTACTAATGTAGCATGTTCTCCTATTTCTTTACTTTCTATTACATGTGTATGTAAGTCTTTTACTGGCGATATGTATATCTTCCTTCCAAACATTGCTATTTCTGTTACATCTGTTGCTATTTTATCATACGGACAACTTGTTGTAAAATTCCTTTTTAACACATTTTTCTTTGGATGTGGTTTTCCATGTTTGTTGTATTTTTTCTTTCTTTTTACTACTGATAAGTATCCATTTTCTTCCATTAATCTGTATATTTTCTTATGATTACATTTTATATTCTTTTCTTGCTCTAATGCGTGTGTCATTGGATTTACTCCATATCTACCTTTATGTTCATTGTACAATTCCTTTATTGCTTTTATTATCTTTTCTTCTTCTTGCTTTCTTTTTTCTGCTTTGGGTAGATTGTTTTTCCACTTGTAATATGTCGATTTGGATACTCCTGCTATTTTTAATAACTGCTTTATTTTATACTTTTGGGATAATTTGTATATTACTTCGTAGATTTCTTTTTTTTTACTTTTTCTGCTGTTATGCCTAATAGTTCTTTTAAATATGCATTTTCTGCTTGTAAATATTCTATTTTTTCTTCATATGATTGTGGCGTTTTATACAGAAATTCTTTTTTACATATTTTTTTATCTTTGAAAAATTTTTCGCCTTTTTCCTGATATTGTTTTACCCATTTTCTTAAGCATTTTGTATCATTCATCCCAAACATTTCTGCCACTTTTTTATATCCGACCATGGTTGCCATTTAAATATGTTTTTATTGCATTTAATTTTAAATCTGCTGGGTATTCTATTGTTTTTCCCATAAACTATACCTCCTTTTTTAGTATACATTTTTATTTCTAAAAAGTCTACCTTTTGGGGTATAGTTCAATCCGTAGGGGTGACTAGTAGTCGCCCGCCTTACTTACGTCTTCCTTGTTTTTTCTTATTTTTAGAATATCTTTGCAAAACGGGCGTCTACTAGACGCACCCTACAGATTTTGTTTCATTTTTCTTATTTCTAATTCATATAATCTCTTAATTTCTTGCTTCTACTTGGGTGTCTTAGTTTTCTTAAGGCTTTTGCTTCTATTTGTCTGATTCTTTCACGAGTTACTTCGAATTCTCTTCCTACTTCTTCTAAGGTTCTTGCTTTTCCGTCTTCTAGCCCAAAACGCAAACGTAATACTTTTGCTTCTCTTGGGGTTAGGGTATTCATGACTTCTTCTAGTTGTTCTTTTAGTAAAGTGTAGGATGCTGCATCGTGTGGTGCTGGGCTGTCGTCGTCTTGTATGAAGTCTCCTAAATGGCTGTCGTCTTCTTCTCCGATTGGTGTTTCTAAGGATACTGGATCTTGTGCTATTTTTTGGATTTCCATTACTTTATCAACTGGCATTTCTAGTTCTTCGGCAATTTCTTCTGGGCTTGGTTCACGTCCTAGTTTTTGTAATAAATGTCTTGAAGTACGAATTAGTTTATTGATGGTTTCTACCATGTGTACTGGTATACGAATGGTTCTTGCTTGGTCTGCAATCGCTCTTGTAATGGCTTGACGAATCCACCATGTTGCATAAGTACTAAATTTAAATCCTTTTTTGTAATCGAATTTATCGACTGCTTTAATAAGCCCCATGTTTCCTTCTTGGATTAGGTCTAAAAATAACATTCCTCTTCCTACATATTTTTTCGCAATACTAACAACAAGTCTTAGGTTCGATTCTGCTAAACGCTGCTTTGCTTCTTCGTCTCCTTCTAATACTTTTTCGGCAATTTCTAATTCTTCATCATAGGTTAATAGTGGAATTCTTCCAATTTCACGTAAGTACATTCTCACTGGGTCATCTGTGCTTACTCCATCTAGTGTAATGTTATTGATGTCCTCTATTTTGATATCTTCTACTTCTTCTAAGTCTTCTAGATCTGGTTCTTCATCATCTAAATCTTCTTTTAAGTCTACATTTAATTCCTCAAAAGCATCAAATACTTTTTCAATTTGTTCTACATTAGCATCATCTAATTCAGAAGCAATTTCCCCATAAGTAATTTTTCCTTGTTTTTTTGCCTTTTCTAAAATCGTTTTTACTTTTTCATCTTCAACATTTTCTTTTTTTCCTTCTACTACTGGCTCTTCACTAATTTCTACATCATTTTTGCTTTCTTGTAATACATCTTCTTTCTCATTTTGGGGCATTTGAGGAGTGTCAATTTCTTCTTTTTTCGACTCTACTTTTTGTGTTTTATTTGTTACCTTTTTTTCTTCTACTTTTTTTGGCTTTGCTGTTTTTTTGTTGCCTGTTTCTTTCCTTTCGTCTTTACCTACTACTTCTTTTGTCTGTGTTGTTTTTTCCTTTTCTGGTTCCTTCACTTCTTTTTTACCTTTTATTTCTTTTACTTTTGTATCTTTTTTTGTTTCACTATCTTCTTTTTTTACTTTTGCTACCTTAGTTACTTTTGATGTTTTTTTCATTTCTACTTCTTCATTTACTTTCTTTTTGGTTTGTTCACTTTTACTTTCTTTTCCAGCCATTTACTTTCCTCCTATTTCATTTTGGCTATTTTTATAATAAGACTACTTAATCGTGCCTCTAATCTACTTGTTTCTTCTCTACTAATATTGGAATTTTCTAATTGTTTTATAATTTCATTTCTTTCTTGTGTTAATTTTTCTTTTTCATATCCGTTTAAAATATCTCCTACTGCTTTATTGACATTTGAAATTTCATAATCTTCTGCTAAAATACTAGTAATATGACTCATTAATTCTTCTTCTGGAAATAAGTTAAGCACATTACTATTACTATTTCCCTTTTCAAAATGTTCATACAATCTTTTTGCTATTTGAAAGTTATTTTCTATTTTAAAATCCTCTGGCGTTATTTTCTCTTTAATTTGTTCATATGCTTCTATTTCTTGGTTGATTAATAAAGAAATTAATACATTTTCTCTTTTGCTTCCTACTTCCTTTTGTTCTTTATTTTGTTTTTCTTTTAACACTGGTCTAATTGGTTTTTGAATTATTTTTATTCCTTGATGTTCTTTATATGCCCTTTTGTTTGCTTCTGCATATATGGCTTCTTTGGATATAGCATATTCTTTTGCAATTCGGTCAATATAAATTTCTCGTTCAATACTATTGTCTACTTTGGAAAGAATTTTTACAATTTCATTTAAAAATTTTATTTTGTCACTTGCAGTTTGTATGTTCATCGATTGTTTTAAATTCTTTACTTTAAATTCTACTAAAGAAATCGCATTTTCTACACATTTTTCAAATCGACCACTACCATATTTTATAACATATTCATCTGGATCTTTCGCATCTCCATCTAATTGTAAAATACGAATATCACAACCCAAATTTTGTAGAATTTCCATTCCTCGCATGGTTGCAGCTTGTCCTGCCCCATCGGAATCATATCCAATAATAACTTGGCTTGCATATTTTCGAAGTAGGCGTCCTTGTGCTTCTGTTAATGCGGTTCCAAGTGATGCTACTACATTGTTAATTCCTCTTTGATAAAGAGAAATCGCATCCATATAGCCTTCTACGATAATAATTTTGTCTTTGCCACTTTTTTTGGCGATGTTTAGCCCAAATAAGTTTCTTCCTTTGCTATATACGATATTTTCTGGTGAGTTAATGTATTTTGGTTTACTATCATCTAATACCCTACCACCAAAAGCAATCACTCGGTCTTGTACATCTTTAATAGGAAACATCAGCCTATTTCGGAATTTATCGTAGAATTTTCCTTTATCCGATTTTCCAATTAAACTGGATGCTAACATTTCTTCTTCCAAAAAACCTTCCTGTTTCAACTTTTGATAAAGTTCATCGTAATTTAAGGAAAATCCAATTTGAAACATTTTTAACGTATTGTTATCTAGCTTTCGCTTTTTTACATATTCTTGTGCAGGTTTTGCTACTTGCTTATATAGGTTTTCATGGAAAAAACCGTGCTGCTATTTTATTAATTTGATATACTTTTTCTTTTCGTTTTAGCTTTTCGGCATCTTGCCCATCCATTAAACTAGGTAAGGTTATTCCGCTTTTTTCCGCTAAGGTTTCAATGGCTTGTTTAAAATCTAAATTTTCGATTTTACTAACAAAGTGAATGACATCTCCTCCTACACCACAACCAAAGCAATGAAAGATTTGCTTATCTGGCGACACAGAAAAAGAAGGGGATTTTTCTCGATGGAATGGACATAGTCCAAAAAAATTTCTACCACTTCTTTTTAACACTACATATTGTGATATCACGTCTACGATATCATTACTGTTCCTTACTTCATCTACTAATTCATCACTATATCGTGCCATTAAACCTCTAACCTTTCTTTCCTATTATATACTATTCGACAGATATATCGTAATTCCCTCTTACTTCACATAAGATTTTTTGTCACTTTTTGTCAAAAAAAGTATTGTTATTCTTACTAACAATACTTTTCTATTCTTTATGCATTTCCTGCTCCACTTTCTTCAAATGGAATAAATTTATTTACTACATTTTGTACTGGTTCAATATTATCGATTTCAAATTCTTGGAAAGAAGCATTTATTTTGTTGTCAATCATTCCTTCTACTTCTTCTATGGAAGAATTTTCTGCAAGTACTAATTCACTTACTAGAATTTGTTTGGCATTGGATAACATTTTCTTTTCTCCAGTGGATAAGCCTTTTTCTTTTTGTTTGAAAGATAAGTTACGAACTACATCTGCAATTTCGTAAATATCTCCACTTTTCATTTTGTCCATATTATCACGATATCGCTTATTCCAATTGCTTGACATTTCTGTCTTATCTTCTTCTAAAATTGCAAATACCTTATCAGCAGATTGTTTATCAATAATTTCTCTTACTCCTATTTCTTCTGCTTTGTTTGTTGGTACCATGACCTTTACCTCTCCTGGCATTTTTAATATGTAATAGGCTTGTTTTTCACCTAAAATATCCTTTTCTTCAATTGCATCAATTACTCCTGCCCCATGCATTGGGTAAACAATATGGTCTCCTACATTAAACATAGCTTTTTATGCCACTCCTTCCTGAATTTTAATAAGTTTTTCTCTTCTTCCGACATATCTATTATACTACAAAAATTACCAAAAGTCAAAAGATTTTTGGTAATTTTTTCTTGTCTTTTTAGTTCTTACTAGTCGAGCCAAATCCTCCCATTCTTTCTCCAGTTGCCATATCATCGTCAGTTACAAGGTATTTTTGGAAAATTCCTTGCCCAATGGCATCTCCTTTTTTTATCGTAATATCTTCTTCTTTGATGTTATAAAATGCAAACATGATATGTCCATCATTGTCTGGATTACCATAATAATCACTATCGATTACTCCAATACTGTTTGCTAAAATAAGTCCTTTTTTCCCTGGGTTAGAACTACGGTTTGCCAAAATAAGTACTTCGTCACTTGGCATATATGCCTTTATTCCTGTTTTTACTAGAGTTGGTTTATTTCCCTTTTTAAAGCTTGGTATCACACAATCCTCAGCTGCTTCTATATCATATCCTGCTGATGCTTTTGTTTTTCGAATTGGTAAATGAATATCCTCATTTTCAAATCCTTTTGCTACTTCAAATCCTCGTACTTTTTCCATTTTCTTTTCCTTCTTTCTTATGCACAATCATATGCCATATTTTCTTTTATTCTATTATAATTGTATTGGATTTGTCAATTATTTTTTCAAGTTCGCTCTTACAATTATCTTTGAACATATACCTTATTTTTCTTTTATTATAAGTTAAGTTTATTGCTTCTTATTTCTTTCATGTCATCAGTTGATAACATGAAAATAGGATACGTTTTTAACGTACCCCGTTTTTCTTTACCATAATGCCATGGTTTCTTTTGCAGACAACTCCCCATTTTTGTCTATAAAATAGACTGTTTCTGGTTGACCAGTCATATACTGTGATCCAATTTTCGAATTCGCGGGCTGCTCTTCATAAAAACTATTGACTACTCTCCTTCCCGGTGCATACTTCTCTTGAATAATTCTTCCTGTTAATTTTGCCATTCCATACTGTCTCCTTTCTTGTCTGCATTTATATCCCTAAATGTTCAAGGATAATAAATAGTTACTATAACATATTTATATTAACTTATTTATACAAATATGTCAATGTTCTGAAATTCTATTTACAATTATTTCTTAAATTTACTCCTACAATTCCTCCGAACCATACCTGCAAGAATTGAAAACACAATCATTAAAATAGCATACAAATTTAGGCTAAATCCTGTTTGCATAAAACTTGAAATAAGATATAGGGTAATAATGTAAATAAATCCGATTACTCCTCCATTTATTAAGCCATTCTTTTTTATTTTACTTGAAGTTAGACTACTTCCAATTAAAATGCTAATAATCGTAATCATTAAAATAATCGGTGCAATGGTGTTTTCACTGATATTCGTATAAGTTAATATAAGTGAAAATATAAATAATAACAAAAATGTAATAAAATAGGCAAGAACAATTCCTTTTATAATATAAAGAATACTATTCTTGTTTTCCATTGTTGTAGTTTGTACTAAATTTTTCATATTCCCCCTCCTTACTTACTAATATATTATACATCTTCCTAAATTAGAACAAGAAAAAATATCATCCTGTTTACATATCAAATGTCTTAATTTTTAATTGATATAAAACGAATATTTCTATAAGGATTTCACTTTTGCATTTTCTTGACTTTTCCTTATTTTTCCTGTATGATATACTAATAGAAAAACGAAAAAGTTAGGAGTTTTGATAGATGTTATGTTCTGTATGTAAGAAAAATACTGCCATTATTTTTGTGAACAAACAAGATGAAAAAGGAGAACAGTCTTTAGAGGGATTTTGTTACAATTGTGCCAAAGAAAAAGGAATTAATCCCTTAGAAGTACTTGCAAAACAATCGACTGCATTAGAGAATGATCCTGTTAATTTAGAAGATATGACAGCACAATTTGAAACCATTTTTAAAGATTTAACCGAAAATTTAGCCAATGAAGATATTAGTCTTAATTCCGCTACTGCCATTCCTTTTAATGCATTATTTAATATGGGGGGAAAATCTGAAGATAATGATGATAATACTGCTACAAATGGTTCTAATAAAAAAGTAAAAGTGGATAAAAAAGTAAAGCAGAAAAAGACGAAATTTTTAGATACTTATGGTACAAATTTGACGAATAAGGCAAAAAATAACGAATTAGATCTTGTAATTGGAAGAGATAGAGAAATTCAAAGAATGATTCAAATTTTAAATAGACGTGCAAAAAATAACCCCTGTTTGATTGGAGAACCTGGAGTTGGAAAAACTGCAATTGCACAAGGTCTTGCTATTAAGATTGCTAGTGGAAAAGTACCTGCTAAATTGTTAAACAAAGAAGTCTATTTATTAGATATGACTGCTATTTTAGCTGGAACGCAATTTCGTGGTCAATTTGAAGGTAGAATGAAAACCTTGATTGATGAATGCAAAGCTTGTGGTAATATTATTTTAGTGATTGATGAAATTCATAATATTATGGGAGCAGGAGATGCTGAAAATTCAGCTAATGCCGCAAATATTTTAAAGCCATCTCTTGCCAATGGTGAAATTCAATTAATTGGTACTACTACCCTTCGAGAATATCGTAAACACATTGAAAAGGATACCGCTTTAGAAAGAAGATTTCAACCAATTATTGTAGAAGAACCAAGTGTAGAAGATACCATTAAAATTTTAGAAGGCATTAAGAAATATTATGAAGAATATCATAAAGTAAAAATCTCAACTGACGTAATAGAAAAAATGGTAAATATGTCCGAAAAATATATTCATGACCGCTTTTTACCAGATAAGGCTATCGATATATTAGATGAGGCATGTTCTCGTATTAATCTAAACAATAAAGAATTATATCAATTAGAATTACTAAAAAATGAACTAACAGCCGTTCAAGAAGAAAAAGAAGAAGCTGCTACTGCCGATTCTGCCGAGGATTACCAAAAAGCTGCTGATTTAAAAACGAAAGAATGTCGCCTTGAAGAACAAATTACACTGTTAAGTAAAAAAACAAAACCAAAGCAATTAACTTTGCAAGATATTGCTCTTGTAATTGAGCATTGGACAAAAATACCAGTACAAAAAATTACAGAAGAAGAAACAAAAAAATTACTTGCCTTAGAAGAAAATCTTCACAAACGAATTATTGGACAAAATGAAGCTGTATCTGCTGTAGCAAGAGCCATTAGAAGAAATCGAGCAGGACTAAAAAGTACCAAACGTCCACCTTCTTTTATTTTCGTTGGTCCTACTGGAGTGGGAAAAACCGAACTTGCAAAAGCTTTAAGTTATGAAATGTTTGGAAAAGAAGATGCGATTATTCGTATCGATATGTCTGAATACATGGAAAGTCATTCTACTTCAAAGTTAATTGGTTCTCCTCCTGGTTATGTAGGCTACGATGATGCTGGACAATTAACGGAAAAAGTGAAAAGACATCCCTATTCTATTTTATTATTTGATGAAATTGAAAAAGCACATCCTGATGTATTTAATTTACTTTTGCAAGTATTAGATGATGGAAAATTAACCGATTCTCAAGGAAATGCCATTAGCTTTGAAAATACGATTATTATTATGACCTCCAATGCTGGTTCTCATTTAAATAATAATTCGATTGGATTTGGAAAACAATCAACCATTGATAAGACGAAAATACAAGATAGTTTAAAAGAGACTTTCCGACCTGAATTTTTAAATCGTATTGATGAAATTATTATTTTTGATAGTTTAAACAAAGAACAATTATTAGAAATTGTTGATTTAATGTTACAAGATACAAAGCTTGCTTTAACGAATAAGCTAATTTCCATGGAAATTACAACAAAAGCCAAAGAATACTTACTAGTAAAAGGAACGGATTATAAATATGGAGCAAGGCCTCTTAGAAGAGCCATTCAACGTTATGTAGAGGATATTCTATCGGAAATGATTTTACGTTCGGAATTGTTAGACGGGCAAACGATTGTAATTGATTGTTCCAGTGATGAGTTGGTATTTGAGGTAAAATAGAATTTCATTTGTAGGGGTCGATGCCCACATCGACCCTTTTTGTGTCTTATTCTTGTTTTCGGGTCGATGAAGGCATCGACCCCTACATTTTTTTATTTCTTAATTTATGAATATCTTCTTTAATCTTTCTTAATTTACTTGACGAAATTTATCAAAAATTGTATGATATAGTATATTATTAGAGGAGGATTTATTCATGGCAAAACATATACCAAACGCATTAACAATTCTTCGCTTTATTTTAATTCCCTTTATTGTAGGATATTTAAGCGAAGAAAATTATATATTAGCATTTGTTTTCTTAACCATTTCTGGTTTAACAGATGTATTAGATGGCTTTATTGCTCGTAAGTTTAATTTTATTACTAATTTTGGAAAACTAATTGACCCACTTGCCGATAAAGCAACACAGGTTTCTGTACTTGCGACCCTTACCATACAACATATTATTCCTTTGTGGATTTTAATTATTGTTTTACTAAAAGAATGTATTATGATTGCTGGTGCTTCATTCCTTTATGGAAAAGAATTAGTTGTTTCTAGTAGATGGTATGGAAAACTTTCGACTGTATTATTTTATATTGCCATTGTAAGTTCTTTCTTTATTAAACAATTTAATATGACCATCTTTAATCACCCAGAATACAATATGCGTCCTTTACCAGGATTTGACCAGTCCATTTACTATTTGGCATTGATTATGACGATTTTCTCACTTGTTATGTATTTTAGGGCATTCTATACACAAGGATATTTGAAGAAGGAAAATTTGAAAATTGATAATAACAATAAAATATAATTTTTATTTGTAAGAGTGGACCTTGTGTCCACCCTTATTTTTTATATATTTTCTAATTCGGGCAGACACAAGTCCTGCCCCTACAATCGACACATTTCTATTTCAATAACTGCATTCATATTTATTCATAATCCTCTAATGTGCTGTTTAATTCCTCTTCTCCACAAATTCGAATGCCTTCTTCTAGGCGTAGCTTATCTGTTTCGGTTAGATATTCTACTGCAATTCCAGTTTCCTCTTTTAGTACCTCTTCATTATTATCTTTAATTTGATAAACCGCAATGATTCCATCTTTTTCTCGGATGACAAAATGTTCACCACAAGTACCGTTTATTTTTTTATTGAAAACAACTTCATTACTTGAAAATTCTTCAATATCCCAATCTTCTTGCAACTTTTCTAATTCATCCTTTGTCTTATTTACATATTCCTCTGGAATTTTGGCATATTCTTTTATCGTATGGTCACATTCCTCATAATATTTTTTTAGAATCATTGTTGCATTTGGTGAAATTTTTTCACTTTCCATACTACTTACACTAATTTCATTTACTATATCCATTTCTTGCACAATATTTTGCTCTTGTACCATATTTCTTACTTCTGTTTGACTTCTTGGCTCTTCCTTGCTACCAGTATTTTCAAACAAATAATATCCTACTAAAATAGCAACTAAAATAACAATGAAAACACCTATTATATACATCCATTTCTGCATAATCGATTCCTTCTTTCCCTTTTTGTAATTCGTTTTTTATACTGTTGGAATTTTCTCCCTGTGGGAGGAAAGCTCCATACAGTATAAATATGGGAATTTCTAGAATTTCTTTGCGGTTTCCACCGCTTAGAAATTCTTAAATTCGTTTTTTATAGCATTTCCAAAAATAGGATTTTTATACAATCCAACTTCAATAAAATATCTTCTTATCTTTCTTCCCATTTCATTATTTTCTACCATGGCTATTTCTTTTGCCATATTGATTGTTAAATAATACTCATGTTTAATTACGTTTTGACGTTCGCCAATTTTGGCGAGCGTTAAAATGTAATCTTCATTTTCTATAAAATCATACTTTTTTATTCTATCTTTTACCCAATTGGTAAAATCTCTTCCCACTTTCATAACACTATGCAATTCTCTTGCATTTACTAATTTTTCTTTGTTTTCATTTTCATATATTGCTATTATTTCATTCTCTATCATTTTATAATCCATATTTAAAATCTCCTTTTTTATAAATTCGTTTTCCATTGATTCTAAGTTTCATTTAGCATCTTATCTAACCACATTTTTCCCTTTTCATTTACTCTTATGGTGATTTCTCCATTTTTATCTGTTCGGTAAATTTGTATTTGTCTTTCTTCTAATCGCTTTAATACTTCTTTTGTTGGATGTCCAAATAAATTATTTTTTCCGACACCGTATGAATGCTATTTGGGGATTTACTGCTGTTAAAAATGCTTCTGTGGTCGAGGTTTTAGAGCCGTGATGAGCAAGTTTGATAAGCGTTGCCTTTAACATGTCGGTATTTCGATATGCCTCTAAGATTTTTGCTTCTGCTTCTTTTTCTATGTCTCCTGTAAATAGCATGTTAAAATTTCCATAGTTTAATTTTAACACCAAGGAATTATTATTTAGTCCTTGCAAGGTTAAGGGTTGCTCTGGATATAAAACATCAAAGAAAAGATTGTCTTCAATTTTTATTCGGTCTCCTTTTTGCACGGTTTGAACGGATATTTTCTTTTCTTTTGCAATCTTCATAATTTCGTTATATCCTTCAGAGGTTTTTTCTTGTTTTCCTATGATGAATCGTTTTACCGTTAGTTTTTCTAATATTGCAATTAATCCATTATAGTGGTCTGCATCAAAATGCGATACGAATATTACATCAATGGTTTTCGTATGGTGACTTAGTAAATATGGTAGTAGCACACTTTCCCCTACATCATAGACTTCATTGTCTCTATTTCCTCCTCCATCTATCAAAATGGTTTTATGGTTTGGTGTTGTAATAAACGTACAGTCTCCTTGTCCTACATCGATAAAGCAAATTTTTAAATCTTGTGGTATCATTGGTAGTAGCCTAAAACCAATCACTATAATACTTAGTATCGCAATAATTTTCCTTTTTTTCTTCGATAGCCACCATAAAAATTGTTTTTCTATTCTTTTTTTATAAACTTTTCCGTCCTAGCTTTTTTGTATAAATCCAAGTCGCTAACACAATAAAATAGAAAACTACCATTCCCATATTAGGCGAACACACTAAAATATGAGAAAACGGCAAATTCGAAACAAATTCACTAACCCAAAGTAGGAGGGAAAGTAACAAACTTAATATTTCTGCTAAAAAAGGAATGGAAATTGGGATACTAATAAAAATGCCAAGCATCATAATCATGCCCATAAGAACACTAACCATGAGGTTTGAAACTAAAAAGGTAAACGAAACACTTTGAAAACATATCATACTAATAGGAAGAATCGAAACCCATGCAGAAACTGAAACAATAATCAGAGATTTTACTTTTTGAATTAGATTCGCTTGCCATGTATTTTTTGAACTTTTCGAAATAAAGATTGGTGATAGTAATACAATTCCTAATGTCGCACTATATGATAAAATAAGCCCTATGTTACAGATTGCAAATGGATTTTGAATGAGAATAAGGAATAAGGAAATTGCCATATTATTTAGGATGTCACTTTTTCTACAAACCAATATTGCCACCATTGCCAATATTGCCATAACACAAGCACGCCTTACCGATGGGGTACGGTTGGTAAGTAGCATAAAAAATCCTAGTAACAAAATTAGAATCATTTTTTGATTTCTTTTTCCTACTTTGCATTTTCCACCTATATAATTCACAATTGCAATCAAATATGCCACATGCATTCCAGATACTGCTAAGATATGTGATAAACTACTATTCCTAAAATTTTCTTTTACATCATCTTCAAGTCCATCATCATTTCCTAGTAAAATTCCTAGTAGCACATCTTGGTGGGCTTGGTTTTTCAATTTTTTTCGAACTTGGCCTTCGATTCCTTTTTGGGTATGACAAGCCAGTGCTTCTAATATATTTCCTTGATTTTTCTTATTTACCTGAACATTTTTTGCACTAACACTACCTACCATACCAATTGATTTTAAATACTGCCTATAATCAAACCCCTTATCATTCCTTGCTGGTTCTGGTTTGGTATATTCCCCTCCGAAAAGAAATTTCATCCCCATATTGCAAGTTTGCTTCTTGTTTGATACGTACATATACCATAATGTTACAGGGCTTGTTATCAATTTCTTTTACTTGTAGTTGATATTGTGTTGTATATTCTTTTTTACTTGGATTACTTACAATCATTCCTACAAACTCTTTTCCTTTTTCCATTTGGCTCATCTTTTTTTCATATTCGTGGTTTTTCAAATTCGTTAAAATAGCCGATATAACAATGCATGCCATCAATATCGCCATGTATTTTCTTATTTTAAGAATCTTATCGTATTTTTTGGCATTTTTATGCTTTGTTACGATACAAATAATAGCAAAAAAAGCACTTACAACAATAAGAGCTATACTGATATGACAGTATAGCCCAAATAGTATTCCTAGTATCCATCCGAATGGTAATCATTACCATTGGTCGTTTTACCATAACTAACACCTCTGTTTCTTAAGAAGTGTTCCTAAAATGTTTCTCCCTCTAAAATATCCTTACTGCTGTTACATATCTTTTTTTATACGAAGCAGTATTTAAAGAGGATATAATAACTCCCGTTTTTTCTGTTGATGCATGAATAAATTGACTGTTTCCTATATATATTCCACAATGTCCAATTCCTTTATTCGATGTAGTACTAGTAAAGAACACAATATCTCCTAGTTTTAAATTTGCTTTTTCTACCTTGGTTCCCTTCTTCGATTGTGATGAAGATGAATGTGGCAAGCTTACCCCAAATTGCTTATATACATACATAACAAATCCAGAACAATCAAACCCAGAAGGGCTTGAACCGCCATATACATAACGTGAACCTAAATATTGTTTTGCATAAGCAACTAACTCACTTGCTTTATCAGTAGAAGTCGTTACGGTTTCTTTCTTCGTTTCTTCTTGTTTTGGTTCTGGGGTAGTCTGTTGTATGTTTGTTACTTCTGCCCCTCTTTCTACCGAACTTCTTGAAGTTACCGCTACTTTTTCATCGGATAGATATTTTTTTGGTGCATAACCTTCTGTGTTTTTATAGGTTATCTTACACCAACTACCTTCTTCCTTAATAATCGTTACTTGTGCATTTTTCCCAAGTACATCAATAATCTCACTTTCCGTAGATGCTTCTTTTCGAATATTTAACCCATCAGATGAAACATATGCTGTTTTATTTTCTGTTTTGTCTTCTTTTGCTTCCTCTGATTGTTCTGGTTGCTTTTGGTCTTCTTCGCTTTTTTTATTATCTTCTACTGGCTCTGTTGTTACTGGTTCTTCTTGTTTTTTCATGGTTAGTTGTTCTTTTCGAACCCAACCGTTTTTACCATGAACCGAAACATATACCCAGCCATTTACTACACTAATGACACTTCCTTGCTCATTTGCGACTGTGGTTTCTATTTTCATTGAATTTAGTAATGGTCTTACTGATAGTTTTGCCTCTGCTGTCATATAAACGATACTTCCTTCTTTGATGTCTTCTTCCACCACAGGGGTACTTACTGAACTTGGTTGTTTATTATTTTCTTTATTCTCTTCTCCTACCGTATTGGTCGTTGATTCGTTTGTTGTATTTTCTACTGTATTCGTTGTATTCTCTTGATTGTTATTGTCTTTTGTATCATTTTTCTCATCATCACTCGTTTCTTGTTTGGTAATTTCTACTAATTCTTTTTTCACATACCCTTTTATTTTTTTGTAATTAACACGATACCAATTTCCATCTTCTTCTAGTATTTCAAATTCGTCTCCTTTTGGTATAATTTCAAGGGTAATAGAACTTTCCTCTACTGTTTTTTTCAATTTTGCATTTTGGGTTGCTTTTCCCATATCTACTGCAAATATTGTTTTGGTTAGCCCTATTATTAGTAGAAATAGTAGTATTGTGATGATTGCTTTTTTGATGGTTGCCATAACAAATACTCCTTTTTCTTTTAGACTTTTTGTATTATATCTCACCTCTTAAAAAAAGTCAATTTTGAATTCGGCAAATAATTTCATTACACTCATTATATATACTTTTTTCATCGATTTTCTCTATTTTTCTATTTTCCATTAAAACTTTTCCATTTATTATCGTGGTTTCGACATTTGTCCCCTTTATATTATATACCATTTGCGCAAAAATGTTATTCATTGGTTTTACAGTGATTTCATCCATATTGATTATGATCATATCGGCTTGTTTTCCTTCTTCAATACTTCCGATTTTTTTCTCTAATCCTAATGCTTTTGCTCCATTGATTGTAGCCATTTTAAGTACTTCATAAGCTGGTAATTTTGTAGGGTCTTTCCTTATTCCCTTTTGTAGAAGAGCGGTAAATTTCATGGTTTCAAATAAATCTAAATTACTACCGCTTCCCTGTCCATCGGTTCCAAGGCTAACGGTAATCTCGTTTTCTTCCATTTCGGAAATATCTGCTATTCCACATCCAAGTTTCAAATTACTGACTGGACAATGCGATACAAATATTCCCTCATTTGCAAGCTCACGAATTTCCTCTTTGGTTAATGCTACACTATGGGCTAATATCACATGCATTCCTTTAAAATAGCGTTTGATTAATTCCACTGGGCTTTCAACTTGGTATTGGTTTTTAATATCTTCTGCTTCCTTCTTATTTTCACAAAAGTGAATATGGATTGGCAATTTATATTGTTTTGCAAGATTCACACATTTTTTTATGTACTCATCATTTGTTGTATAAAACCCATGAATTCCAATATTAAAGGTAATGCCATCGTATTTTCCTTGGTATGTATTTAGTAAGTTCTCTAATTCCTGAATTCTTATATCACCATCCCCTGCAACATCCATTAAGGTTCTTGTGGTTTGCATACGAATTTCACTCTCTATTGCGGCTTTTATAATATCCTCTGTCATAAAATACATATCGTTAATCGTTGTTGTTCCTGTTTTTATCATCTCTACAAACGACAATAAAGAAGCATGATAAATATCCTGTTTGGTCATTTTATCTTCCATTGGCCAAATCTTTTTTTCTAGCCAATCTTGTGTAATATAACCATCCACCGTTTCACGAAAGATACTCATTGGCACATGTGCATGGGTATTAATAAGCCCAGGCATAACCACTTTACCGACTTGCATCAATCACCCTATCAGCCTCATCCTCAATCCCTTTTTCTATCTTTTTTATATAAGCTTCTTCTATCAAAATATCCGTATTTTCCTCTAACTTTGGACGTCTCTCATCCATCGAAATCACATTGGCATTTTTAATTAAAATTCTCATATACTTTCTCCTTTTTTTACTATTTAAAAACATTGACAAACATTAATTCTTATCATATAATATAAATAAGAATAAGGGGCTAGCCCTTATTCATGATTGTTTGTTAGATTTTGATTGATATTCGCTGTTGCTGGGCGGATATCAACTTTTTCTTTGTCTAAGTGAAACTGATATCCTAAAATACCAATTACCCCTGCCAGCACAGTTAAACAAAGAATTACAAACCCAATTCCTATGTACTTCTCCATAGTGAACCTCCTTCTTTTGTATTTGCATCTAACCATCTTGCGAAGGTTAAGTGCATAAATCAGCATTTGGTGCACATTAGTCAAACACTAATTTATGCACCCAACCCGAAGGAGTCAAACAACTATTTGCATTTTATCAAAATAGAAACTATATGTCAATGTAATTTGCAATAAAAAACACCAGACTCATCTGATGTTTTTTTATGTTCTTTCATAATGCGACCATAAACTGACTATTTTAACTGTTTTTTCTTTTTCTAGAACTTGATATACTAATCTATGTTTTACGTTTATTCTTCTTAAATATAATTCTTGTAAATCTCCCACCAATTTTTCATATGGTGGTGGGTTTTGAAAAGGGTTTTCACGTATTACATCAATTAGAGCTTTTGCATTTTTATCTAAGTGTGTAGACTTAAGTTTTGGAATATCTTTTATTGCTATTTTTGTATATATTATCTTATACATTACCATTCCACCTCTTCTTCCACACACTCCTCGATAGATGCATTTTTTCCATTAATCAATTTTTCTTTCATTTCTGGTATATTTAACAAATACACTGTTTCCATTAGTCCTCTATAATCCTCTTCCGATAGTACAACCACATTGCCGTCCTTTGTTGAAACATTCACAGGTTCATTAAATTTTATTGTTTGCTTTAATAATTCATATATATTTTTTCTAAAACTTGTTATATTGGTATTGGTCATATTAACACCTCCTAATATCATTTTAGCATACGTTTTTGCGTACGTCAATACATTATTATATTATTGTATACAAATTCGTGTGCTAATATTCCTTTTCCTAAAAAAATAGCAAGGTAGTTACAATTTCTTGTAACCCTTGCTATTTCTATGTTTATGCGTTTATCTTACGCAATAATGTCAGCAACAATTCCTGAACCTACTGTACGTCCACCTTCACGAATAGCGAATCTTA
>CAOKNG010000019.1 GCA_948470025.1 uncultured Clostridium sp. | reverse complement strand
AAAGAATAGGAGAAGAAGAAACAAAGAGATATTTTGCTACTGCATATAAATTTGTATGTGAATATAAAGATTTAGGCGAAAAGTATATTTTATCTGCAAAAGTGCATTATGATGAGAAATCTCCTCATTTGCACTTACTTTTTTTACCTGTTGTTCATACAGTAGATAAAAAAGGAAATCCTATTGATAAATTAGCTTGTAGTGAATTTTGGAAAGCTAAAGATAGTTACAGACAATTACAAAATGCTTTTTTTGAATATATGGTGTCAAATGGATTTGAATTGCAAAGAGGATTACCAAAAGAAGAAACAGACAGAGTTCATTATACATTAAAAGAATATAAAAATATAACAAATTATGAACAAACAAAAGAAACTTTAAAAAACATAAAATTAGAATTGCCAGATGTTCCTAATATTACAGACATTAATATTAATAGATTATCAAAGAAAAGAGATGAAAAGATTTTAGGAGAAATTATAAAACCAAAAGATGACTTAATTCAAAATTTGTATCAAGATACTATGGACTTGCATAAGGAATTATCAAGACAAACAAAAGTTATAGAAGAAGCAGAAATTTATCAAAAAGAAAGAGATAAAATACTAGCTGATAATACCAAATTGCATAAAGAAGGAGACAATATTAAATCAGAATAGAAACAAAAAGAATTTGATATAGAATGAAAATATAAAAGAAAAATTAAAGGTTTAGAAAAAGAGAACAGTAGATTAAATAAAATAATAGATAAATTCTATGAAACTATTGATAAATTCATACATTGGATTTGTAAAAAGTTTGATATGGGAGCAGAGGATAATTTGATTAGAGATTTTCAAAAGGAAACAAATACTTTTTTAGATGCAGAAAAACAACTTAAACACGAAGAAAGAGAGAAAGAATGGGATTTAGAAAGATAGAGCCAGTTTTAAGTCTCTATCTAAAAAAATAATATAAATTCACATATATTAAAAGTTAATCATAATCTATTAATAAAGACACGAATTATACAATAGACCAAACAGCATTAGAAGGTGCAAACATATGGACAACAGGAGAGTATTACTGTCTAGCTTCCCGTTATGTGTATTCGGACTCGTCTAATGCGTACTGGCGTGTGCGTTTTGTGAATCCCAGTGGCGGCTTGGGCAATCGCAACATGTGCTACGTGGAGTCGGATGGTTATTCGAATGGCAGTTCGTTCGCATACGGTCTTCGTCCTTGTATTTCTCTGAAATTTGACATCATAAAAATAACAGGTGAAGATGGAACAAGTGAAGAAACTGCTTATACAATAGGAAAGTAAATTGTTTTGTCACGCTTTTTAGTAATTCCTCATATTCTAATAAAAGAATAGGAGGGATTTTTTATGTATGATGAAACTGCATACGAGGAATACATGAGAAATGTGTTAGGATATATGCCAACATATCGTGACCAAAATGTATATGAGCCAAACGATTATTACATAATGCAACCACGTAATCAAATGAATGTGGACAATAGCAAATGTGAGGAATTATATCCAGAAATTTACCATAAGATATATCCATTGGTTTGCAATGAATGCAAAAACATGAATACACAAATAACAAATGAAACACTAGAAAAAATGACAGAAAATGTGTATAAATCAATTGAAATTGATTTGAAAATTGAAACGAAAAATGTAAGACGGAGAAGACAGGCAAGCTACTAACAGAAATAATTTTTTACGAGACTTAATCCGAATTTTAATTTTAAAAGAAATCATCGGAGGAGGAAATACACCAAGACCTCCAATGCCACCACAGCCACCATTTCCAGGAGGCCCAGGCGGTGGACCAGGAGGAAGACCACCATTTCCACCACCACGCCCACGTGAGTTTTAAAAAAAGTTGCAGGAAAAAGGAGATTATGGTATAGTAGTAGAAAATAATGAAAAAGAGGAAGTAGAAATGAAAGTAGATTTAATTGGAACAGGGTCAATTTATACAAAATATAATAGTGCAAGTACACTAGTTGAGGATAAATTGCTAATTGATATTCCAAATGGATGTCATAAGCAATTGTTAAAAATGGGGTATGATATAGAAAAGATAAAGGCAGTTGCTATTACACATTTTCATGGGGACCATTTTGCAGACCTTCCATTTTTAGTAAGGCATCGTTATGCATTAAAACTTTCAGAAAAATTAATTATAATTGCTCCAAAAGGTGCAAAAGAGCAAATAGAAAGACTATTTTATGTATATAATTCGAATGATTTTGAATGGAAACTTACCGTTGATATTATCGAAATAGAGCATTCTAACCAAGAAATAGACCTATTAAACCAATACCACATAAAAGCAGTAGAGGTAGCTCATGGAGAGTTAAAACCAGCATATGGCTATATTATAAACAATAAACTAGGGCTTACTGGAGATAGTGGTATTTGTGATGGTGTAAGACAAATTTGGAAAAATAGTGAAATTATGATTGCAGATGTTTCGTTTCGAAATGGAAAAGAAATGCATATGGGAATCGATGATATGGAGCAATTATTAGAAAATAGTAATAAAAAGATTATTGCCACTCATTTAAGAGATACTACAAGAGAAACATTAAAAAATGAAAAAATTTCCAAATTAATTGTTCCCGAAGATGGCGATTGTTTTGAAATTTAACAAATTTAAACTTACATACTTTTTTATAAAACGTACAAACTAAATTTGTATAAAAATTGAAAGGAAGTATGTAAAATGGATGTTAAAGATTGTATGACGAAAAAGGTGTGTTATTGTACACCAAATACAAATGTAGCAGAGGCAGCGAAACTAATGTGTGATAATCATATTGGATGTGTTCCAGTTTGTGATGAAAATTGTCAAGTAGTTGGGCTTGTAACTGACCGTGATGTGATATTACGAACCGTATCTTGTAATAAAGATACCAATACCACACCAGTTTCAGAAGTGATGACTTGTGGAGTATGTTGTTGTAAACCAGATACGACAATTGATGAAGCAACAAAGCTTATGTCAGATTTTCAAATTCGTAGAATTCCTGTTTGTGACCAAAACAATAAAATTGTTGGAATTTTATCATTAGGCGATTTAGCACATCATGATAAAACAGTGGGGGCAAAGGAAGTATGTAATACGTTAGAGCATATTTGCCAATGTGGAAATGATAGTAAAAATGCCGAATAATTCACAGCACATTTCATATAATAGAAGTAGAGAACCTACTTCTATTATTATTTTATGTAAAAATTTGAAGATAGAGGCATTCGTTAAAAGAAATACGGTTTGCCTTCTTCAAATTAGAAAGAGAGAAACTATGGTTATTGACATGGGATATTGGACAAAGGTATCAAAGCGAATTATTGTCTTAATATTAAGTATTGTTGGTATTTATTTGGCTTTTAAACTGGCAGTTTTTTACATGCCATTTTTAATCGCATTTATCATATCACTCTTTATGGAGCCACTCATTCGATTTGTTCATAAAAGGACAAACTTTACCAGAAAAACAAGTGCAATACTTGTACTCGTTTTGGTATCGATTATATTAGTGGGACTTCTCGCATGGGGAATTACAGTATTAATTCAAGAATCTACCAACCTTTTACAAAGTTTAAACCAATATATTGAAAATGCTTATCATCAAATTCAAGGAATCATTGAAAACATTAATTTTGAAAAATTGAAAATTCCAGAAGATGTAACAAAGGTCATTCAAAATTCATTATGGGATTTTATTGGAACGGTATCGAATTGGATAAAAGAGTTTCTTACTTCTATGATGAGTTTTTTAACCGAAATTCCTAAAATTGCTATTTATGTAGGAATTTGCTTTGTGGCAATTTATTTTATTTGTACAGACAAGCTATATATGATAGACCAATTAGAACATCATCTACCAAAAGAATGGGTAAAGCGTATTGGAAAACACATACGAGAATTAATCTCAAGTTTAGGAGGATATCTAAAAGCAGAACTAACCTTGGTGCTAATTTCTTTTATTGTGTCTTTGATTGGCTTATATATTTTTCAATTTGCAGGATTAAAAGTAGGGTATCCTTTACTAGCAGCACTAGGCATTGGATTTGTAGATGCACTTCCCATTTTAGGTTCTGGTAGTGCCATGGTTCCATGGGCGGTTATTTCAGCCATGAATGGAGATATTACTCTTGCTATTTGCATACTAGGTTTATGGATTGTGATGTGCGTTATTAGGCAATTTGCAGAACCAAGAGTAGTAAGTCATCATATAGGGATTCATCCGATTTTTACTTTGATTGCTATGTATACGGGTTTTAAAGCAATTGGAGTGCTTGGTATGTTTATTGGTCCAATTGTGCTAATCATACTAAAAAATATATTTGCTACAACTATTGATAAAGGAGTAGGAAAAGCAATTTTTGACATATAAAACAAAAATTCGATAAAACATATTGACAAATACAAAATCTATAGTATAATCAATGATATAAAGTATTAATACAAAAGAAATGGAGAAAATAAAATGATAAATGTACAAGAAAATAGAGAAAAAATGAAACAATACGAAAAAATGTCTGAAGAAGAATTATTGGAAATTGAAAATGATAAAAATACTTCGTATAACGATTATGTGTTGGTTTGTATTGCAAGAGGTTTGAAAAATATAGAATCAAAAAAAACATATACAACGGAAGAAGTATTTACACGTGTGCGCGAACACATTAATATGGTTGCCAGAGACAGAAATTGATTTATTTGAAATATCAAACTATATTATGAGAGATTCTATTTTTTATGCTAAAAGAACCGCTCAAATGATTGAGAATAAAGCAAAAATGCTAGAGTCCTTTCCCTATATGGGAAGGACATATTAATACTTTAGTATTTTTTTAAAGAACTCTTCACTGGTAATGCCAGAAGGGCGATTGTTGCGTTTTAGGCAGTATAAACAATCGAGGTCTTTGGTGATGTAGTTTATACCAGAGGTACAAGAAAGACTGGCTTTAAAACCTAGGCTTTTGATGATAGGAACAGAAGCCTTACTAATGGAGCCAAAGGGATAGGTAAACGTATTTGGCGTATAGCCTGTATTTTGCTCAAATTTTGTTTGCAAAGTTAAAATATCATTGGATAAAATGTTTGCATAGGCTTCATTGGATTCATAACTTTTTTTCGAACATCCCATTCTGCCATTAGCAGTAGCGTGCAAGTTATTGGTATGATTTTGAAATTCAATGGTACCAGAATCCATTAATTGTTTTACATCTTTCCAACGTAAATAACTATAATTTAGATTCGCTTCATCGGTTTCGGAAAAAGTATCAGTATATGTTCCTACAATAGAAATGACTGCTTTCATATGGTATTTTTCAAGAAGAGGGACTGCATAGCCAAGGTTATTGTAATGCCCATCATCGAAGGTAAGAATAACTGGCTTTTCTGGTAAAGGGGTGTCTTCATATACATAGGAAATTAAATCGGACATGGTAATGGTGGTATAACCGTTATTTGAAAGGTATTGTAAGTCCTCTTCTAAAGTAGTAGGGGTAATAATGTATTTTCCACTTCTATTGCGATCTTTTAAAATACTATGGTACATGACAATAGGAACCATAACTCCTTCTTCATAGGATGCCCTAACAACAAAGGAGTAGATAAATACACAAGGAAGAATAAGAAGAATGGCAAGGACAAAGCCAATAATTTTATAGTTTAACTTTATGGTATGAAATTGAATGTTCAAAATGTCCTCCTTTATTTTTGAATAACAGGATCAAGAATATCATATTTTCTTACATAATCTTTTGAATCAGAATTTTCTTTTTGTACTTCAGATTTGTTTTTTCTTAAAAATTCGATAATCTGGTAAACATCAATCCAAATTTGGTTGTTACCATCTTTTTGGGATTCATCAAAAATAAGTTGCATACCAAAATGAAGATGAGGAACATTAATATTATTCACATTTTCTTTTGTACTATAGCCAGTCATGCCAAGATAACCGTATTACATCACCAGCTTTTACAGTTTGCCCAACTTGTAAAGTTTTCACATAAGGATGGTCTTTACGAAGATGAGCATAGTAGTAATAGCGTTTTTGATCAAAACTACGGATTCCAATTCGCCATCCACCATATTGGTTCCAACCAAGAGCCTCAACAGTTCCAGATTCTACTGCAATAATTGGTGTGCCAATAGCACCCATTAAATCATTTCCCAAATGCACACGTTTAAAACCATATGACCTAGCATTTCCAAAGTCATCATAATGGCTAAAACTATAATTTTTGGCAATTGGAAGAAAGGCTTTTACACCATATTTTTTAGCATAGTTTTTGGTTTCAGTGCCTGATTCTGGGACTTCTACTTCGTATTCTCCAATAAATTCATGTAAAATGGCATCAAAGGCTTGGTAGTAATAAGAATAATTTTTCATATCTTTGGTTAATTCTTCCATGGTAGAGCCTTGGTCTAACTTTTGGGTAAGAGTGTTTAAATCGGTTTGTTTAAATTTTTTAAAATTTCCACCATATTTACAAGCAAGATAACTAAGTAACTCGATCCAATTATATGTAACCATATTCCCGTTATTATGCGAATTAATATCTAATTTTGAAGTTTTATCTAACACATCGAAAGTAGCATTAAAATCCACCCATTTAATATAAGATTTTTCAGAAGCTTCGTTAGATTCAACTGTATTTTCCCAAATTAAATCCGAAGAATTCGTAGGCAATGAAATAGGATATAAAACAGAAACAATCATTAAAATCAGTAAAATACTTATAACAATACTACTAAATAATAAATAGGATTTATTAATTTTAATCGAACGAATTAACAACGAAATACACCTCGTAATATGTATATGAGGAATAGGGTAGGATATGCTTGTTATTAAAAGTATTTATAAATTCTAATAAAAAAATAAAGATATTAAATCATTGAATATTAAAATAAATCACTATGAGTACCAGTTCGAGTAAGATATAATATGTGTTCATTTTCAGAAATTTCATAGATTAACAACCAATCAGAAGAAATATGACATTCTCTACAATTAGCATAATTACCAGATAAAGCATGGTCTTTGTTTTTTGAGGGGAGTTTTTTTCCTTTTGCTAAAGTATCTACAATATGTTCAAGTAGAGAAATGTCATAATTTCTTTTTAGAGACAACTTTAAATCTTTTTTAAACTTCGTTGAAGGTACAATTTCATACATCTTTTTCCACATCCTTTACTAGTTCGGAAAAAGAAGGGTATGTTTTTTTATTAGGATTTTTTTTCATTTCTTGTACTTCTTGAATTGCAAGTTTTGTATCTGTATTTGGTACATTTCTTGACAAGATAAAAGGGATTCTTTGTTCGCGAACAGATTGTTTAATGAAAGAAATAAAAGCAGTTGTCATATTTAAACCTAAGTCAGAAAATAAATCTTCTGCTTGTTTTTTTAATTCTTCATCCATGCGGATTGTTACATTTGTGGTAGCCATAATATCATCTCCTTCCTTACTATTGTATTACATTATATGTGCAATGTCAATACTGAGTACATATAATTTGTGCAAAAAACGAAAAAATATACTGAAATATTGTAAGAATAAACATAAAAGAGGTATACAATAATGTATTGGTATGTTAAAATAAGGGACAAAGGAGCGTGAAAATAAGTGAAAGATTTGAAAAAGACTTTTGTAACGATATTTGCAGGGCAGACGATGTCATTGTTAACGAGTGCAATTGTTCAATATGCTATTATTTGGCATATTACATTTAAAACGGGGTCGGCTATTGATTTAGCAATGGCAACAATTGCAGGAATTTTGCCACAGATTTTATTAGGGCCAATAGCAGGGGTAATTGTAGACCGATTTGACCGAAAGAAGATTATGATGTATTCAGATGGAATGATTGCAATTGCAACACTCATTTTAGGTGTGCTATTTCTTTATGGAGAACCTTCTATTTTAGGGATGTATATTGTTTTGGCGGTTCGTTCATTAGGAAGTACATTTCATTCACCAAGTTTTACTGCTTCTATACCAATGCTTGCCCCAAAAGAGAAACTTGTTAAAATATCTGGAATTAATCAAGTAATCAATTCAGTTACATTAATTGCTGCACCAATTCTTGCTGGAATTTTATATGGAGCTATTCCATTACCATATATTATTTTTTTAGACATTATTGGAGCCATATTTGGTATTGGTAGTATTGCTATAGTCCATATTCCTAATCCTGAAAAAAAGGAAGAAACGAGCAATGTTTTGCTTGAAATGAAACAAGGTTTTTTCGAAATCAAACAATCGAAATTTTTGCTAATTTTAACGATGTATGTTATTGTAATTTGTATTATTTTCATGCCAATTGCCTCTATGTATCCACTAATTACGAAAAATTATTTTGGATTAGAAGCTATTCATGTAAGTATTGTAGAAGTGTTATTTTCAATTGGTATGTTAATTGGTGGAGTTGCTATGGCAAAAGAAGTTGGTTTTCGAAAAAAGCAATATAGTATCTTAGTCGCAATGCTAATTTTTGCAGTAGCATTAATTGCCTCAGGATTAATACCAAATTCGATGTTTTGGATGTTTGTGGTATTAACCTTTATTATGGGGGTCATGGGACCATTTTTTGAAGGACTCTACACTGTTATTCTACAAACAAAAATAGAACCACAAAAACAAGGACGAGTATTTTCGATTGTAATGAGTTTTATGCAACTTGCAACACCAATTGGTCTATTTTTTGTAGCACCAGTAGCAGAAAAAATTGGAGTAGAGAAAATGTTTGTGATTTCTGGGGTATTAATGATTGTTGCGTCAATGATTACGCTCAGCTTGAAGACGATAAGGAATGAGGAATAAAAAATATATTGCAAAATGCTACATTCAGTATGCTTTCGTAGACTATCTTAAATATAGCCTAAACAGTAACGAAAGGCTAATAAAAAAATACGATAAGTGTTGTGAAATGTGACATAAAGTGATATAATATTCTACAATAGTCAATTTTGAAAAAACTCTCTCGTAAAAATGAATTGACTAAATACAGAAAGGATAGACAGCAATGAATAAAAGTCAGTTTATTCAGGTAATAGACAACAAAATGGCTATGTTAGAAGAGTCTAACATAACAGAATTGATGGTAAATGGTAATTGTAGAGAAGGTATTAACATTCTAAGGCAAATAGAATATAACTCATTGACTAGTTATTTGAAAGGCGAGCAGTCTGAGAAGCTAGAGGCATGGGAAATACCAAAATCCTCTAAGATTACCTTTATATGGTACTTATGGGGGTCTGGACGTAAGGCAGGAGAAATTATGAAAGATGCTGAAGAATGGAAGAAAGATTTGTTCGAGTGTGTTAAAACATTCGAGCCTAAGCAGTTAGAAGTTATTCAAAAAGCAGTAAGCGAAGTAATGTAGTAGAAAACTGAATATTGAGACGAGAGAGTAGTGGCGTATGCCAAAAAAGGAAGGATAGCGAAATGTAGTGTTATTTTGCTATCCTTTTTCTTTTACTAATAAAGTAATCTTTAAAAAATTTTGCAAAAACTATTGACTTGAAGTTAACTCTAAGTGATATATAATAAGTGAAAGAAAAAACATAAGAAAGGATGATGAAATATGGAAAAAGCAAAAGTGTACTTTACAAGAGAAATTACACCAGAAAATGTGGTTAAACTATATGAAGCATTAGGAAAAAATTTGCCAGGAAAAGTTGCCGTAAAAGTGCATTCAGGGGAGAAAGGTAATCAAAATTATTTACACCCAGAATTTATGAAACCAATGGTAGAACATGTAAAAGGAACCATTGTAGAATGTAATACTGCCTATGAGGGGGAAAGAAACATAACCGAAAAACATCAAAAACTAATGGAAATGCATGGGTGGAGTAAATTCTTTGATGTGGATATTATGGATGCAGAAGGTGACGATAAGGTATTAGAAATTCCAAATGGAAAAGTGATTAAGGAAAATTATGTAGGGAAAAATATCGAGCATTACGATTCAATGTTAGTGTTATCGCATTTTAAAGGTCATCCAATGGGAGGCTATGGTGGAGCATTAAAACAATTGTCCATTGGTTGTGGTTCATCAGCAGGAAAATCGTGGATTCATTCGGCAGGAAAAACAAAAGATCAAACGCTTCTTTGGGAAAATATTGCAAAGCAAGACCAATTTTTAGAAGCAATGGCAGATAGTGCCTCTTCGGTTGTAAACTATTTTCGGGGGAAATATTGCCTATATTAATATTATGTGCAATATGTCTGTAGACTGTGATTGTTGTTCAGTAGCAGAAGATCCATGTATCAAAGACATTGGAATTTTAGCTTCTACCGACCCAGTTGCGATTGACCAAGCTTGTATCGATTTAGTAAAAAACTCGAAGGATGAAGGGAAAGCTCATTTCTTAGAAAGAGTAGAATCAAGACATGGAACTCATACCATTGACGTTGCAGAAGAGTTAGGAATTGGTACAAAAGAATATGAATTAATCGAACTATAAATCAGATTAGAATAAATAATAGAGGATTCATTGATAAAATAAAGTTGATTTAGAAAATACAAGAAAAAATTAGGAGGAATTTAGAATGAAAGAAAAAGTATTAGAAAATCAAAATAAATTATTACAAGCCTTATCAACCACAAAGGCAAAATATATTGTAGGAACCATTTTACTTAGTGGGATTGGAATTACCCTTCCAAGAATATTCCATGTACTTGCAGGAAGCAATGCAGGAGCTATCTTTTTACCAATGCACATTGCTGTTTTAATTGCAGCTCTAACCTTTGGAATAATTAGTAGTACAGTAGTTGCAGGAAGTTCTATTATGTTTAGCTACTTACTAACAGGAATGCCAAGCCTTGCACGCTTACCATACATGCTAATTGAATTAGTAATTTATGCTATTTTATTAAGTGCATGTAACAAGAAATTTAATTCCTATGTATCGCTAATTGCCACAATTATTTTAGGAAGAATATTATATGCAGGAGTATTAGCAGTAGCAATTCATGGCTTAGGATTACCAACTTACGGAATTTCGGTTATAGAAAGTATCAAAGTAGGACTACCAGGAATTATTCTTCAACTTGCTCTTGTACCAATGATTGCAAAAGGAATTAAAAAGGGAGTGAAACTAGATTAAACAATGGAAAACATGGAAGAAATAAAGGAAAGATTAAACAGAAAAGATGCATCACTAGTAGTAGCTTATCAAGATGGAACCATCAAAGAATATTATCAAGACAGAATTATTGATTTAGTTTCTATTTTAAAAGAAAACGAAACGGCACTAAAAGGAAGTAGCATTGCCGACAAGGTAGTAGGAAAAGTAGCAGCCGCTGTTATGGCAGTAGCAGGAGTAAGCAAACTTCATGCCAATACCTTAAGCAAAATTGCCATTCCAGTCTTAGAACAAGCAGGAATTACCTATTCTTACGGAAAAGTAGTAGATTATATAAAAAACAAAGACCAAACAGGAATGTGCCCTATGGAAAATAAATATCAAAATGAAATGGATGTAAACAAGATTTATGAAGAAATGGTAAAATGAATATAAAAAAATCGATGGAAACATCGATTTTTTTATTGTACTTATTTATTGCATAAAAACTCCAGAGCATTTACAAAAAAGCCCCTTTAACAAGGGGGCTGTCGCGGAGCGACTGGGGGTTCTAAAAAACGAATTTATGCACAAAAAATTATATCTTATGAAAATAAATGAACAGTAAAATCGCCTGAATTCCTTGAATTACAAAGCAATGTGTGAAAAAATAAAAAAGATATAAAAAAATACTTGACAAATTCGGATTACAGATGTAATCTAATAATAAGATTACATCTGTAATCTTTGATAAATGTAGTTTTAGGAGGAGTAATATGTGTGGAATAGTAGGATTTGTTGGGAATGAGGAAAATAAAGGTGAAAGAATCAAAAAGATGACAGATAGAATGATTCATCGTGGACCAGACCAAGAAGGATATTATATAGATGAAATGATTGCATTAGGGCATAGGCGCTTATCCATTATTGACTTGGAAAATGGAACACAACCTATGTTGAATAAAGACAAAAACATAGTTGTTACGTTTAATGGAGAAATTTATAATTATAGAGAATTAAAAAAGGAATTGGAGTTACAAGGACATGAATTTACAACTAATTGCGATACAGAAGTATTACTACATGGGTATGAACAATGGGGAAAGGAGTTACCAAAGAGATTACGAGGTATGTTTGCATTTGCAGTTTGGGATAAGATTAGTAAAACACTATTCTTAGCAAGAGACCATTTTGGAATAAAGCCATTGTATTATTATCAAAACGAAGATACCTTCATGTTTGCTTCGGAAATAAAGGCGTTTTTAGAGCACCCTAAATTTAAAAAAGAATTAAATAAGGAATTAATTGGCCCATACTTATCGTTTAGTTTTACCCCAACAGCTGGAACTTTCTTTAAAGGGGTATATAGCTTAGAAGCAGGAACCAGTTTGATTTTTCAGAAAAATCAAAAGAAATTGCAACCATATTTCGAATTAGAATTTAAAGAAAAAATAGCAGACAAGCAAACAATGGTAGAAGAAATTCGAACCATTATGAAAAATTCGGTACAACATCATATGGTAAGCGATGTAGAAGTAGGTGCATTTTTATCTAGTGGGATTGATTCTTCCTATCTAGTAAGCCTAGCAAAAACTTATAAAACCTACACTGTTGGTTACCAAAACCCAAAATATAGTGAAATACCATATGCACAAAACTTGACAGCAAAATTAGCTATTAGCAATACAAGTAAACAAATTTCCAAACAGGAATACCTAAGGAAATTGCCAGAAGTGCTATATTATATGGATGAACCATGCTCAGATGCTTCTGCTGTGTCGCTATATTTTTTATCGAAATTAGCAAGTGAGGATGTAAAAGTAGTTATTTCTGGCGAAGGTGCGGATGAATTTTTCTGTGGATATCATACTTACCAAGATGAAATCAATTTTCAATGGTACAACAAAATACCATTTGCTATTCGTAGGTTATTTGCTGGTATTTGCGAAAAGTTTCCAGAAGGTAGAGGACGTAACTTCATTGTAAGAAGAGGGAAGAAATTAGAAGAAGAATATGTGGGGGTAAACAAGATATTTAGTAGAAAAGAAAGAAAAAAGGTGCTAAGTTTTAAAGATACCATCAAAAATAAAACCATTACCAAACCGCTATTAGATGAGTACAAAACCAAAGACAATTTGATAAAAATGCAAGCCTTCGATATAAAAAATTGGCTAATCAAAGATATTCTTCTAAAAGTGGATAAAATGACCATGGCAAATTCCTTAGAAGCACGAACCCCTTTTGTTGATAAAGAAGTATTTGAAATAGCAAGTTCCATACCACAAGCCTATAAGGTATCTAAAGAAAACACCAAAATAGCACTAAGAGAAGCAGCCAAAAAAGACATTCCAAATGATAGTTACAAAAAGAAAAAACTAGGTTTTCCCGTGCCTCTTCGAGAATGGATGAGAGGGGAAGATGTTTATAACGAAATAAGAAAAACCATTTCACAAGAATTTGTAAAAGAATTTTTCAACCCAAAATATGTGCTTCGCTTATTAGAAGAACACAAGAATGGAAAAAAAGACAACTATAAAAAAGTATGGGCAATTTATTCGTTTATAAAATGGTATGAAGTGTTTTTTAGAACAAAGTAGAAAAGCAAAAAAAGTGGATGAAATTCCACTTTTTTGCTTGACAAAAATAGAAATTTAAGATAGTCTATATTTGGATTACATACGTAACCTAAAAAGGAGGTAAGCCTATGCCAAGTAAATATGATATTACGGATGCAGAGTTAGAGATTATGCAGGTATTGTGGGAGTATGGCGAGTGTGATTTAAATACCATGTTAGAGGGATTAAATTCCAAAAGTGATAAAAATAGAAATACAGTAAAAACTTTGTTACGAAGACTCATGTTAAAAGGTTCTGTTCAGTCGAAGAAGATGGGGGTAAAAGATACTGTATATATTCCGAAAGTAAAAAAAGAAAAGTTTTTAGCAAGTGAAAATGAGCATTTTTTAGAAAAATTATACAATGGGAAAATGGGAAATTTGTTATTAAATTTTGTGGAAAATAAGAAGGTATCGAAAGAAGAACGTCAAAGACTAATTGATATATTAGAAAGCGAGGAAGATATATGATAAACGGATTTATCTATTTTAGCAATCTTATTTCTCCTGTTTTTTATAAAATTGTATATATGTCAATTGTGGGAAGTGTATTAGGAATGGCAATTTTGTGTATTACGAAATTGTTTGATAGTAAACTTTCCGCAAAAACAAAGTGCCTTATGTGGCTTATTCCTTTACTATTCTTAATGACACCAGTAAATCGAATTCAAATTACAACTACGAAAGATTTTGGTATTACTTCGGTTATGACAAAACTGGAAGATTCTTTAAATGAAGTACCTATGGCAAAAGAAAACAATGCCCCAACCAGTAGTGAAGAGATACAAAACCAAAGCATGAATCAGGAAAATGCACCAATCGTACAACAGGAGGAAAAAATAGCTAGTAGCAAAATGAATGCTACAAACCGTACGATAACCATTTATGAAATCCTACCAATGTTATGGTTTTTTGGCATGGGAATGAGTATTGTAATGGTACTTTTGGGAAATGTGTTATTAAACCGTAGAGTAAGTCATGCGATAAACTTACAAGATAGCGGAGTACGTCTTATTTTAATGAAATGTAAAAGACGATTGCAAATTACCAAAAAAGTGGAAATTCGATTACACAATCAGAATGTATCTCCTTGTATTTATGGTATTTTAAAACCAAAAATATTAGTATCGGAAGAATTTTTGAAAAACAGTAGTAGTGAGGTAATCGAAAATGTATTTTTACATGAATTATCTCATTATAAAAGAAAAGATATGATAACCAATTACATATTGCTTATTATGACAGCAATTCATTGGTTTAATCCATTTGTATACCGCTTCTTCAAAAAAATTCGACAAGAAATGGAATTGGCAACCGATGAAATTGCTCTAAGTAGAATGGATGGGGAAGAAAAGAAACAATATGGAAGAACCCTAATCGATTTATTACAAACCTATGAAACCGAAAGAATTACAACGAAATTATTATGTATTACAGATGACAATAAAAACATGGAAAGAAGAATTCGAAAAATTAAATTATCTACAAAGTTAAAAAAATACAAAACATCTATTGTGGTATTTGCAACACTAATGGTGCTTTGCCTATCGAGCTTATTTATTATAAAGCCAACAAATGCCAAAATGATTAGCAAAAATGAACAAGCGTTATATAAACAAGTAAAACAATATATTATGGACCTTGAAAAGAAAGAGCATTTTAGCAAAGAAAAAGATTCTCAAACGTTTATTGATATGCAAGAATTAGGAGTTATACAACAAAACGATGAAACAAACGTATATGTATGGGCGTTGGTTCAAAGTTATTACTATGTACAAGGAAAATTAGAAAAAGACGAAAGTTCAATGCCATACAAATTTACCATAAAAGATGGCGTTATAATAGGATATGCGATTCCAAAAGACGGAGACCAATATGAAGAGTCATTAGAAGGAATATTTCCAAAAGAGATAAGAGATAAAATGAAAGAAAGTGAAAAGTTAATTGATGTAGAAAGTCTAGAAAAACAGGCAGAAGCGTATTATCAAGATTTAGAACGCGAGACACCTTATGTAAATGAAAATGCCGAAGTAGCCAGTATCGATAAGCTAGCAGGAAATTGGCAACCGTATAAGGCAGAAGATGAAGATGGAAATGAAATGAATATAAGGGATGTATATGGTTCAGGAGTAACTATCTACGGTGGTGAGCTTGTAATTAAAGACAATGGAAGTTATACTGAATTAATTGGTGTATATTCAGAAGATGAAATCGACCGTTTGCAAGGGACTTGTGAAGTTTATGGAAATGGTGAAAAGGGAGTGCTAATTAGTCAAACAGGAGAAACCAAGACAGTGGAAATAATAGAAGATGGTAATGATTCACTAGAGATACTAAAAGTAACAAGTAAAGATGGAATAAGTGTCTATTTTTCAAAATTGAAAAATAATGCGAATATAAATAGAGGGATAATATGAGTAAAAAAATATTAGCAACTTATCAAAAACCAGAAATTTAGTAAGAAATAAAAAGAAAGAAGGGAAAAGATGAAAAGAGAAGAAGCGATTGGATTATTGAAAAAGTATAATAAGGAAGAGTTTCATGTAAGACATGCACTTACAGTAGAACAAGTAATGAGATATTTTGCAAAACAAAAAGGTTATGATGAAGAATTTTGGGGAATAGTGGGGTTACTACATGATGTAGATTACGAGCAATATCCAGAAGAACATTGTAAAAAAACACCAGAATTATTACAAGAGATAAATGCAAACGATGATATGGTACATGCTATTTGTAGTCATGGATATGGTATCTGTTCTGATATAAAACCAGAACATGAAATGGAAAAAATATTATTTGCGACAGATGAATTAACAGGACTAATATGGGCAGCAGCAAAAATGAGACCATCAAAAAGCACAAAAGATATGGAAACTTCAAGTGTAAAAAAGAAATTCAAAGACAAAAAATTTGCAGCAGGTTGTTCAAGAGAAATTATACAAAAAGGAGCAGAAATGTTAGGCTGGGAATTAAACGAATTATTTGAAAAAACCATTTTAGCAATGAGAGAAGGAGAAGATAAAATCGAAGAAGAATTGAATACATATAAAAACAACACAACTAAAAACTGATTTTCAGTTCAGAGCAGTTCTCTATCTGCTATGTTTTTTAGTATAAAAAAGATATGCGTCTCTACCTGCATATCTAGTATTGCTTACATGACTAACTTCATCATTCAAACTGCTATTAGTATAGCACTATTTTTTATATGAGTCAATTGTTTTGAGAGAGTTTTTACATTGTTGTATAATTAGGTTTACAAACCTTACAAAATCGTAAGGTTGTTTTTATGAATTTGTGGTATAATATCGTTCTCAAAAACTATTAACAGACTTTATTGGAAAAATTTATAAATTATGATAGAATAATTTATAAGTAAAGAAAAAGTAGGTGAGTAGATGGTAGATTTAAACCAAGAGGTGCAGTTTGTAAAAGGAGTCGGTCCAAACCGTGCAAAGTTACTGAGTAGGTTAGAAATTCATACTTTAAAGGATTTAATTACGTATTATCCACGTGAACATGAAGATAGAAGCAAAGCCACTAAAATTGCAGATGCAATAGAGGGAGAAGAAGTACTTATTCAGGCGGTTTGTGTATCGAAAATGAGTGAAATTCGTACAAGGCGTAAGAATATGACCATTTATAAATTAATTGTAAGAGATGATACTGCAAGTGCAATTCTTACTTGGTATAACCAAAGTTATTTGAAAAGTCGATTTCATTTAGGAAAAACGTATTCCTTTTTTGGGAAAGTAACCAAAAAGAATGGAGCCGTAGAAATGATGTCTCCTACCTTTGATGATGAGGGAAAAACGAAAAATACGGGGAAGATTATTCCATTATATCCATTAACCTATCAGCTATCTCAAAATACCATTAGGCAAATTATTGAAAATGGGTTAAACATGGCAAAAGGGTATTTACGAGAAACGTTGCCAGAAAACCTATTGCAAGAATATCGTTTACTAGGATTAGAAGAGGCAATTCGTAAAATCCATTTTCCGGAAAATTTTGATGAATTTACCCTAGCAAGAAAAAGGCTAGTATTTGAAGAATTACTTAGTATGCAACTAGCACTTCTTACCTTAAAGAGCCAATATACAGGAGAAGAAAAAGGGATTGCTTTTTCCAAAGAAGCGAAGATGTCAGAGGTAATCAATAATCTACCATTTCATTTAACCAAAGCACAACTAAGGGTGTTAGAAGAAATTGATAATGACATGGAAAAAGAAAAGCCAATGAACCGCTTATTACAAGGAGATGTTGGCTCACGGAAAAACGATTGTTAGTATTATTGCTGCGTATAAGGCAGTAACATCGGGTTACCAAATGACCATTATGGCACCAACTGCCATTTTAGCAAGCCAGCATATGGAGGAATATAAAAAGGTGCTAGAACCATTGGGAATTACTTGTGAATTGTTAACTAGTGGTATTACCAAAAAGAAAAAAGAAGCTATTTTAGAAAGATTAGCAAATGGCGAAATTGATGTACTAATTGGAACCCATGCTATTTTAGAAGAAAATGTAGTATTTCAAAATTTAGGCTTAGTAGTAACAGATGAACAACACCGTTTTGGAGTACGCCAAAGAAAAATAATTTCTGAAAAAGGAAAAAATCCAGATGTATTAGTTATGACCGCAACGCCAATTCCAAGAACGTTAGCCCTTATTTTATATGGTGACCTAGATATTTCTATAATTGATGAACTACCACCAAACCGAAAAAAGATTGATACTTTTGCGGTTACCAAAGGATTAGAACAGAGGGTAAATAATTTCATAAAAAAACAAGTAGACGAGGGAAGACAAGCCTATATTGTATGTCCATTGGTAGAAGAAAATGAGGAATTAAATTTAAAATCGGTTTTAGAACTTGCCGAGAAATATAAAACAGAAGTATTTCCCGAATATCAAGTAGAATACCTTCATGGAAAAATGAAAGCCAAAGAAAAAGATGCCATTATGGAGGAATTTAAAAATGGTAAGATTGACATCTTAATTGCAACGACTGTCATCGAAGTTGGAGTCAATGTACCAAATGCCAGTATCATGGTAATTGAAAATGCAGAACGTTTTGGGTTAGCACAACTCCACCAATTGCGTGGACGAGTAGGAAGAGGAGAGTATCAATCGTATTGTATTTTGAAATACCAAGGAAATTCTGAAATTATCCGTAAACGTATGAAGGTAATGAGTGAAACCAATGATGGTTTTGTCATTTCTGAAAAAGACTTAGAATTAAGAGGTTCAGGAGAATTTTTTGGAACCAAACAACATGGACTTCCAGAATTCAAAATAGCCAACCTATTTGAAGACATGGAAGTATTAAAAATGGTACAAAGTTTAGTGGTTAAAATATTAGACAAAGATCCTAAATTAGAACAAGAAGAAAACAAATTATTAAAGCATATGGTAAAAGAAAAATTCCAAGACCGTATTGAAATATGAAAAAAAGCTTGCATTTATTTACAAAATGTGGTAATATTTGATTATGTCAACGACAACAGAGCACGAAATAGCATGCTAATATAGATGCTATAAAAAGGAGGAATCAAATGAAAGATTACTATAGTGATGTAATCTTAGTACTGCGGGAGAATGGAATAAGGCAAATTGGTCAGGTGGGGAAAGAAATTTTAGCCCATATGATCATTGAAAAAATTCTTTCTCCTAATGCTACGTATGAGCAAATATGCGGAGCAGTCAAGGAAAAGAAGATTGCAAAATGTATGGACCTTATACAAAAAGAGGATCTTATTTCTCGTTGTGATGGTTTATCGCAAGAAGAATGTTCGGTGTTATACTTAATAGAAGGGGTGGAAACACATGAATATTCTGATAATGGTAGAGATGTTATCAAAGTATACGTAGAAAAAATGTATACGAAAGTATTAAAGCGTCTGGAGTATGGGAAAATTCTTCAAAGGGTACAGGAGTTAGGTTTAAGATATGATGAAATTGGTGTAAGACTTATGATAAGTATGGCATATCAATTTCGAATATTTCCTGAAACCTCAGAAGAATCCATATATTTGGGGTTAATGAAAGAATATAAACCCCAATATGTAAAAAACAAACTTCAGGAAGCTAAAAATACGTTAGCAGATATCAAAAACAGCCGGAATTTGGGATTGCCAACACAGAATGACATCATCAAAGAAGGAATTGATGAGATGATTTTACAGGTTGCGAAAGGCTCAACAGTGCTTTCTAAGTTTTCCAAAGTAGAAGATATCATCGGTGCAATATTAAATGTTTGAAATCGCGCACAGGCTATGCCTGTGCGTTCTCCTTGACAAAAGAAGATTTTCATAATATGATATAGGTATTAAAGAAAAAGGATGTTGAAGGTTATGTTAAAAATGATATTAGTAGGAATTGGTGTTGTGGTAGCATTGGTAGGTGTAATTATGGTATTTGATGCACGAAGATTAACAGAAAAATTATTTAGTTTTGGAGACCAAAATGAAGGAACAGCAGGAATGAAAATTATGGGGTTTGTTTTGGCGATGATTGGTGCATTACTCATTTATTTTAATATTTAGGATGGACAATAGTGATAATGCTAGATAGTCTAAGCTTAATGTGTAGGTAATTATATTGAGAAAAAGAATATTTTCAACTGAAGGTGAAATTTTCTTTTTGTATGTAAAAATAATTATAAAAAATTTAGAAAATACTATTGACAACTATGTCAAAATTTAGTATACTAAGCAATGTCGGAAAGATAATTGGTCGCTTAGCTCAGCTGGGAGAGCATCTGCCTTACAAGCAGGGG
>CAOKNG010000018.1 GCA_948470025.1 uncultured Clostridium sp. | reverse complement strand
TAAAGATTTTTAAATTTTTAATAAAAAACGTGCAATTAATATTGCAATTTTCAAAATAAAGAAATTTTGAAAAAAAATTTGCATTTTTGATAAGAGTATGCTAAAATATCAATGTTATAAACATGAAGGAGGAAATATAAGTGGAAGTATTAAAATATATATTGATAGGAATTTATGTAATTGTATGTTTTGCATTAATTATTGTTGCCATGATGCAAACAAAGGATGATAGTGGTGCAAGTGCTACTATTACAGGTTCTTCAAGTAATTTCTATGAGAAAAATAAAGGAAGAACAAAGGAAGGAAAAATGAAGAAATGGACAATCATTTTAGGGGTTGTATTTGTGGTACTTAGCATTCTTCTTTCGATTATGTATGTAATATAAAAGAATACAAAAAACGGAGCAACAAAAGTTGCTCTATTTTTTAATGGCCCCTTTACTTAAGGGGGCTGTCACTGGAGGCGACTGGGGGTTCTTAGAGGAGGAAAAAATTGAACAAAGATAAAAAAGAATTGATATGGAATTTTATAAAGGATAAAACTTATGTGCCAATGAAGAAAAAGGAAATGGCACAACTATTAATGGTGCCAAAAGAAGAATTACAGGAATTGCAATCGGTTTTAGAAGAATTGGAACGAGAATACAAAATACGAAAAAACAGAAAAAATAAATATATTGTAATGGACGAGCCATATTTCCAAGGGGTATATCATAGACATCAAAAGGGATTTGGTTTTGTAGTGCTAGATACAAAAGAAGAAATCCATATTGCAAGTATACATGCAGGTACTGCATTAGATGGCGATGTTGTTTTGGTAAAAATAATGGAGAAAGAAAATGGAGGTCATAAAGAAGGAAAAATTGTTAAAATTTTAAAAAGAGAAATTCGAGAATTAGTAGGAACGTTTAAAAATAGTAAAAGCTTTGGTTTTGTTGTGCCAGATAACCAGAAACTTGGAACCGATATTTTTATTTCCAAGAAGAAATTTGCAGGTGCAAGAAATCAAGATAAAGTAGTAGTAAAAATTACAAAATATCCTGAAAAACGGAAAAAGTGCTGAGGGAGAAATTATAGAGGTAATTGGAAAAACGAATCAAGCAGGAGTGGATATGATGTGCTTGGTAAGAGAATACCATTTGCCATATGAATTTCCAGAACCAGTTTTAGAAGAAGTGGCAAAAATTCGTGAAAAAATAGAATTAAAAGATATTCCAAACCGAGTGGATTTGCGAGATAAATTAATTTTTACGATTGATGGTAAAGATGCAAAAGATTTAGACGATGCCGTTTGTGTAGAACGATTAGAAAACGGAAATTATAAACTAGGTGTGCATATTGCTGATGTTAGCCATTACGTAAAAGAAGGCTCTAATTTAGACAAAGAGGCCTATTTAAGAGGAACCAGTATTTATATGTTAGACCGTGTGATTCCCATGCTACCACAAAAACTATCCAATGGTATTTGTAGTTTAAATGAGGGAGAAGACCGATTTACCTTATCGGTGGAAATGGAAATTACGCCATCTGGAGAAGTCATTGACTCTTATGTATTTAAAGCCGTTATTCAGATTACCAAACGAATGAGTTATACCAATGTTACTAAGATTTTAGAAAATTCCGATAACGAAATAGTAAGAGAATATGAACCATATATTGATGAATTTAAGAAAATGGAAGAATTAGCCATTATCTTGCAAAACAGAAGAAAACAAATGGGAAGTTTGGATTTAAATATTCCAGAAAGCAAGATTACTTTAGATGAAAATGGAAAAGCAGTTGCAGTCGCTCAATATGAGCTTAGCTTTGCCAATTCTATTATTGAGCAATTTATGCTAACTGCCAATGAAACCATTGCGGAAAAATTTTATTGGCTAGAAGCACCATTTATTTATCGTGTACATGAAGTACCAAGTTTAGAAAAAGTAAATGAATTAAATAAATTTTTATTTGGTTTCGGGTATCGAATTAAAGGAAACAAGGAAAATTTACACCCAAAAGAATTTAGTAAAATACTAGAAGATATCAAAGAAAAGCCAGAAGAAAGAGTGATTTCTACGTTACTTCTTCGTACTCTAAAAGTAGCAAAATACGAAAGCCAGAATAAAGGACATTTTGGAATTGCAAGTAAATTTTATTGCCATTTTACTTCCCCCATTCGAAGATATCCAGATTTGTGGATACATCGCATGATTTCAAATTACTTAGAGGCGGGTTATCATGTAAAAGAGGAATGGAAAGAAGAATATAAAAAGCTTGCCGAGGCAGTAGCAGAGCAATCTTCCGAAAGAGAAAAGATAGCAGTAAAAGTAGAAAGAGATAGCGTCGACTTAAAGAAAGCAGAATATATGCAAGATAAAATTGGCAATGTTTATGAAGGAATCATTAGTAGTGTGACCAATTTTGGTATTTTTGTGGAATTAGAAAATACGGTAGAAGGGCTAATCCGTTTTGAAAATTTAGGAGAAAATGAGTATTTTATTTATGATGATGAGCATAAACATTTAATAGGAGAAAAAACAAATAAAATTTATAAGTTAGGGGATAAAATAAAAATACAAGTAATCGAAGCAAACAAAGAAACCAGAAAAATAGCATTTGTCAAGGTCACAGATGACAATGAAACATTGTAGGGGTCGATGCCTTCATCGACCCGAAAATAAGAACAAAACATAAAACGGGTCGATGAAGGCATGACCCCTACAAATAATTGAAAGGAGAAATATTTATGAAAGAACAATTACAACCAACCACAAGCCTAGCTCCAATACCAGCCGTTATGGTATCTTGTGGAAATATGGAAAAGGCAAACATCACCACAATTGCATGGACAGGAGTATTAAACTCAGAACCACCACTTGTGTATGTATCCATAAGACCATCAAGACATTCTTATGAAATCATAAAACAAACCAAAGAATTCATTATTAATCTTCCAGACGAAAATCTAGTGTGGGCAACTGATTTTTGTGGAACCAAATCTGGAAAAGACATCGATAAATTCCAAGTTGCAAACCTTACCAAAGAAGTAGGAAAAGTGGTATCAACACCAGCTATTATGGAATGTCCAATTAATTTAGAATGTAAACTAAAAGAAATAAAACACCTTGGTTCACACGATATGTTTATTGGAGAAATCGTATGTGTAAATGCCAAACCAGAATTAGTAGAAAACGGAAAAGTAAACTTAACAAAGGCACAACTTATCACATATTTAGGAAGTGAGTACTATGTGGCAGATAAAAAAGTAGGTGATAGAGGAATTTGTTTAAAATAATTCGCTTAAAAAGATAAATTTTCTTAAAATTCTTTTAAAATTATTTGCGAAAAATGTATTTTATGATATAGTAGTAGCATACTAAAAAAGAAAAAGGAGAATTTTAATGAAAAACGATAAAGAAGGAAAAAGAGCGAAGGTTAAGAAAGAAAAAAAAGACAGATGGAAGAAAATTGTCATTGTTGGAGTATTGTTAGCGATTGCATGTGTTATTTTAGTAATTTCACCAAACTTTAAGAAAGATCCAAATGAAGGAAAAATCAATTTTATTATTAACAATAATAATGTAACAGGAAAATTAAAGCATGACATATGGATTAATGAAAGTAATATTGTTTATGCTTCTATAGAAGATGTCGAAAATTATTTTGATGGGCAAATTTATTATGATAAAACGAATAATCAAATTATTACAACTTCGGATACAAAAGTTGCTGTTTTTTCTTTAACGGAAAAGAAGATGACTGTAAATAGTGCAGAAGTAAAACTAGTAGATGGAGCACAAAGAAAGGATGGCGTATTTTATTTACCAATTTCAGAAATGGCAAAAATATATAATGTGGAAATAGAAAATATTGATAATAAAGTTATTACATTAGATTCTTTGGATAGAGAATTAATAAAAGCAGATACATCCAAAAAAGTAACAGTAAAAGCTACCACTAAATTTATTGCAAGAACAGTGGATAAACTAGAACAAGGTTCTAAAGTGGTTGTTATTTCTGAAAAAGATGGATATAGCCGTATTCGAACAGGGAATGGAAAAATTGGATATATAAAATCAGATAAATTAGCAAATAAAACAACGGTAAGAGAGAAATTAGAAACAAAACCACAAATTACAGGAAAAATAAATTTAATATGGGATTATTATTCAGAATACGTAGATGCACCAGTAAGAACAGAAACCATACCAGGTATTAATGTTGTAAGCCCATCGTTTTTCTCACTAAAAAATACAGATGGTGTAGCAATTAACGATAATGCGACAAGAGGAGGGACGCAATATATTGCATGGGCAAAAGAAAAAGGATATAAAATTTGGCCAATGTTTTCAAATAACTCGATGAAAGCAAAAACCTCTGAAATACTAAATGATTATAATTTAAGAACAGAAATGATTGAACAAATTGTACAACTTGCAACAAAATACAATGTAGATGGTATTAATGTCGACTTTGAATTTATGAATATGGAAGATAAAGATGCATATTCTAGATTTATTATTGAGCTTGCACCACGTCTAAGAGAATATGGAATTGTTACTTCTGTTGATGTAACAGCACCAGATGGAAGTGAAAATTGGTCATTGTGCTTTGATCGAGATGTATTAGCAAAAGCATCGGACTATATGATGTTTATGGCATATGACCAACATGGAACAAATACAGCGGTAGGAACGGTTGCAGGATGTGATTGGGTAGAAGCTAATATTAAAAAATTCTTAGGACAAGAAGCTGTACCAAAAGAAAAAATTATTTTAGGAATGCCACTATATACAAGATTATGGAAAACCGATCGAAACGGAAAAGTAACAAGTTCAGTTGTTAATATGAACAAAGTCGACCAAGCTTTACCAGCAGATGTATCGAAAAATTGGGATGAACTTACCAAACAATATTATGTGGAATATACAAGAGGAAACGATAAGTATCAAATGTGGATTGAAGATACAGATTCAATTCGAGCTAAAATTGATTTAATTAATCAATATGAATTAGCAGGAAGTGCCTTTTGGGAAAAAGATAAAGAGAATGATGATATTTGGAATTTAGTAGAGGAAAAATTGAAATAAAAAATATAAGTTAAATAGCAAAATTATATTTAGAAAGAAAGTTTTTTATGAAGAACATAAAGGATTATAATTTAGAGCAGTTAAAGCAGGAATTAGTTAATTTAGGAGAAAAGCCATTTCGTGCAGAGCAGATTTTTCGTTGGATTTATATTGAAAAAGTTACAAATTTTGATGAAATGACGAATTTATCTATTGAACTTAGGGGAAAATTAAAAAAAGACTATAGTGTATGCATATATAAAGTCCTAAGAAAACAGGAATCAAGTGATGGAACGAAAAAGTATTTATTTGATGTATTAGATGGCAATGCCATCGAAACCGTTCTTATGAGTTATCACCATGGATACAGCTTATGCGTATCATCACAAATTGGTTGTAAAATGGGATGCAAATTTTGTGCATCTACTGGAATTAACTTTATTCGAAACTTAACTTCTGGCGAAATTGTGGAGCAGATTTTGGCAGTAGAGCGTGAGGCAAATGTGAAAATATCCAATATTGTGTTTATGGGAATTGGGGAACCAATGGACAACTTCGAAAATGTCATGAATGCAATTGGAATTATGAACAATCAAAAAGGACTAAACATTGGTGCTAGACACATTAGTATTTCCACCAGTGGCATTGTTCCTAAAATTTATGAATTAGCCAAACGAGACATGCAATGTACCTTATCCATTTCCTTACATGCAACAACAGATGAGAAAAGAAGTGCCATGATGCCAGTAAACAATGCATATCCAATTTCAGAGCTAATGAGGGCTTGCAAAGATTATATTGCAACTACGAATAAACGAATCTCATTTGAATATGCACTAGCAAAAGATAATAACGACAACTTAGAAGATGCCAAACGATTAGTAAAATTATTAAAAGGAATGATTTGCCATGTCAATTTAATTCCAATTAATAAAATAGAAAGTGGCACATATGCCAAAAGTACAAATGAAAACATTATCAAATTTCGAGATTATTTAAATGAGCATGGAATTGTAGCAACCATAAGAAGAGAATTAGGCTCAGACATAGATGCTGCATGCCGGGCAACTCAGAAGAAAAAACTTAAAAACATAAGGAGGAAACATGAGAGTTTTTGCAAAGACCGACTTAGGGAAAGCAAGAGAAATGAATGAGGACTTTTACTATATAACCCCCAGTGTAGAGGAAAAATTGCAACTTTACATTTTGGCGGATGGTATGGGAGGATATAACGGAGGAGAAATTGCAAGTAAACTTGCAACTCTTAGCGCCAAAAGCTATATCGAAACAAATTTTGGAACCATACCACATGATAGAGATAATATTTTAAAACTGATTGCTAGTAGTATCGAATATGCCAATATGGTAGTATATGAAAAAGCAAAAGAAAATGTAGAATTAACAAATATGGGTACTACTTTAGAGATTTGTTTAATATATAATAATAAAGCATTTATTGGGCATATTGGAGATAGTAGGATTTATCGAATCCGAAAAGAATTTATAAGAAAACTGACCAAAGACCATAGCTATGTGCAAGAATTGGTAAAAGACGGAACCATCACGAAGGAGGAAGCAGAGCATCATCCTAAAAAGAATATGTTAATGAAAGCAGTTGGATGTACACCATATGTAGAGCCAGATGTTATGGTAAAAGGGTTTCTAAAAGAAGATATTATTCTTATGTGTTCAGATGGTTTAACCAACATGGTAACAGAACAAGAAATCTATGATTATGTGAAAAAAGACGTGCAAAATAGTTGTGAACAGTTAGTAAAAAGAGCAAATGAAATGGGAGGATATGATAACATTACGGTTGTCATGCTTCAAAACGATTAAAATATAGGAGAGATGAAAATGAACTTAGAAGGTAGATTAATTGCAAATCGATATGAAATTATTGAAAATGTGGGAAATGGTGGAATGGCTACAGTATATAGAGCAAAAGACCATATACTAAACCGTTTTGTGGCGGTAAAAATTTTAAAAGATGAATTTACAACCGATGATGAATTTATCAAAAGGTTTCGTTCAGAAGCACAGGCGGTAGCAAGCCTAAACCATCCTAATATTGTAGGAGTATATGATGTAGGAAATGAAGGAAATCTATATTATATTGTAATGGAGCTAATTCAAGGAAAAACGCTAAAAGAAGTCATTAGTTTAGAGGGAAAACTTTCGTGGAAATGGTCTGTTAATGTTGCCATTCAAATTGCATCTGCCTTAGAAACAGCACATAAAAATAATATTGTTCACCGTGATATTAAACCACATAATATTATTATTACAGAAGAAGGAATTGCCAAAGTAACAGATTTTGGAATTGCCAAAGCAGTATCGAATTCTACCATTACAGCATTTGGTACGACCATTGGCTCTGTACACTATTTCTCACCAGAACATGCAAGAGGGGGATTTACAGATGCAAAATCAGACTTGTATTCCTTAGGTGTTGTTATGTATGAAATGCTAACAGGAAAAGTTCCATTTGATGCAGATACACCAGTATCGATTGCCTTAATGCATATGCAAGAACAAGCAACACAACCAATTGTATTAAACCCTACAATACCAAGTTCTGTTAATAAAATTGTAATAAAAGCAATGCAAAAGGATGCCAATTTGCGTTATCAAAGTGCATCAGAAATGTTAAAAGATTTGAATATGTCTTTAAAAAATCCAGATGGTAACTTTGTGTTTATGAAAGATATGGAGGGGGATTTCCCAACACAAAAAATACCAACCATGTATGATGACGAAATTAGTAAAGAAAACCCAGAAAGAAAAGGTCAAAATAAAAAGAAGGAAAGTTTTATAAAAAAACATAAAGTATTATCCTTTACCATAGGAGCATTTTTGTTATTTTTCTTAACCATAGGAATTACGTATGGAGGGCTAAAATTAACACAAGTAAAAGAAGTAGATATTCCAAATTTAGTAGGGCTTACGAAGGAAGAAGCAAAGAAACAAGTAGAAGATGCTAAATTAGTGTGGATAGAATTAGAACCACAATTTAGCCCAGAAGTACCAGAAGGTAGTATTATTAGCCAAGATCCTAACTATATGGAAAATTTTAAAGTAAAAGAAAAATCAGAAGTAAAGGTTGTTGTTAGTAAAGGACAAGAATTAACGATTGTACCAAAAGTTGTTGGCATGAAAAAAGATGAAGCAATCACTGCATTACAAGAAGCGAATTTGTTATATGAAGTCGTAGAAGAAACGAGTAAAACAGTAGAAGAAGGTTATGTCATTAGCCAAGAAATAGAGGCAAATAAGCAAGTAAATGCAGGAGAAACGATAAAAATTCATGTAAGCATTGGAACAGGAATTGAACAAGTAGATGTACCAAATGTACTAGGAAAAACCGAAGCAGATGCTAAAAAATTATTAACCGATGCAAAATTAAAAGTAGAAGTATTATATGAAGAAAATAAATCAAATGAAACAGGAAAAGTATTAAAACAAAGCATTGAAAGCGGAAAAACAGTAGATGTAGAAACCACTGTTGTTATTACTGTAAACAAAATTATTGAAGAAAAAACAGCAACCATTACAGTAGATTTAAAATCCATTACAGGAGGATATAAAGACCAAGCAGAAAGTAGTAATACCAATACCACAACCACCACACAAGAAGTAGCAAAAACCGCAACTGTAATTATAAAAGTAAATGGAAGCGTAAAAAGACAAGAATCAAATGTAGATAAAAACAAAACTCTTAAAGAAGATATAAGAGGAACAGGAAGTGTACAGATTGAAGTTGAAATAACCGACTCCAAAGGTGGAAAATGGATTAAAACACACACATTGGATTTAAGCAGTGAAACATCATATACGTTTCAATAATAATGAAAAGGGGCGATGAGGGCATCGCCCCCTACAAAAATGTATATGAAAAATGAAAGAATAGGAGAAGGAATGCAAGGTAGGATTGTTAGTAATATTTCCAATACATATTGGATTGAAGATAAAAAGGTATTGTATGAAGCAGTGGCACGTGGGAAGTTTAAAATAGAAGATATTGTGCCTGTGGTAGGGGATATGGTAGAATTTGAGGAAATTAGGAAAGAGGAAAGGGAAGCAGTCATTACGAAGATTTTGCCAAGGCAAAATTATATGAAAAGACCTAAAATTGCAAATGTTACAAGACTTATTTTTGTGGTATCGATGAAAATGCCAAAACCAGATTTATTGTTATTAGATAAGCAATTAGCATTTGCGGAATTTATGGGAATTAACTCTGTGATTATTTTAAATAAACAAGATTTAGGAAAAGAAGAAGAGATACAAGAAATTAGGGAAATTTATAATAATTTAGGATATCCTGTTATGGTAATAAGTGCAAGTGAAAATAAGGGAATTGAGCAAGTAAGAGAAGCAATAGAAGGAGAGGTAAGTGCTTTTTCTGGTAATTCTGGTGTTGGAAAATCTACCTTGTTAAATGCGATTTTTCAAGAAAATATAACAAAAGAAGGGCTAATAAGTAAGAAAAATAAGAAAGGAAAAAATACAACAACGACAGTACAGTTATATCGTTTAAACGAAAATACATATATTGCAGATACTCCTGGATTTTCTACATTTGATATTTATGAACTTCAAAGCAAAGATTTATACCAATATTTCAAAGAATTTAAAACAGCCGAAAAGAATTGTAAATATGTAGGTTGTACCCATATTAAGGAAAAAGAATGTGGCATTAGAGAAGCTTTAGAAGAAGGCAAAATTACAAAACAACGATATGAAAATTACGTGAAAATATATGAAGATTTAAAAGATAAGGAGGAACACAAATGGTAGAAATTTCAACATCACTGTTATCCATAAAAGATGACTCAGTGAAAAAAATATATGATTTAGAAATGGCACATACCGATTATTATCATATAGATGTAATGGATGGAAAATTTGTGCAAGCAGATACAACTGGAAGAATGCTAGAGTATACCAATCAAATAAAGCAAGTATCCAATATTCCAATTGATGTACATTTCATGGTACAAGATATAAATAAGCATATTGAGGAATATCTTCCATTTTCACCAAACCGTATTACTTTCCATTATGAGGCATGCAAAAACAAGGAAGAAGTAGAAGGAATTATTAAAAAGATAAAAGAAAATGGAATAAAAGTAGGAATTTCTGTGAAACCAGAAACACCAATAGAAGAAATTTATGAGTTTTTACCATTTGTACATATGGTATTAATAATGACCGTAGAACCAGGAAAAGGAGGACAAGCCTTACTAACAGAAACATTACAAAAAATAAAACAAATACATACCTGCCGTGAAAAACATAAGCTAGATTTTGATATAGAAGCAGATGGAGGAATTAATTTAGAAACCATGCAAGAAGTAAAAGAAGCAGGAGTAGATATAGCAGTAGTAGGCAGTGCAATTATTGATAGTGAGAACTATGTAAAAATGATGAAATTGCTAAAAGAAATTTAAAATTGTAGAGAATATTACATGACTGTACATTTATGTCACAATGCTGAAAATGAAATAGAAATACTATTAAAATATCTTGCTTTAGTGTATAATAAAAAATAAGAAAAGGGGACAGAAAGTGATATACGGATTGATGGAAGTTGAAAAGTCGAAAATGAACAAGAAAAAGATTGTTATTAGTATAGCTATTGTAGTAATAGTTCTGATTTGTTTTGCTATTTTTTTCTTTACAAAATTTCATGGTAAATCGGTAGGGGAAAATAATTCCATTAGTGATAATTCCATTGTGATAGGGGAAGCAGTGAAACAAAAGCATATAGCAGTAGTTAATTTTTTGCCAGTATATTCTGAAGAAGCAAAAGCTAAGTTAAGTAATATTTATCATTCTGGTGAAAAAGCAGTTTATCTAACTTTTGATGATGGACCATCCAAAACGGTTACACCTCTTATTTTAGATTTGTTAAAACAAGAAAATATAAAAGCAACTTTTTTTGTGCTTGGTTCAAGAGTAGAACTAAACCCTAGTATTGTAAGAAGAGAATATGAAGAAGGGCACTATATTGCAAATCATGGCTATTCTCATATTTATCCACAAATTTATAGTAGCATAGAAGCGATATTAGATGAATATAATAAAACAAGGCAAGCTATACAAAATGCGATAGGCTTAGAATATGATGGTCATTTATTCCGTTTTCCAGGAGGTTCAACTGGCGGAAAATACAAAAAAATAAAAGAAGAAGTAAAACTAGTATTAGAAGAAAATCAAATTGGGTTTATCGATTGGAATGCATTAACAAATGATTCAGCAGGAGCAAAAACCAAAGAAGCTTTAATGGAAAATATGATAGAAACAGTAGGCGAAAAAACAACAGTCGTTATTTTAATGCATGATGCAGGGGATAAAATATTAACTTATGAAGTACTACCTGAAATTATTGCCTATTTAAGGGAAAAAGGATATGTTTTTAAAAATTTTTATGATATTATGCAATAGAAATCTTGACAGATTACAAATTTAGCAATAAAATACATTAGGAACAAGATTTCAAAAGAAAAAAGGAGGGAGGATAGAGTTATGCCACTTGTAACGACAAAAGAAATGTTTGAAAAATCAATGAAAGAACATTATGCTATTGGAGCATTTAATGTAAACAACATGGAAATTATCCAAGGAATTATTGATGCTACCAAAGAAGAAAAATCACCAGTGATTTTGCAAGCGTCTTCGGGTGCAATTAAATACGCTAGAGTCAATTATTTAATGAAAATGATTGAAGCAGCGGTAGAAGAAGCACCAGACATTCCAATTGCTCTTCACTTAGACCATGGACCAGACTTCGAAACTTGTAAAATGTGTATTGATGCAGGGTTTACCTCTGTTATGATTGATGGTTCAAAATATGATTTTGAAGAAAATGTTGCACTTACAAAACAAGTAGTAGATTATGCACATGCTCATGGCGTAGTAGTAGAAGCAGAACTTGGAAAATTAGCTGGAATTGAAGATGATGTCAATGTAGCAGCAGAAGATGCTATGTATACTGATCCAGTTCAAGCCAAAGAATTTGTAGAAAGAACAGGATGTGATTCACTAGCAATTGCGATTGGAACTAGCCATGGAGCTTATAAATTCAAGGGGGAAGCAAAACTACGTTTTGATATATTAGCCAAAATTAAAGAGCTAATTCCTAATACGCCAATTGTACTACATGGAGCATCTACCGTTATACCAGAATTAGTACAAATGTGTAACAAGTATGGAGCAGATATTCCAGGAGCAAAAGGTGTTCCAGATGAAATGCTTCATGAAGCAAGCAAAAGTGGAGTATCCAAAATTAATGTAGATACCGATTTAAGGCTTGCCATGACAGCACAAATTCGAAAAGTGTTTGCCGAAGAACCAAGTACATTTGACCCAAGAAAATATTTACAACCAGCAAGGGAAGAAATTAAAAAAACGGTACAGCACAAAATAAAAGAGGTATTTGGCTCTAGTAATAGAGTTTAAATATAAATAAAATATTATTAAGTAAGGGGAGAAAGAAATGAAAAAATTAACAAAATTAGGTTTATTAGCAGTTATTATGCTAATTACAGTAATGCTTTTAACAGGATGTGGACAACAAGGGGAAGAACAAAAGAAAGATGAATTAGAAGATTTACCTGTTTATACAGAAGAAGAAACATCAGATTACACAACATTTACCGAAATGGCTGGAGTAGAATTAAAATATCCATCAAACTATGTATCAATTGGAAAAGAAACACAACCAATGTTTATGGATCCAGATGTAACAGGAGCTAGTTTCAATTTAGTAACAGATACTTTCCCAAGTGCATTAACATTTGAAGGATATGTAGAGGCATCACTTCCAGGAATTAAATCACAAATGACCATTAAAGACAATAATATTAATGTAAATACATTAACTTAAATGGTAGAAAAGCAGCAAAATTAGATTATGTTGCATCAAGCCAAGGTCAAACAATGGCACTTACACAAATCCTAGTTAAAAAAGATAACAAAGCATATGTATTAACATTAGCATCTTCAGAAGCTGATAAAGATGCTGTTAGTGAAAAATTTGATAAAATCATCAAATCATTCAAATAAAAAATAACAGAACCGAAAGGTTCTGTTTTATTATAAATTCAATTTTAATTATAGAGGCGTGCAAGTTTTCGTCTATTCTTCGAAGTATTAGACAAGCAATAGCCACCCTACATATATTGTTTGTTTTTTAATGCTCTTTCGACTGTTCTTGCGGCATCTTTTTTTGCAAGTTCCTGCCTTTTATCATACAATTTTTTACCTTTTCCAATACCAAGTTCCATTTTCACAAAACTACCCTTAAAATATAAAGAAATAGGAACAAGGGAATATCCTTTTTGTTTGGTTAGTCCAATTAAACGATTAATTTCACGTTTGTTTAATAACAGTTTACGGTTACGAAGAGGGTCTTTATTAAAAATATTTCCTTGCTCATAAGGACTAATATGCATGCCAAGAACATACACTTCGCCATCCTTCACAATGGCGTAACAATCCTTTAAATTAACTTTCCCTTGACGAATTGATTTTATTTCTGTTCCACTTAGCACAATTCCTACTTCTAAAGTATTCTCAATCGTATAGTTATGATGTGCTATGGGATTTTTCGCAATGAGTGATGACATGACTATTCTCCTTTTTTAGTTTTTCCTATTATAACATGAAAAAAAGGCCGATGCAATCATCGACCTAAAAGAAAAAATTAATCATTATGATGTTTACCATATGCATTCTTATTTTCCATTGCATAGTACCAAACAAGAGCAATAATGGCAAGAGCAGTAATGGCTAAAATAAACCATGTCCAAGTATTTGCACTCATTCCCATAATGGTACCACTTTCAGTAGAAGTTCTAGTAGCGGTATATCCACTATTCATATTATCGCTTCTTGTTAAATCGGTTGTTACTCGGCTAGCTCCATTACTAACGGCAGCACCTGCGTCTCTTGCACCATTGTTAATAGTATTTCCAATATCTCTTGCACCATTACTAATTGCTTCACCCATATTTCTTGCACCATTTTCAACATCTTCACCAAGGTTTTTAGCACCATCTGTAATAGCAGCACCAGTATCTCTTAATACATTCCCAGTTCCATCCACAATATTTCTTACGGTACTTCCTGTTTTATCCATAGAATCTTTTATTTCATTTGTTGCAAATACAGAAGATGTAGCCAATATAAGTATCATCACAATGATAAGAGCAAAAATTTTCTTTGTCATATCTTTTTACCTCCTAGAAAAATTAAGTTTTTGAAAACTAATAATAGTATGAGTTTTTTTTCGAAAAATATCCATCAAAAAATAAACTATCCTAGAAAAAAACGACAAAAAAATAAGATAAAGTATTCTTTACCTTATTTTACTAAAATTTTAAATTTATTTTATTGTTTCAAACGAATTAAAATCGCAATACCTAAAAGGATTAATAAAACCCCAATTACAATCAAAATAATATTAACAATATTATTAAGTCCAAGTCCTGCTTCTGGTAGTTGGTTTAGTGTACTAACACTTGCAGAGTTATTTGTAGTGGTTGGTGATAAACGGTCTGTATTTGAAGTAGTATCATCTGGCTCGGTCATTGTATTAGTATCATCATCTATAGTTGTATTTTCAGTGGATGTGTTTTCGATAGATGTATTTCGTGTTAAATTCATGTTTACGCCAGTAGCTTGTACAAAATTAGGGACTAACACCATCAATATAACTAAAATAATAAAAGATATTTGTAATAATTTTTTCATTCTTATTCCCTCCAATATTTTTTCTAATGTATGTATAATATCATACACAAAAATCAATAAAAAGTCTAGCCTATTTAAGATAAAAAAACAAAAAACTGACTAAGCGTACCAAAAATAGGAAAAACTTTACAAAAGAAGTACTTATGTGGTAATCTAGTAAAGACGTAAGGGAAAGGTGATAAGATGAAAAGAACGAAATTAGAGGATAGAGAATTACCAAGTTATACAAAAGGTGAAGAAATTGCAAATATGGTAACTCACATTGTTGGTGGAGTAATCGGAATTATAGCAATTGTGCTTTGTAGTATAAAAGCAAAAGGTGCGTATGGAGTGGTAAGTGGGGTTATTTTTGGAGTATCGATGCTAATGTTATATACCATGTCTAGCATATACCACGGATTAAGCCCAAAATTAAAAGGAAAAAAGGTATTGCAAGTATTAGACCATTGTACGATATTTTTGCTAATAGCAGGTTCCTATACGCCTTTTGCATTATGCACATTACGAGAATATAACATAGGAGTTGGATGGACTATTTTTGGAGTCATTTGGGCAGTTGCTATTTTAGGAATTGTTTTAAATTCTATTGACCTAAAGAAATATAAAGTGTTTTCAATGATTTGTTATTTAGCAATGGGCTGGTGTATTATTATTAAAATTAATGTGCTACCTGTATTATTAGGTATGCAAGGATTCATTTTGTTATTAGCAGGAGGAATTGTATATACCTTAGGTGCGATATGTTATATAATAGGCAAAAAACATAAATACATTCATACAGTATTCCACATATGTGTATTAATGGCTAACTTTTTACACTTTCTTTGCATTTTATTGTATGTTGTATAAAAAGAAGAAAAAATTAAAATTTTTAGATAGAGTACAAGGAGAAAACGATGTATTATACATATATGTTACGATGTGAAGATCAATCAATATACACAGGAATTACTACAGATTTAGAACGTAGAATGAAAGAACATTTTGAAAAAGATGACAAATGTGCTAAATATACCCGCCGTCATACCGCCAAGAAACTAGAATGTGCATGGCAAAGTGAAAATAGAATACTTGCTTCAAAACTAGAATATGCTATTAAACACATTTCAAAAGAAGAAAAAGAAAAATTGATTCAAACCCATGAGTTAGGAAAAATAAACAAAATCGAAGAAGAAAATTATAAATTATGGAAAGAATAATTGAAAGGAACAAATCAAAGGCCCCTTTACATAAGGGGGCTGTTACCGAAAGTGACTGGGGGTTCTAAATATTAAAATTATATTAATATTCATAAAATAGTGTTGAAAAAGACGAAAGTTAGTGGTACAATGGCAAATGTATGAAAAAGGGGGAAGTTCTCATGCTAAAAAATGTATTAGAAGCATTAGAAAAATCGAGTCATCAAAATGAAACAAAAATTATTTTTGGCGAGAGTGATAAAGAGATTACATATGGGGATTTTGTAGCACATGCAAAAACAATTGGGACAAGCTTATTACAAAAAATAAGCGAAAAAAGAGTGCCTATTATGATATGGATGGATAAAACCATTGACTGTTTAGAAACGATGATGGGAGTACTATATAGTGGCAATTTTTACACCATTGTTGATACAAAATCACCAAAAGAACGACTTCAAAATATGGTAGAAATTTTAGAATGTCATACCATGATTACCAATACAAAAAATTTATCAAAACTAGAAAAATTAGAATTAGAAGGAATTCAAATTTTATTATACGAGGACTTAGTAAACAATATCATTGAGGAAACCATTCTTCAAAAAGTAAGAGAAGAACAAATTGATACAGACCCAGCCTATGTACTATTTACATCAGGTTCCACAGGAGTGCCAAAAGGAACCGTAGTAAACCATAGGTCTATTATTGCATATACAAGTTGGGTGGAAGAGACATTCCATATAGATAACAATACAATCTTTGGAAGTCAGACGCCATTCTATTTTAGCATGTCAATTTTAGATGTATATACAACAATTTTAACAGGAGCAACTCTATACATTATTCCAAAAATGTATTTTTCTTTTCCAATAAAGTTAATTGAATTTGTAAAAGAAAAGAGAATTAACACAATCTATTGGGTGCCATCTGCATTATGCATTGTAGCTAACTTGGGGGCATTAGACGAGATTGATTTACCAGATTTAAAGAAGATTCTATTTGCAGGAGAAGTTATGCCAGTAAAACAATTAAATATGTGGCAAGATGCTTTGCCAACCTGTATGTATGCAAATTTGTATGGACCAACAGAAACCACAGATATTTGTTCCTATTACATAGTAAATAGAAAATTTCAAAATAATGAAACCTTACCAATAGGAACACATTGCAATAATTGCAATTTGATTCTAATTAAAGAAGACGCAACAGAAGCAAAACAAGGCGAAGAGGGAGAGATTTTAGTAAGGGGAACATTTTTAGCAGATGGCTATTATGGCAATGAGAAAAAAACAAAAGAAGCTTTTGTACAAAACCCATTGAATACAAAATATCCAGAACTTGTTTACAAAACAGGAGATATTGGTAAATACAATGACAATGGTGAATTGTTATATATATCTAGAAAAGACTATCAAATTAAACACATGGGATATCGAATTGAATTAGGCGAGATTGAAAAAAATATTTATGGAATCGATGGGATTGTCCTTTGTGCAGCAATTTATGAAGAACAAACAGATCAAATTATAGTATTCTACCAAGGGACCATAGAAGAAAATAATCTAGCAAAACAAGCAAGCAACAAACTATTACCATATATGAGACCAAATAAATACATAAAACTAGAAAAAATGCCATACAACGCAAATGGAAAAATAGACCGAAAACAGTTGAAACAGAATGTTACAATATACTGAGAGATACACCAAAGTGAGCGGCAAAATAATAAGAAGGAGGAAAAACATGGAGGAAGTAATAAAAATTTTGGAGTTTGTAAAACCAGGAGTTGATTTCCAAAGCGAAGATAATTTAATTGAAGATGAAGTATTAGATTCATTTGATATTGTAAATTTGGTAGCAAGACTAAACAATGAATTTGATATTGAAATTACACCAGCAGATTTACTACCAGAAAATTTTAAATCTGCCAAAACAATTTATACATTAGTTGAAAAATTGAAAGAAGACTAGAAAGAAATAAAAAGGGGAAGGAACAATGGTAATTAATTCATTGGAATTTCTACTATTTGTTGCAGTAACAGTAATTGCTTATAAAATGATACCCAAAAAAGCAAAATGGCTTGTATTACTATTAGCAAGTTATTTATTCTATTTTTTGAATAGTACCTATATGACAATTGCAATTATCATGACAACAATATCCGTTTATTATATAGCATTAAAAATGAAACAGATAAATGAACGTGTAACAGTAGAAATAAAAGGAGTGGAGAACAAAGAACAAAAGAAAAAATATAAAAAGCAAGCAAAAACAAAACAAAAATGGATTGTAACAATTGGAATTTTGTTTAATCTAGGGATTTTAGTCATACTAAAATATTCTGGTTTTATTGGAGAAAATATCAATTCTCTTTTTCATATATTACATATCAATATAGAACTGCCAATTGCCAAATTTATATTACCAATTGGGATTTCTTACTATACCTTACAAGCAATTAGTTACATAGTAGATGTCTATAGAGGAAAAATAGAGGCAGACAAAAATTTAGGAAGAGTAGCCTTGTTTTTAGTATTCTTTCCTCAAGTTGTACAAGGACCAATTGGAAGATACAATAGTTTAGCAAATAGCCTATATGAACCACATGCCATAACTTATGACAATGTGACAAATGGGACACAGTTAATGTTATGGGGCTATTTTAAGAAAATGGTAATTGCTGACCGTATTGCTATGTATGCAAACGAGGTATTTACCAATTATACCGCATATTCGGGACCGATTATTATATTTGGAATGATGGCATATACCATTCAAATTTATGCGGAATTTTCTGGGGGAATTGACATCATACGAGGAGTAGCTGAGTGTTTTGGAATTCATTTAAGTGAAAACTTTGAAAGACCCTTCTTCTCAAAATCCATTGATGAATTTTGGCGAAGATGGAATATTACACTTGGTACATGGTTAAAAGACTATGTATTTTATCCAGTATCCCTTTCAAAAGCATCGATTAAATTAACGGAAAGTGCAAGGAAGATTTTTAAAAAATCGTATTTGTCCAAAATAATACCCATTGCTTTTTCGTTATTGTGTGTATGGGTAAGTAATGGAATTTGGCATGGTTCAGGAATTAAATATTTAGTATATGGATTATATTACTATACGATTATGATACTTGGAAAACTAATAGAACCACTTGGAAATAAGATAATTGCGATATTTAAAATTAATACCAAAGCATGGAGTTATCGTTTTTGGCAAATGCTAAGAACAGGTGGACTGGTATGTATTGGTATGACGATTTTTCGAGCAGAAAATTTGCAAACAGCATTTGATATGTTAAAATCAATTTTGCATCCACATAATTTAGAAAGATTATTTAATGGACAAGCATTTTTACTAGGTGGTATAAAGGGTGAAGATATTGTAATTTTGATGGTTTCGATGATCGTTTTATTAGGAGTTAGTGTATACCAAGAAAAAGGAAAAAGTGTACGAAATTGGTTAAAAGAACAAAATTTAATATTCAGGTGGTTTGTATTTTATATGATAATATTTGCCATTATTCTATTTGGTGTTTATGGTCCAGGGTATCATGTGCAAAGTTTTATTTATGGACAATTCTAAAGTAAGGAAATGGGGTTATGAGTAAGAAGATAAAAAATATAGTAAAAGTAATTGTATTTGTTGCAATTTTTATGGTGCTTTTTTGTATGATGGGAGTTTTCATTAGTCCAAATGGAACGTATGAAGAATGGTTTCAGTCATATTCTGTTATTGAGTTTTATAAAAGAAAAAAAAATACAGTCGATATGATATATGTAGGAAACTCATGCATTTACACAGGAGTTTCTCCATTAGAAATATATGATCGAATTGGAGTAACAGGATATCCATTATCAACACCAAGACAAAAATTATGGGCATCGTACTACTGGATGAAGGAAGCACTAAAGTATCAAAAACCAAAAGTGTTTTTTGTAGAAGTAGGGGAAGCTTTTGCGACAAAAAAGCAAAATGATGAATTAGCAATAAGAAGATCTATTGATTCTATGAAATTTGGAAAAAATAAGTTAGAAATGATAATGGATTCTGATTTTGAATTATCCAATTTTGATAAATTATCCTGTATCTTTCCAATTTTACGATACCATTCAAGAGCAACCAAATTAAAGGAAACCGATTTTAGAAAGTTAGTAGTAAAAGACGAATATACATTTTGTGGTTTCTTTGTAAATAAAGTAATAAAAGGATATAAAGGAAAATTCGATAAAAAAGCAAAACAAAAATATTTAGAATTAATGGCAACAACAAAAGTAGAAAATACTACAGAAATTTCAAAAGAATCAGAAGAAAAAATGAATCAAATGATAGAACTATGCAAAAAGAATCATTGTGAATTAGTACTAATCAAAATTCCAGAACCACGAGACTGGACACCAGAGAAAAACCAAGCCATAGCAGAATATGCCAATCGTAACAAGGTAAAATTTATCGATTTAAACTATGATGAAAATATCAATATTGATTGGGAAACAGATACACAAGATGAAGGAGACCATCTAAATATAAAAGGAGCCGAGAAAATAGGAGAATATTTAAGTAATTATATCAAACAAAACTTTACCATAGAAGACCATAGGAACGATGAGAATTACAGGGAATGGAATGAGATGTTAAGAAGGTATAAAGAAGATAAAAGTATAACAAAATAAGAGGAAATGTCTGGTATTTCCTCTTATTTTGTTATGAAAAAGAAAAAATTATAGAAATTTTAGAAAAACTATTCCAAACAGAACAAATATTTGCTATAATATAAAAAGTATAAAATAAAGTAAGATACTAGAAAAAGCACATAGATTTTATTAAACAATGGATACAAACAAATAGATAAAATGGAAATAGATATGCATGTAGGAGAAAATGACGATTCATTTAAAAAAGTATTATAGTTTTGTGACCTAATTCGTAAAATCAAAAAAATAATGCAAAATGTAAACCCGATAATTCCATTTAGAGATTTTTACTTTTACGAATTAGGTCACAAAAAGGAGGAAAAATGTTTAAATTACACTCAGAATATAAGCCAACAGGCGACCAACCAAAAGCA
>CAOKNG010000017.1 GCA_948470025.1 uncultured Clostridium sp. | reverse complement strand
TATCTCCGGTTCTACTAATACAACATGTAATTTCATACGTTCCTCCTATTCAAATTTTTCATAAAATACTGTTTTTTCTATTTCTTGTCTTTCATAGTGTTTTTCTCTTGGTTTACTTTCTTCTAATAACTTCATATAACTATCCTTCAATGATTATGTTTTATCTATATTATCATAAAAGCACATATTTCACAACTATTATCTTTTTGTTAATTTTATCTTGCTTATTTTTTGATTTATACTTTTCTTTTGGGCATTTTTGTTATATAATAACCTAAAATTTAATAAAAAGGATTGATGAATCATGGCTTATAATTTTAAAGAGGTCGAACAAAAATGGCAACATTATTGGGACGAACATAATACATTTAAAACCGATGTATGGGATTTTTCAAAACCTAAATTTTATGCATTAGATATGTTCCCTTATCCTTCTCGGACAAGGTCTTCATGTTGGTCATCCAGAGGGTTATACAGCAACCGATATTGTTTCTAGAATGAAACGAATGCAAGGATACAATGTGCTTCATCCTATGGGATGGGATGCTTTTGGTCTTCCTGCTGAACAATACGCAATTAAAACAGGGAAACATCCATCTGGATTTACCTTAGCGAATATCGAAACTTTTAAAAGACAATTAAAAATGCTTGGTTTTTCTTTTGATTGGGATAGAGAAGTTTCAACTGCTGACCCTAATTTTTATAAATGGACACAATGGATTTTTAAGAAACTCTATGAAGATGGTTTCGCAAAATTAGTGGAAATGCCGGTTAATTGGTGTGAGGAATTGGGTACGGTTCTTGCTAACGATGAAGTAATTAATGGAAAAAGTGAACGTGGTGGCTATCCTGTTGTTCGTAAAAATATGAAACAATGGGTATTGGATATTCCAAAATATGCTGAAAGTTTATTAGCTGGCTTAGATGAGATTGACTGGCCAGAGTCTACCAAGGAAATTCAACGAAATTGGATTGGAAAATCCGTTGGTGCAGAAGTTATCTTCAAAGTAGCCGATCGTGATGGATTACATTTTACTGTGTTTACTACAAGACCAGATACTCTATTTGGTGCTACCTATTGTGTATTAGCACCAGAGCATGAACTTGTAAAAAACATTACTACCAAAGAGCAAGAAGCTGCTATTAACAAATATATTGCACTTGCTGCTTCTAAATCGGACTTAGAAAGAACTGAGTTAAGCAAAGAAAAAACAGGAATATTTACTGGTAGTTATGCAATAAATCCTGTTAATAATAAGAAAATTCCAATTTGGATTTCCGACTATGTACTAGCAACCTATGGTACTGGTGCTATCATGGCAGTTCCTGCTCATGACCAAAGAGATTATGAATTTGCTTCTAAATTTGGATTAGACATTATCCCTGTTTTAGAAGGTGGGAATGTTACTAAAGAAGCATTTGTAGAAGATGGTCCTCATATCCATTCAGACTTTTTAGATGGATTAGGTAAAGAAGATGCTATTTCAAAAATGCTTACTTGGCTTGAAGAACATCATATTGGTATTAGAAAAGTAAATTATAAACTACGTGAATGGATTTTTGCAAGACAACGTTATTGGGGGGAACCAATTCCAATTGTTCATTTTGAAGATGGCATGGAAGTATTAGAAGATAACGAACTACCTTTGGTATTACCAGAACTTGAAGATTATAGCCCATCTAAAACAGGAGCTTCTCCACTTGACAAAAAAACCGATTGGGTAACCGTTTTTTGTAATGGAAAAACTGGAAAACGAGAAACCTCTACTATGCCAGGTTCTGCTGGTTCTAGTTGGTATTTCTTACGTTATATTGACCCACATAATGAAAAAGAAATTGCTTCTTCAGAATTAATTAAACATTGGATGCCTGTTGATTTATATATGGGAGGACCTGAACATGCTGTAGGTCACTTACTATATTCAAGATTTTGGAATCAATATTTATATCACAAAGGAATTGTTAGCCAAAAAGAACCATTTTATAAACTTCGCCATCAAGGTATGATTTTAGGTTCCAATGGAGAAAAAATGAGTAAATCCAAAGGAAATGTTGTTAATCCAGATGATATGGTTAAAAACTATGGTGCAGATGCTCTAAGACTATACGAAATGTTTATGGGTCCAATTGATGCTGCCAAACCTTGGGATCCTAATGGAATTGAAGGTTCGAAAAAGTTTATTGACCGTGTATGGAGATTATATTCCGAATCCGATAAAATACAAGATACCGAAAACCCAGAACTAGACCGTGTTTATCATTATACCGTAAAAAAAGTAACACATGACTACGAAAATATGGAATTTAACACTGCCATTAGTCAAATGATGATATTTATTAATAGTTGCTACAAAGCAGATGTTGTTCCAAAGTCCTACGCACTTGGCTTTTTACAATTACTAAACCCAGTCGCCCCACACATAACCGAAGAACTATGGCAATTACTTGGAAATTCTACATCAATTACTTACTCTACTTGGCCAACCTATGAGGAAGAAAAAACAAAAGAAGATACCTTCAATCTTCCTATTCAAGTAAATGGAAAATTACGTGGAAATGTAGATGTTAAAATGAACTTACCAGAAGAAGAAATAAAAGAAATTGCCCATAAAACAGTAGCATCTTACTTAGAAGGAAAAACCATTATAAAAGAAATCTATGTTACCAATAAGATTTATAATATTGTTGTAAAATAACTTTCGCAGGGAAATACTCCCTGCTTTTCTTCTGTCATAAAAAAGTAATATATTCTTAACCTTTCCGACATACATTTTTAGACAAAATGTTGTATAATAAAAGTATTCGTTACAAAGGAGAAAATGAATGAATATTAAGCAAGAACTAAAAAAAGAAGGAATTGAAATTGTTCGTACACTAGATAGACTTACGATTAATTCTATTGCAAAATCAGTTGCAGACAAATTAGAAAGAGCTTTTCCAGGGCAAAATTTGAGTGCCAAAGATTTATTTATGAAATTATCGAGAATTAATATGTATGTTGCAAGAATGCCAGATACTTTATCTAGTGCAAAATACTATTATAAAAATCATTCTATCTATTTTAATGAGACGACTGATTTAACTCATGTTGACGTATGTGCCATCCATGAGTGTATTCATGCTTTGCAAGAATACTGTGACGAAAAAGGTAACTTACTTCGTCTTGGTTTTTGTAATTTTACTAGCAGTAGCCTTCCTGGTATGGCTTTAAATGAAGCTGCTGTTCAATTAATGAGTTCCTATGCTATGGAAGCACATTTGGATACCGTAAAGTATTTCGATATTACCCTTCCTACCTATAGTCCATCTCATTATGCCCTTGAATGTACGTTAATCACACAGATGGCTTATGTAACTCGGTAATTATGATTTATTTAATAGCACTCTTTATAGTAATGACCTATTTATGAATAAGTTTATTTTATTAACCAATAAAAGTACCTTTTATGATATACAATCCAATCTTGATAAATTAATGGATTTAGAAGATAGTTTAAGTTTTCAAACCTCTCTTCTTGCTGATATGGATGAAGATTCCAAAAGTATTGATAAAATTACTGGTAAGATTGCAAAGCTTCGTATGCAAATTCAAAGTTTATTTTTAAACACACAAAATTTAATTTTAACCAGTTACTTTGATAAAAAATTTAATGCCATTTCTACTTTGGTACAAATGGAAGATTACCGTAAAAAACTATATAATTTTAAAGATTATATTGGCTATACCGATACCTATTCGTTCTATAATGATTACTATATAAAGAAAATGGCAGATTTAGATTGGAAACGAATTGAACTTCAGAATCAAAATTCTAGTATTCCTACCTCTTTATCCTTAGTTCCAAAAAAACAAGGATTGCTTGCAAAATTATTTAGCAAATTAAAGAAATTATTTGGTCTTTCGGGTGAAACGGTAAATGTAAAAATGTAAAGGATGATTTTAGGGACGGGGGTAAAAAGTATCTTTTAGATACTTTTTACCCCCGTCCCTAAAATCATCTTTCCAACCATCTCATCATCGCTTTTGCGGCTTCTCTTCCAGAACGGCTTGCCCATGCTACGGTTGCTTTTGTTCCACTAATGTCTCCTCCTGCAAATACGTTTTTCTTTGAAGTCTGGTAGTTTTCATCAATTTTGATGTTTCCTCTTGTGGTTAATTCTACTCCTAGTGTATTGACAATGCTTTCTTCTGGTTTGGAGCCAACTGCCATTACCACATAGTCCATTGGTAATATAAAATTGCTTCCTTCTATATCCACTGGTACTTCTCTTGTTTCTCCTTCTTTTTTTACAAGTTGTGTTTTTATGCATTCAATTTCTTCTACTTTTTCTTTTCCATGAATTGTTACAATATTGGTTTGGAATAAAAACTTGATTCCTTCCTCTTTGGCATCTTCTATCTCTTTTTTTTCTGCTGGCATTTGTTTTTCTGCTCTTCGGTAGATAATCGTAACCTCTTTTGCTCCTAATCGCTTGATGGTTCTTGCAGTATCCATTGCTACATTTCCGCCACCAATCACTGCAACTGTTTTTCCAGTATATTGTGGATGAGAATAGTGTTCTAATAATTCATTTCCACCATAAACTCCCTGCAAATTCTCCCCTTCTATTCCCATTTTGGCTGAAATATTTGCTCCAATTCCAAGGAAAATCGCATCATATTGTTTTTCTAAATCCTCTAATACATAATCTTTTCCTATACTTTTTCCATATTCCACCTGAATTCCTAAACCAAGTATCTTTTCAATTTGCTTATCTAATATGTCTTTTTCTAACCTAAAGTCTGGAATACCATGTCTTAAAATCCCACCAAGTTTGTCGTATCTTTCATAAATGGTAACTTCATAACCATTTCTTACAAGCCATGAGGCTACTGTTAATCCTGCTGGTCCCCCTCCTACTACTGCAATCCTTTTATTCTTCTTTTCTTCACTAAATTTTGGAATTTCATACCCATATTGAAGTCCTAATTCTCCTACATATGCCTCTAAATCTCCAATACTAACAGATTCTCCTTTTATTCCTCGTACACATGCTCCCTCACATTGGCTTTTATGTGGACAAATTCTACCACAAATTGGCGATAATACTGTCGTATTGCATACGGTCTTATATGCCTCTTCATACTGCTCTTCTTTTACATATGCGATAAACTGTGTAATATCATTTTCTAAAGGACATCCTTTTCTACACATTTTCACTTTACATCCTAAACAATACTCTGCTTTTTTCTTTATTTCTTCTTTACCATATTTCATATTTTCTTGTAACCACATATTTTACTATATGATATTCCCTCCATAAATTTTTTATTTTTCCCTATTCTATTTCTCATACTAAGTTTTTCATAAACTTGTTTTCTATTTTATGATGAACAAATACAAATGTCAATCCTTCCTGACCACACATTATAGCATACTACTTTTTGACACATCTATCATAATATTGTTTTAAATTACGTTTTGTTATTACTTCTCTAATTCCTTTTTCGGCTACTTGTGTAAAAACTTGTGTGACAAATTGTTTCAAATTTTCATTTAGCATAAACTGGTCTTTACACTTTTCCCAATAACTTAATTGATATTCCTTTGTCCAATTTTTCCCTTGGTATACTTTACCTGCTGCTAGCCCATCACATATCATTTCACAAGCATAGCAAAATGGTATCACTGGTAAACTCATCGGTGCATTAGGGTCATACCAGTATTCTGGGTGATGTTTGTTTCTTCCTTTATGATGTAACCATGCTATCGAATAGCCATAATCCTCCTTTGCATATTGAATTGGACTTCTTTTTCCATCACGGTAATACTTTACTCCCTGCCAAAATTCTGTGGGAGAAAATTTCGATAAGTCATGTACCAATCCTCGAAAAGGAATACCTGCTCTACAACACAAGCAAAACACAAGCCATTTATGTACCATCACATTTCTAAAATGTCCAAAAAAATTCTTTATCATTCTTCCACTACTTCCTTTTACTACTTTCTAATTCATTTGCTCCATTCTATTTTTCACTTCTTTTAAATCCTTCCAAAACTCAATTTTCTTATTGTCATCGCGAAGAAGTGCGGCTGGGTGCCAAGTTGGCATATATAAAATCCCTTTTTGCTCTACCCATTTTCCGCCTAGAAGCAGTAATTCCATATTCATTTCCTAAAATATTTTTTAGAGCAATACTTCCTAGTAACACAATTACTTTTGGTTTTACTAGCATAACTTGGTTTCGCAAATAATTTAGGCATGCTTCCGCTTCGTCTGCTTCTGGATTACGGTTGTTTGGTGGTCTACATTTTACTACATTAGCAATATATACGTCTTCTCTGTTTATGCCAATTCCTTCAAATGCCATATTCATAAGCTTTCCTGCTTTTCCTACAAATGGTTCTCCGTAGCCTATCTTCGTCTGCTCCTGGTCCTTCTCCTATAAACATAAGATTTGTTTCTTTGTTTCCTGTTCCAAATACAATATTCGTTCTACCATTACATAATTTACATTTTTTACATTCTACAATTGACTGCTCTAATTCTTCCCATGTTTCAAACATTTTCTTCTCCTACTATTTCTTTATTTTAAATATGTTTCAACTATTCCTTTTCCATATTCAGATGTAATTTTTAAAATCGCTCCTTGTACAATGGCAAGTTGTGGTGGTACATGCCCAATGTCTGCCTCTGTAATAATTGGTATGTTTAGATCTCCTATGGCATCTAGTATAGCTTGGTCTTGGGTTAGGTCGTAATCTTCTCTCATAATGTATGGTCTTCCAAAAATAATGCCATTGCAATGTTCAAAATACCCTGCATGTTTCATTTTCCATAGGATTCTTTGTAATAATGGTGTATTCATTTCGTAAGCTTCTAGAAACCATAGGATTCCATCTTCTTTATATTTCTCAATATATTCTTTTACAGTATCAAACTTTGTTCCAATTAAGGTATCTACACAATCGATACAGCCACCTAAAGAGCGTCCTTCCATTACGATTTTTTCTTGTCCTCTAACATTTTTCCATTTTACAGGAACCGTTAAAGCATAGGTTCCGTCTTCATTGTCTTCTTTTTCTTCCTGATATTTTTCAAATGAAGTTTGGCGTATTTCTTCTCCAGATTCGATGGTTAAACAATCTATTAAATTACGGTATAGTGGTGTCATTCCATAGTCTTTTACATTTTCACAGTACATGCTTGGTATATCGCAAATGGTGTTTAGTAAAAAACTTAAATGGGTAATATCCGAAAATCCTTGTGTCCATTTTGGTGTACTATTTTTTAGGGCATCAAAGTCTAATTCATCTAGCATTTCCATTAAAAAGTCTCCTCCACCTGCGTAAATAATTAATTTGACTTCCTTTTTATTCCATAATTCCATAAATTCGTTTGCTCGTACTTTCGCAGATGCACTTCTTCCTTGTTCGTCTTTTCGCACACTTTCGGTTTCGATTACTTTATATCCCATTCCTTTTAGTTTTTTGATGGCTAATTCTAACCTTTCAATTTTTTCTGGTTCATCACATCCTTTTGATGGTGCACAAATTCCTATGGTATCTCCTAATTTTAAATTTTCTGGATAACGCATGCTTTTTCCTCCTTATTTTTTCATTCCTAGAATTGCCGTGTTTCTTCCAGCGAATTCTTTATTGGCTCGGTAAGAATGCATATAATCACTGTTACATACAGTACAAATTCCACTATCAATTATGTTTTCTTCCAAAAGCCCTATTTCTTTTAGCATATTCTGATTTATTTTACATGTGTCAATAACATATTTTTGCTCTTGTAAATTAACACAAGTAATGATTTCTTCCATATGTTCCATATTGCAAAATTCCTTTTGAAAAAGGTCTGCTACATCTTTTGAGACTTCAAAATGACATTTTTTAATACATGGGCCAATGAAGCAAATGATGTCTTTTGGATTACAATCATATTGTTGTATCATTTTTTCTACCGCAATTTTTCCAATTCTTCCTAATGTTCCCTTCCAACCAGAATGAATATTCCCGTATAACCTTTTTTATGGGGTCATACAAATAGATTGGTGTACAATCTGCAAACCCCAAAGAAAATGTAATCTCTTCTTTATTGGTAATTAACCCATCCACATTTGTTAATTCTTCTGGAAATATTGTAAGTTTATTTGGTGTTTCATCTATTCTTTTTACCACATTTGTATGGGTTTGATATGGTCTTATGATGGTTTCTTTTCGAATCCCCAATGCCCCTGCTAATTTTTCAAAATTAGCATATAACATTTCTCTTTTTTCCTCATATGTATCATTCCCCGCAATATCAAAACCATTTGCTTTTAATGTATAACAATGCACAATTTCTGGATATTCAAGCAATTTTCGAAATTGCAAAAATTCAACCCCATTCATTCGTTTATGTATCATCGTCTCATTTGATAAATCCACCATAAATTTTCCTTACTCCTCCTTGTTGGTTACTATTCTATTATGAACAACCAAAAAAGTCAATGTTTCAAATTTGTATTGTTTTTTTGTAAAATCATATTGACTTTTTGTTCTTATTATGATACATTTGTTCTGTTGTTGAAAGTCTTACTGTTACTTTATGATAATATACATTAGCATTACTTTGTTGTAATGTTAAGTATGTTATTATAAGGAGGTAAGATTATGGAATTATGCATTGGTATTGCACTAGTGATTCTTTCTATTGGTATTTCAGTCTTTTTAATCGGATTTGTTCGGTTATAATGTCTGTATACATATAAATCATTGTCGAAATCTTCGATTTCGTGCCAATGATTATATGCGTAGAAATAAAAGAATTGAAGTAGGACCCGCAAAATCGAACTTCAATTCAACAACCAATGAGAAAAGGGCTTAGCCTTTTTCTCTTTTTTTATCTACTTATATTATAATCAATTCTTTTCATATTGTCAATATATTTATTTATTTTTCTGATTTTATTCGCATTGTTTTTTTGTAAAATCATATTGACTTTTTGTTTTTTATTATGATACATTTGTTCTGTTGTTAGAAACCTCACTATGACTTTATGATGGTATCCATTAGCATTACAAATTGTAGTGCTAAGTATGCCATTTTAAGGAGGTGAGGCTAATGGAGTTATGTGTTGGAATTGCTTTAGTGGTTCTTTCTATTGGTATTACAGTATTCTTAATCGGACTTGTTCGGTTATAGTATTTGTATACATAGAAAAAGAATTGAAGTACGACCAGCAAAATCAAACTTCAATTCTAACACAAACGAGAAAGGGGCTTAGCCTTTTTCTCTTTTTTTATCTACTTATATTATAATCAATTCTTCTCATATTGTCAATACGTTTCTTATTTTTCCCTAATCTCCTCCAAAATCTGCTCTTTTGCCTTGTTTGGGATGTAGTAGTAAGAATTGCAGTTTGGGTCGAAGTTGCAGATGGATTTGTATTCACAGTAGTCGCATGGGGTTTTCTTTTTCTTTTGGTTGTAGTATGGTTTTATTTCGATTTCACCTGAGTAGATTTCTTTTGCAATTTCTTTTATGACTTTATCAATGTGTTTTTGTAGGGTTTTGAATTCGTCCTTGGTAACTACACTTGACCTTGCTTCACTGATGTTTTGGTTTTGGTCTAGGTAGGCTGGTATGATATTGGATGCTCCTTTTTCTAGGTTTTTATCCATCATTCTTACTACATTTACGTCTGCTAGAATCAAGCCTTGCATTTTAAATTGTTTTTTGATTTCTTGTTCGATTTCCTCATTGGTCTTATTGCGGTCGGCTTTTAAGATTGGGTCGATTAGATTAAAATATAACACTCCTGCTGGAATTAGGTCTTCTTGTTTACTGGTTATTGCGTCTAAATACGTTAATAGCTGAATTTGCAGACCTGCTACTACTTCGTTTAAATCGATGTTTTTTACTGATGATTTATAATCGATAATTCTAACATAGTTTCCATCTTTTCCTTTTGCTAAATCAATACGGTCTATTTTCCCTATAATTTCTACCTTTTTGCCATCTTCTAATTCTATTGTAATTGGTGGATTATCTTTCCCTTTTCGAAATTCCACTTCATTTCCTATGATGTCAAAATCGCTGTTGGTAATGCTAACAATAATGTACTTCATTGCTTGCAAAATTAGTTTTTCTAATCTTCTCGTTAATACTTGGTATTTTTTCGTTGCCCTTAATATGTAATTGCTATTTTGGGTTAGCTTTTCACGAATGATATTTTTGATAATTTCTTCTATTTCCTCTTCTTGCATCTCTTTTAATTTTAAATTCCTACCGAAGCACCTGTGAAAAAAACTCGTCTATTACATCATGCATAAAGTTCCCAGTATCAATACTTTTTACTTCAAACAGACTATTTTCCTTTAAACCTAATCCATATTTTAAATAAAATGAAAATGCACACCTTTTATATTGTTCTAATCTCGAAATACTGGTTTTTAAGGTACTTCCATATAAATTCTCTACATTTTCTTTCGAAATATTGGCTGGTCGATTTTGATACTGAATTCCCTTGATTGCCTCTTCTAGCCTAACCTTATATTCCTCATCTTTTTGATAAAAATGATATAACGAAAACCACATTTTATCAATTTCTTTTCCATCTTCAAAATCACGAATATTGGTCAGTAATTCATAAAAAGTTGCTTCTTTTGTGGTAATACTACTATCCTTTTTTATCATATCACTCTTTTTTATTAAATTGGGATACATTCTTTTTAATTTTGAAATTAAAATCGATGGTCTTAGTGTTTTTCCTTCATTATCAGAAGATACATAGGAAAGGAATAACTTTTCTTCTGGTATGGTAAATGCTTTATAAATATTAAAATTCTCTTCATATAATTGTTCTTTGGTGTCTTTTGCAAGCTCCATTCCTTGCCCTTTTAAATATTCTCTATCTTGGTCATTTAAAAATCCTTCCTCTTTATGGGCTGATGGGAAAACACCATCATTCATACCGATTAAAAAAGCCGCCTTTACCTTATGAGTTCTACTTCGTTCCACATCGGCAATCATCACCTGGTCAATGGTAGCAGGAATTGTGCCAAGACCACTACTAACTAACCCTATTTTTAATAGTTTGGTATATTCTTCAAACGATAGGTTCTCTTCTGGTAGCACCATTACTAGTTCATCCATTACCTCCATCACAATATTCCAACTGGTTTCATAAATATTGCTTAATTCAATTCTTCCATCTTCCCTTAGCTCTTTTGCTTTTTTTTGTAATTTTTCATAAATCTCATTTTGTGATAAAAATTCGTACAAAGCTTTTGATACATCTTTTGCCGTTTTGGTTCTTGTTAATTTAGTTTTGAATTCTAATAATGGGGTAATTACTTTTGTACGCATTTGATTTAATCTTTCTAATTCTTCATCATTTTTGGCTATTTTCCATTCTTGTTGATACCACTTATTTCCCTTTATTCCATAGGAAATACAATAGTTTTCTAATTCAAATAATTCCTCTTTTGCCAAAGGCGAAAATCCTGTTTTTAAATAATGAAACACGGTTTCATAAGACCAGTTTTTAGCAAAAATATCGACAACCGAAAGGATATATTTTACTAAAATATTATCACTAAAGTCTTTTTTTTGGTCGGCAAAAACAGGAATGTGAAACCTTGCGAAAATGGCACGAATTAGACTTGCATATTGCTCCATGTTTTTGGTAATTACCGAAATATCACGGTAACGGTAGTTTTCTTTTTTTACTAGATGAATGATGGTTTTGGCTACTTGCTCGATTTCTGAAAATGGATTTTGTGCTAGAAAAAGTTCTATATCACTTGTTGGTTTTTCATATTTTATTGTACTTTGCCTACTCATATTTTTTTCTAATACACGCAATTCTTCACTTTGAAATCGCACTTGTTCTTTTCTTTGTTCTGGTTTTGCAATTTCTACTTGTTCTTCTTTTGCTATTTTCATTAACTTGCTTGCGGTTTGTTTATTGGTATAAAAAATGTCGTTTAAGTCACTTGCCTGTTCTAAATTGTCTGTACAAATTGTAATATTTACCTGTGTTGCTTGTCGCAATAGCTTGCGAATAATTTCATATTCTTGTTTTGTAAAACCAGAAAATTCATCAATATAAATAATGGTATCTTGAAACATGCTACTTTCTTCTAATTTGTTTGATAAAATAGTTAGCACATCATCTTCGTCAATATAAGCATTTTTTATGGTTTCCTCATAGGCATTGTATAAAACCAAAATATCTTCTAGTTTTGCTTTTAAATATGGGTTTTGGGTTTCATTTTTAATATTTTGTAGCATTTGATTGGTTACCATATGTTTTTTTAATTCTTTTATTTGGTCTATCACCAATTCCACATTTTCATCTGACCTACTAAGAAAAGTTAGGTTCTTTTTTTGCTTTTGCAACAAATGAGAAATCAGCATCGCTTTTCCCGATTTGGAAAGTTCGACTTTCGCAAATCCTCCGTTCCTCTTTTAAAATACGATGTGCCATACGAGCAAAGGTTAATACTTCTGCCTGAATAACTGCATTTTGCTCTAACACATTTAACAATTTTCTTTCTTGCATATACGAAAATTGCTCTGGCGTAATCATATAGATTTTATTTGGCTCATTTAATTTCTCTTTCATTTCACGAAAACAAAATTCGCTCTTCCCACTTCCTGCTTTCCCATAAATCAATCGTAATCCCATTATTTGTCTCCTTTCTTAGAAGGCTCCGCCGCCGCCGTCCACGGCCTCCTCCACCAGAAAAACCACCACCGCCGGAAAATCCTCCTCCTGAACCTCCAGAGAAGCCTCCTTTCGAGCTGTTTGCATAGCTTTTCCATACTTTTCCTATGGATTTGTAATAATTTCTTAAAAAGATATAGTCTAGGCTTGAATAGTGGTAGAACATGTAATAATCTGTACTTAGGAAATTATAAAAGTCTTTATCTTCTACTAAATTTAATAAATCATCATCTAATGGCATATCTTTTATCTTTTTTGAAATCTTTTTTGCTGTACCAAATGAAACCGCATAGGCTAGGTATTGTTCCCATAAGAATACTTCTTCTACATTACGCTCATTCATTAGTGTATTTTCTAATTTTTCTGCCATTTGGTTGATTTTGCTAAAATCTTCTATCATGGTTGGCGAATTTTTTAGCATTAAGTTATCGGTTAATACAATAACAAGTGCCATTCCTAGTAGTATTTCATCGGCAACGAGATAGCTATTTGGCAAGAAAAAGTTTGTGGCTAGTACGACGATTACGTCTAATACAACAATGGCAATTGTTGTTGATACTATTTTTTTACCAGAAAATTGCTTGGTTACTTTATTAATCCCGTGTCTTAGGGTGGATAGGATTTTTAGTGGTATATAAACAAGTGTCATAAGCATTGGGAAAAAGATAAGTGCTATGTAAAAAATATTTCCTAATCCAAAGCGAATTCCTTCTGCGGTATAGATGTTTAATCCGTTAAATTGAATATGGATTAAAATAAGTACAATACAAATTCCAAGTAGTAGTGTGTTAAAAATTCGTACTCCTTGTGGCATTTGTTTGTTTGCTCCAAACGATTGCAATGTTCCTTGTGCCATTTCGTTTAAGTTTTTGAATTTGCGGTTTGCCTCTTTGTCTTTTGGCATTTCTTTTAAACGCTCTACTAAATTTTTGCTACTAGAATTTCCAAAAAACCAGTTATATACGTATTGTTCGATTTCGTCCATTGCCTGCTCATTTTCTTCTTTTTTTCGAAGTTCATAAATATAACCATCTTTTCCTTTCATGGTAGGAGTTACTTGTAACTCTACTATTTTTTTTGCAATTAAGTTCATTAATACTGCAATGATGTCTCTTGCAAGAACGGTTCTACTTTCCTTGATACATCCTGCTAAAAGAGGATTGTATTTTTTCATTAACTCTTCCTCTTCTACTTGTACCACTGAATATTTTTTGTCTTTTTCAAAAAGAAGAATTAAAATAATCCAATAGATTAGCAAAATGCCTGCCATCATAAAGATTTTTTTGGTAAAATTTTCTTTCTTTTCTATATTGTGATAGATATTTTCTTCATCTTGCATCACAAGACTCATTGCATTAATTCCTGAGGTCTTGGTTGCTTTTGGCATGTTTGCATTAGGAAATAATACCCTTGCTGCCACATATTGCCCGAGGTTTTACATTGGTAACCGATAAGTTTACTTGTGTTGGTGAAACGATTTTACAAGTCCCATTATATGGTCCATGAGCAAATATTTTTAAATCCTCGCTACTTGTGTTGTTTGGTAGGTGAATATCAATATTTAAGTTTTGAATGGTAGTTTGCCAACCGCCTCCAATAAAATTATAATACAATTCCCCAATATCATTATGTTTTACACAAAGATTGCTTAAGATAAAATCAATTTCAAATGTCTTTTTGATATTGTTTGCTGGGCAATATACTTTAATACGTTTCATACCATTTGCTGTTTCAATGGTATATACCCCGCTTCTTCCATTACTACTACTTGCTACCTTTTCATAGATTTGTTTATCCTCGCCTTTTCGTTCCGAAACGCCTGTAATGGCAACAGCACTTGCATTGTATAAACTATCTTTTAAAGCAGTCGTCTGTTTTCGAAATTTATCATATTCTTCAGTATCTAATGTATCTGGAATGTCAATGTAAATTCCATTGTATTGTCCATTAAAATCATACGTCAATTCTTGATGAACTGCTACTGACCCATCTTCTAAAATGGTTGCTTGCATGTCCATATTGGCAATGGTATAGCTTTTGGCTTGTACTGTATTGCAAGCCAAAATTCCAATTAATATGATGGATATGGTTATGATGTATTGTAAGATTTTTCTCTTCATTCTATTTCCCCTTTTTATTGCTCTTTTGTTTTCTATATCTTATCAAAAATCACTATGAATTTCAAGGAAAATGTTTTAATCTCTCCTTTTCTCTCCTGTAAAATTTATCCTTCCATTTGTTTGAAATCTAATTTGGTTAAGTTTGTATGATTCTTAACATTGTTTTTGTATCTGCTACGTCTGTTAATCTCATTTTTCCATCTTTTGCTAGCATTTTCAACTGTCCGATTTTTTCGGACACTTCAATAAATCCCTCTGATATAAGCTTTTGTTTTAAATCACTCCAATATTTTCTTGGTCTATTGTTATTTTCAACTAAAGCTTCTATAACATCTATAACTGAAAAATACCATTCATCTTTATACCATTCTCTTCTTATTTCTTTTTCTTCAAATATTGCTAATTTATTTTTTTGCATAATATCATTTCCTTTTTTATTTTTTATCATTATATATTATTTTTTGTTTCTTGTAAAACATATGTTTTTATTTATGCTAAAAATTTAGCAGCTATTCAATAATAGCTGCCATTCCTGTTTATGCCGTTTCTCGTTTCCAGTAGAATAGATATTGTTGTGCTAATCCTGCTAGGTTTTGATATTTTTGGTTTGCTAAATTTTCGATTTCTTGTTTTTTTACTTTGGTTTCATCTTGGTTTTTAATATATAACTCATTCATCACGCGTCTTACCCATACATCAATGGGAAATACTTCAAAGCGGTGCATACCAAATAGTAAAATACAGTCTGCTACTTTTGGTCCTATTCCGTGGCAAGGTTTCTAATTTCTTTTTTATTTCTTTTACATCTTGGGTATTCTCTAATTTTTCTATTGTAATGTCCTCTTGTAAAAATTTCTTTGTTGTTTCATATACATACTTATCTCGAAATCCTAAGCCTAATTTTCGTAAATCTTCTATGCTTGCCTTTCCTAATTGTTCTTTGGTTGGAAACGTATAATAGGTCTCGTCTTTCCACATAATTGGTGTTCCATATTCTTTCGAAATTCGTTCAATAATTTTTTGAATTCTAGGAATATTGTTATTTGCGGATATAATAAAAGAAATAATCATTTCCCATAAGTCTTGGTTTAAAATACGAATTCCATGCCCAAACTCAATACTTGTTGCTAAATATTCGTCAATATGGCTTAACTCATGTTTAATTTTTGCATAATCTGTTCTCATATCAAAATAGTCATCCACTATTTTCTTAATCTCATCCTCACAAATTCCTTCAAACACAATGCTTTTTCCCTGCTTTTTAACACTTAACACATTGTTTCCAAAAACACCTATATAACCGTTATTTTCCTTTTTATGCCACCTAAAACACTGCCCACATTCAAAAATATGCCTTGGCTCGAAATCAATCTGATTTATCACTAATTTTTGTTCTTTCATCTTCTCATCCTCATGTTCCATTTTATCATACTTTATATGCTTTTGAAAGAATTTCTATGTAATTTCTTCGAAGAAAACGAGCGACTACTAGTCGCCCCTGCAATTTTATTTACTCCCTCTTAAACCCAAGCCCATAGGCTTCTCTTGCATTGGAAATAATGACAAAAGAACGTGGGTCTATTTTTTTGCTGATTTGTTTGATACGCATGGCTTCGTTTCTTGAGGCAACACATAGTAGCATCATTTTTTCTTCATTGGTATACATGCCTTTTGCGTAAATTCCGGTGAGTCCTCTTTCGATTTCTTTCATAATTTCTTCTGATATGGTTAAATATTGGTCTGATATGATGTAGATGAGTTTGGTAAAATTAATTCCTTCAAATACAATATCGATGACTTTTCCCATTAAATAAATGGTAATGGCAGAATATAATCCTACTTCTATTTCTTTAAAGAAAATGGTATTAAGAATGACGATTATAACATCAATCATCATAATTAAGGTTCCTGTACGATATTGTGGTTTGTATTCTTTTATGACATAGGCAAGCATGTCGCTTCCTCCTGTGGAGGCATGTGCTTTTAGTATGAGTGACGTTCCTACTCCCATTGCGACACCTCCATAAATACAGGCTAAAAATCGGTCTCCGGGTTAGGGCTTGGTATTGGTCTAAGATGTCCGTAAAAATAGATAGAAACGTCGTTCCTAAAATTCCTCTTATGACAAAGCTTTTTCCTTTTTTGATAAATGCTAATAGAAATAGTGGTACATTTAGTAAAATAATACTGATTCCCATTGGGAGTTTTAAGAAATAGTAAAAAATGGTTGCAATTCCAGTAAATCCACCAGAGGATAATTGATTTGGAAGCAAAAATAATGAGACTGCACTTGCCATTAAAAAACTGCCTAGTATGATTTGAATTAACTCAAAACTATATTTTTTTAATTTCAATTCTCTTCTTTTTTCTTTTAGGGTCATTTAGGACCTCCTTGTATCTTGAACATATTTACGAGTCGATGTCGGCATCAACTCCTACAATTATTAAAATGCCTATATTTGTATTGTTTACAAATATAGGCATTTTATACCATTTCTTATTTTGTTATTTTATCATCTTCTTTGAAATCATTAAATGTTTGTAAGATTGTCATTTCCGTTTTTCCTATTTTTATATTCTCATCTTCTTTTACTTTAATGTCTACTTCATATAAGTCTTTTAGTTTCTTCGCATTCTCTCGTTTGTGTCCAATAACACTGTTTACATCTTGTGGATTTACCTTGATTTCTACTTCTTTTACTTTTACATTAAATTTTTTGATTTTATCAACAATGCTATCATACCAAATACTATCGTCTACCAATTGCCCAAAAGCTGGATGGAATGGACCTGCTACTACATCACTTTCTTCATTGTTTGGCTCTGAAATGGCATCTGTGTTTTGAAGTCCAATACGGATTACTTCTACTCTGCTTTTGTTGAATAGATATACAAGTTCCTTTGAACGTTCTACTGCTTGGTTTAGGGTAATTGGTTCATAGGTTCCCTCATTGTATTCCTCTTCTAGTTTTGTATTTTTCAAAATAAGCACTGGGTAAATTCTTACCATTTTTGGTTTTAATTTAATTAAGTCTTTTGCCGTACGTAATTCATCTAATTTCGTACTTTCTGGAAGTCCTACCATCATTTGATGTCCTAATTTAAACCCATAACGACGAATTAACTTAGAGGCTTTTTTTACATCTTCAAAGCTATGCCCTCTTCCTGCTCTTGTTAAAATATAATCGTTCGTAGATTGTACCCCTAATTCAATGGTTTTTACTTTATATTTTTTTAACCTTTTTAATATTTCTTTATCAATATAATCTGGTCTTGTTGAAATACGAATGGAATCAATTTCTCCGCTTTCAATATATTCGTATGCAGTTTGCAAAAGTTCTTCTTGCAAACTTACATCAATTCCTGTAAAGCTTCCACCAAAAAAAGCAATTTCTTTAAAAGCCTCTTCGTCTTTAAAACTTGCTAAGTATTCCTTTACTATTTTTTTCACGTCTTCTTTGGTTACTTGCTTTTTTTGACCACTAATTGCCTTTTGGTTGCAAAAAATGCAATCATTGGGACACCCTAAATGTGGTACAAAAACGGGAATAATATATTGCTTCTTATTATTTTTCATGTTTTACCTCCTATTTTAATTTTTCCTCCATTGCCATTCTTGCTGCTTCCATTTCTGCATTTTTCTTTGAACGTCCTTCTCCTATTGCCAATACTTGTCCATTGCATTTTACTTCTGCTACGAAACGTTTATTATGGTCTGGTCCACTTTCATGAATAATATTATATTCAATATGAACCTCTCCATGTGCTTGTAATTTTTCTTGTAAAACGGTTTTATAATCTTTTAAGCCAACACTTTTGCTTGCCAATTCAATGGGTTGTTTTAAATGTGTTGTAATAAATCTTGCTACTGGTTCTAATCCACCATCTAAGTACATAGCAGCAATCACTGCCTCTACACTATCTGCTAAAATAGCAGGTCTTTTTTCCCCTCCGACTTACTCTTTCACTTTTCCCTAAGTATAAGAAATCACTAAAATTAAGCTTTTTTGCGATTTGGTATAGGCTTTCTTCGCATACAACGCTTGCTCTAACTTTAGTCATTTCTCCTTCTTTTAGGTGTTTATAATGCTTGTACAAATATTGGCTCGTTATAAATTCTAAAATAGCATCTCCTAAAAACTCCAATTTTTCATTACTTGTCATATTTCTTTCATTGGCATAAGAGGTATGGGTTAATGCTGTCTTTAATTTTTCCTTATCTAAAAAAGAATAACCAATATTAATTTCAAATTGTTCTAATTCCACTTCCTTATCACCACCTTTCCCATTATATACCAAACCTTAAAAAAACGCAAATATCTTCACAAAGGCTCCTATTTACTCATCATCTAATTTTCTATACAAGTTTATCTTTATCTACTTTCGAAAAATAAGTTTTTCGAAATTTTATAACACTCATGATAAGCATAAATAATCCAATTAATATAAAACATATTCCTAAAAGCATATTTTCTTTTAACGACAAGATACCTACAAAAAATATAAGTCCAATCACAGCAATAAAAAATAACGATATTATTATAATTAATGGGTATCGAATATATTTCGGTATGTTATTATTTTTACTTACTTCAATACCACCTTCAAAAACTACTTCTAATATAAATTCAAATACATATTCCATCTTTAACTCCTATTTGCAATTTATTTATTAGTAAATTTACTAAAGCCCTAAAAAGTATGGTATTCTTAAAAATATCAAAAGTAAAATCGCTACTATGTGTGTAATAAACAAAAATATAATAGCTGCATTTTCACCATATATATTTTTTTGATATTTAATACAATATGTTCCTGATATTATAAATACAATTATACAACAAATGAAAACAAAAATACAAAATGGATAATGATATGGATATTTGTAGAATTCATCGAATTTTACAACCCATGACACAAAACTATAACAGTATAGTAATAAACAATAATTTATAAAATTTAATAAAGATACTAGAATAACTTTAATCTTTGTATCTTTATTTGACTGTATAATTTCCTTAACTAATAATATAAATGCCACTGCTAATGTTATATATACCCAACCATACGATATAAGTTTTTCCATATTCAAAAATCCCCTACAACTTATTATTTTATATAACTAATTATATCACATTCCCACCATAAGAAAAAAGAAAGGTCATGCCCTTCTTTTTTCTTATACGTTTTCTTTTATGTAGTCTACAACATCGCTTACAGAAACGATTTTTTCTGCGTCTGCATCTGGAATTTCTAGGTCAAATTCTTCTTCTAATGCCATAATTAATTCTACAATGTCAAGTGAATCTGCTCCTAAATCATCAATAAAAGATGCTTCCATAGTAACTGTGTTTTCAGCTACTCCTAGTTGTTCTACTATAATTCCTTTTACTTTATCAAAAATTTCTTCTGAACTCATTTTTGAAGCTCACCCCCCTCCAATTGAAAATTAAAATTGATTATCTACACAATAATATATGTTTTTAGAAATGTCAAGTGTTTTTTTCATTTTTTTCAAAATGTTCTATCATCTTATCAACTGCCTTGTTTTCTACAAATTTTTCTGCTTGTTTAATGGTAAATTCAAATAGTTTTTCATCACTACTTCCATGGGCTTTTACAACTGGTTTTTTTACTCCTAAAAATAATGCTCCTCCATATTCTTTATAGTCCATTGCTTTGGAAAGTGCATTAATCGAAGGCATTGCTGGAATGGCTCCAAGCATGGTAAATACATTTTTCTTAATGCTTTCCGTTAAGGTTCTTTTTACTAACTTTCCAACACCTTCAACTGTTTTTAGAAAGACATTGCCAGTAAACCCATCTGCAACTAGAATATCTAACTTGCCAGAAAAAGCATCTCTTCCTTCTACACTTCCTACAAAGTTAATTCCTAATTCTTCCGATTTTTCTTTTAATAATTGATATGATTCTTTAATTAACTCATTTCCTTTGGTTTCTTCGGTTCCAATATTTAATAACCCTACGGTTGGTGCTTCTGTGCCAAATGTATTGGTTAAATAAATACTTGCCATCTCTGCAAATTGTAATAAATTGATTGGTTTACAATTGGTATTTGAACCACAATCAATTAATAGTAATCTACTTTTATAAGATGGTAAAATTCCAGCTAGTGCTGGGCGGTCAATTCCTTTTATTCTTCCTACTAATAGTGTAGCACCTGTTAATAGTGCACCACTATTTCCTGCTGAAATAAAGACGTCCCCTTTTCCTTCTTTTAGCATATTAAATCCTACTACCATTGAGGAATCTTTTTTATGTTTTATGGCTTGGGTTGGAATGTCACACATTTCGATTATCTCTTCCGTATGATGAATACTCAAACGTTCTGATATTTCTTTAATATCGTTTTTGCCATAAAATTCTTTTATTTTTGCCTTAATGATTTCTTCGTTTCCAATTAATACAACATGTGCCTTGACATCATTTATTGCTTTTACTGCTCCCTTTATAGTAGCATCTGGTGCATTGTCTCCTCCCATTGCATCTAATAATATAATCATATTCATGCCTCCAAAGTTTCTTCATTTTTACATGTATATTGATAATGTAATCATTTTATTATTTATTTTTCAAAATTGCAATAGTTTTTGACCAATTAGTCACAAACCGTTCCTTCTTAAAATCTCTATACCTAAAGATTCTTTTTTCTAATTTTTATTGTATTTGCTTTATTTCTCCTTTAGATAATCCTGTCATCTTTTCAATTAATTCAACTGGAAAGTTGTTCTTTTTCATTTCCTTCGCTATACTTATTTTTTCCTGCTTCATACCTTTTTCTAATCCTTGTTTCATTCCTTCTTCTAGTCCTTGCTTTAGTCCATCTTCTAATCCTTGTTTCATTCCTTCTTCTAGTCCTTGCTTTAGTCCATCTTCTAAT
>CAOKNG010000016.1 GCA_948470025.1 uncultured Clostridium sp. | reverse complement strand
TCCACCCGTAAGGATGTAGCCACATTCCACTTCACCGCAAATCTACATGCTTATCTATTATACAACGCCCATTTCCGTATGTCAAGAAAAAAATGGCAAAATCATAAGATTTTGTCATTTTTTTGTAACATAACTCTATTTTGTTGCCTTTTCCCTAGATATGTAGTATAATAGATTACATAAAAAGCCAATCAAGGCAATATGAAAGGAGAACCATATGTTTTTTACTTTTTCTTTTCCTGTTGAAGAGGAAACAGCATCTGTAGAGATTCGAAATCAAATCAAACGGATTAATCGCTTTTTTCGGATAAAAGCAGATTTATCTGGTAAATCCCGTTCCTTTGGCATACAGCTTTTGACACCAAATAACATTCGGCTTAAGCGTTTATCAATTGACAACGGAAATTATTACCTTTTCTGTAAATTTTTTAATCCTCAACGTGAAGAGCAGCAAAAGTTAGCACTCTTTTTAAAGCTTGGAACGGACGAAGAAATCACTTATGCTTACGAGTCTGATGTATGTTGTCTGTCGCGCATTTCCAGTTTGCCACTTCAACAAGTTACTTTTTATTATAAATCTAAAAGTATTATTATTGAAGTTGAACTTGCGGATAAATATCGCACAGATATACATTCATTTTTAGAAACGCTATCTCTCAACTCAAAAAACTGTTAATTTTCCGCCTACTTGAATATCAATTTTTTCAAGTAGGCTTTTTCTATTGATATTTTTCTATTTTCTTCATATAATATTGCTAACAAGAAAGGAGATTTTTATGTTTGAGAAAGAAATTGATTTATTAAAAGAAGATATTATTTCTTCTACTTGCAAATTAATTCGAATTCCAAGTGTTTTATCTGATTCTTCTACCCCCTCTAAGCCGTTTGGTGAAAACTGCAATAAGGCATTAGAATATATGTTAGATTTAGGAAATCGTTTAGGGTTTCGTACGAAGAATATTGATGGGTATTGTGGTTATATTGAATTTGGTGAAGGTGATGAGTTAGTTGGAATTGTTGGGCATTTAGATGTTGTTCCAGAAGGTGAAAATTGGACGTATCCTCCTTTTAGTGCCACCATTGCAGATGGAAAGATTTATGGTCGTGGTGCGATTGATGATAAAGGTCCTGTTATGGCTAGTTTATATGCTATGAAAGTGGTAATGGATACTTGTAAGATAACAAAACGTGTTCGTCTAATTTTAGGCTTGAATGAAGAAAATGATTGGAAGTGTATTGAGTATTATAAAAGGCATGAAGAAATACCATCTTTTGGTTTTAGTCCTGATGCTGATTTTCCTTGCATTTATGCTGAGAAAGGGTTATTAAGTGTGTTTGTATCTTCTCCTAATTTAAAAGAAAAAATACAAATTGTCGATGTGGATTGCAATCATAATGCAATTAATGTCGTTCCAAAATATTGTAAAATTTCACTTTTAGTGGATAAGTCTCTTCCTTTGGATGACTGTATCCACAATTTAGAAGCAATTGTGAATACACACCGCTTTTCTATATCTATTGAAAAGGAAGTCATAAAAAGCATTCCTAAAAAAAACGTACCTTCACAAGACTCCAATCATGAGCCTTCTACTTTGCATCATCTTATTTGCCTGACGTCTCATGGTGTAAGTGCTCATGCAGCTCATCCAGATTTAGGAACCAATGCTATTTCACAAGTATTGATTGTCCTTTATGAGTTTTTTAAAATATATGGAATTACCAATAACTTATTATCCTATTTTTACGAAAAATTAAAACTAGAATATGATGGCTCCAGTTTAGGAATTCATTTGCAGGATGAATCAGGACACCTTACTTTAAATGTGGCACAATTAATGATAAAAGATTCTAACCTTATTCTTGGTATGAATTTAAGAATCCCTATTCATACCACGCTTAATTTTATAAAAGAAAAACTAAAATCTTCTCTTCCATCTTCTATGTCGATAAGCTTTTTCGGAGAAAAGGAACCTCTCTATATCCCAAAAGATAATTGGCTTATTCAAACTCTTTGCAATGTATTCCATAAATCCACGAACCTCGATACTACACCAATTGCCATTGGAGGTGCCACTTATGCAAGAGCCTTCCCAAACTTTGTATCCTTTGGTGCTAATATGCCAGGGAATAAAGATATGTGCCATCAAATTGATGAATTTATAACAATTGATAATTTACTATTAGCAACAAAAATTTATACCAATGCTATTTATGAACTTTGTAAAAAGTAGAATGGAACCCCATTCTACTTTTTGTTTCTGCATAACAAATTTTCTATTTTTCGATTGTATATGCTGTTTCTTCCGTTTACCTATCTTCCCCTGTTATTCTTATAATACTAGATTTCAAAGAGAAACAAGTGCGAAGTTCATATGTCACTCTGGTCGAATGATACATAAATATCCAAATACTTTATCATCTTGTGTATGATAAAAAATACAGTAATCGTCACCATCTGTTTTAATCCCAATCTCATCAATAAATACGTCTTTAAAACCTTCATACACCTCGTTCATGCAAATTGGGGTTGTTATTCTATTTTCCGTAGTGCCATTTCCACATTGCCCATACCAATTATCCCCCCATGCATATACTTTGCCATTATTATCCACTGCAATTACTGTATCGCCATTTGTAACTACATCTATTATATTCTTCCCTTGCAATACACTTCCATCTTCATCGCTAATACAGATTGGGTTTTCTCTATATTCTGTAGTTCCATCTCCACATTGCCCATAAGCATTATATCCCCATGTATATAGTTTGCCATTACTATCCCTCGCAATTACTGTATCGCCATATGCAACTACATCTACTATATTCTTCCCTTGCAACACACTTCCACCTTCATCGCTAATACAGATATATTTCTTCTCTTCCCAGTTAAGCCCGTATAATTTGCCATTACTATCCCTCGCAATTACTGTATCGCCATATGCAACTACATCTACTATATTCTTCCCTTGCAACACACTTCCACCTTCATCGCTAATACAGATATATTTCTTCTCTTCCCAGTTAAGCCCGTATAATTTGCCATTACTCTCCCTTGCAATTACTATGGCATCATAATTAACTACACCTGTTATATTCTTCCCTTGCAACACACTTCCAGCTATATCGCTAATACAAATTGGAGTGCTTCTATATTCCGTAGTGCCATCTCCACATTGCCCATACCAATTATTCCCCCATGCATATACTTTACCATTACTATCCCTCGTAATTACTGTTCTACCATCTGTAACTACATCTACTATATTCTTCCCTTGCAACACACTTCCAGCTATATCGCTAATACAGATTGGAGTGCTTCTATTTTCCGTAGTGCCATCTCCACATTGCCCATACCAATTATTCCCCCATGTATATAGTTTGCTATTACTATCCCTTGCAATTACTGTACTACCATTTGTAACTATATCTACTATATCCTTCCCTTGCAATACACTTCCAGCTATATCGGTAATACAAATATATTTATTCTCTATTTCGTTCCATTCATATAGTTTGCCATCATTATCAATTAGAATGTTACCTTCTTGTTGCTTTATTCCATTAGCCTCTAGTAATACTTCTTCTCCAATTTCTACTTTACTAAGTTCTCTCTCTTCTATTCCATTTGCATTTCTTATTTTTCCTTCTGGCATTAAGAGATATACTTTTTCTCTCATTAGAATAACCTCTGTTCGGGCTTTCTTTTCCTCCCTCTGTTCTCCTTCTAATAGCTTCGCCAATTGTTCATCTTCATAATTTGCTGCATTTTGATAGTTTCTTCCTGCTTCTCTAGCTCTTGTTAATATCCCTCTTTCTCCTATCGTTAAATTAATTGTTATTGCTGCTAAGATTAATAGAATAATGATACTAATAACTAATGCAATTAATGTTATACCTTTGTTTCCCCTTATTTTCTTCATTTTTCTTTTGCTCTCCTTTTCTTTTTTCTTATTATATCGATACATTCTTTGAAAAGCAATAAAATAAGTGAATGTTTAATATTATTCCTTTGCATAATAATTTTACATACAAAAAATGACCTTTTGCAAGGTCATTATTTCGTTTATTCTAACGCATATAATGATTTGTAAGTGGCAAAGCCACTTACACAATCGTTTATATTATTCTGCTGAATCTTCTGCTACTTCAGCATCTGGAGCATCATAAGCTTCTAAGATAGCTGCTTGGATTTTTTCTCTTGTTTCAGCATTGATTGGATGAGCTATATCTTTGAAATCTCCGTTTGGAGTTTTTCTGCTTGGCATAGCTATAAATAATCCATTTTGGCTTTCGATAACTTTGATATCGTGTACTACGAATTCGTTATCGAATGTTACAGAAGCAACAGCTTTCATTCTGTTCTCTGAATTTACTTTTCTTAAACGTACATCTGTAATTTGCATATTGCGCACCTCTTTCTCATGTTTTATATTTGTACATAAAATTGTACTTTCTATGTACAAATATATTATTCGTCAAAAATAACTTTTTTCCTTCTTGTTTTTACAAAAAAGAAAAACTTTTTTACGAAATTGTTCCTTTTCTTCTATAGGATACATATTTTTAACACTTTTTATACATAATACATAAAATAATATTGAAAAAAAAACGGTTACAGTATATAATTGTTTTGTTGTAAATTATATACTATGATTTGTAAAATAAATGAGCTAACGTTATGGCTTTTGTCAATGACAAATAATGGGGCTATATGTTAAAATAAAAGGGGCGAAAAATCTTGGCAAATATTGATAATATAAAAAAATATAACCATGTACATATGCTTGGTATTGGTGGAGTTAGTATGAGTGGTATTGCAGAAATCTTACATCGTTTTGGTTTTAGCGTTACAGGGTCTGATGCAAATGATTCCTCTATTATTCATAAATTACAAAAAAATGGTATTCCTGTTACGATTGGGCATGATTTTGACAATTTAAAAAAGGCAGATGCGGTTGTTTATACGGCCGCGATTAAACAAGATGACCCAGAAATGCTTGCTGCGAAAGAACATGGCATTCCTATGATTGAACGTTGTGATTTTCTAGGAGAACTTACGAAATCGTTTTCGGATACGATTGGCATTTCTGGTACTCATGGTAAAACAACTACTACTTCTATGGTTTCGGTTTGCTTTTTAAAAGCAGGTCTTGACCCTAATATTCAAGTAGGTGGTATTGTAAAACAAATTGATGGTAATTATCGTGTGGGAAATAGTGATTATTTTATTATTGAAGCTTGTGAATATGTAGAAAGTTTTCTAAAATTTCGACCAAAAGCAGAAGTTATTTTAAATATTGATAATGACCATTTGGATTATTTTAAAACTTTTGAAAATATTAAAAATGCTTTTGTCAAGTATGTGAAGTTATTGCCAGATGATGGTTTTTTGGTGTTAAATGCAGATGATAAAAATTGTCTTGATTTAGCAAAACATACAAATGCTTCTTATACAACTTATGGAATCGAAAATAAAGATGCTATTTTTACCGCTCGTCAAATTGAATTTGATGATAATGGGTTTGCAAAATTTGATGTGTATAAACATAATGAATTGTTTGAACATATCTACCTATCGGTTGCTGGTATGCATAATGTATTAAATGCTCTTGCTTGTATTAGTTTGTGTGATCATTATGGAATTTCTAGTGAAACAATGAAAGAAGCTCTAAAAGAATTTACCGGGGCTGGTAGGCGTTTGGAGTACAAAGGTAGTTTTCATGATATTTCGGTTTTTGATGATTATGCTCATCATCCTACCGAAATAAAAGCAACTTGTCATGCTTTAAATAATAAGAAATTTCATGAGTCTTGGGTTATCTTTCAACCTCATACCTATAGTAGAACGAAAAATCTATTAGATGATTTTGTAAGTGCTCTTAGTGAATTTGACCATATTATTGTTGCTGATATTTATGCAGCACGTGAAGCAGATACCTATGGTGTTTCTTCAAAAGACATCGTAGACCGTATTAATTCGGTAAGAAGCACAAACCATTGTGAATATATTTCAGATTTTAATGAGATTGTTTCCTATGTAAAAGAACATGCCAAACCACATGATATTATTCTAACACTAGGCGCAGGAAACGTAACCGATATTGGACCAATGATACTAAAATAATAAAAAGCGAGCCAAGCATTATGCCTGAGCCTCGCTTTTGTTTTGACTTACCAGAAACACCTCCCCTCTTGTTGATGATATGCTATTGTCATCTCCTCATTTGTGGGCTCTTGCCATTTTTTACAACGAAGAACGCAAAATTCTTCATTGTTATAAATCCCCACCCGTATATCCGGATGTGCAGCTACTTTAAAGTTAAAAATCTGCTTTGATTTTTTCGATTGAAAGATGAAAAAGTATTTTTTCCCATCATCAATTCTTTTCTTGGAAGCCGGCAAAAAAAGGGGCTCGCCATATACACTAATATCAATCGGTGTACATTGTATGGCATCTTCTGTTTCATTTCGTGTTACCGTGTAACACTGTTTGGCGTTATTCCGAAAAACTGGAATGCACTTTTCCACTTTTCCAGTTTTCTTCACTTGACCAATCATTCCATATAAAAATCTTACTTCCATATGGTTTCCTCCTATAAGTCTTTCCGTTAATACAATAAGTTACATAATGCATTATACCTTATTATCAACTACTTTGTCAACCGTTCTATTGCACCTCCCTAGCCTGTTTTATCATTAAATCGGCAAATACGGCGTAGCCGGTTTGTGGGTCTCCTACTAGTACGTGGGTTAGAGCTCCTATTACTTTATCGTTTTGGATGATAGGGCTTCCACTCATTCCTTGTATAATTCCTCCTGTTTTTTCTAATAATTCCTTATCGGTTACTTTAATTAACATGCTTTTGTTGTTTTCGTTGTTGTTTCGATAGATTTTTTGGATTTCAATTTCATATGCTTCTTTTTTGCCATCTTCTAGCATACATAGTATGGTTGCTTTTCCTTCTTGTATTTCTTCTCTTGATGCTACTTCCATTGCATCATTTACATTGATATTTAGAATTCCAGTATTGCTAAGGGTTCCAAAAACACCAAATTCTGTGTTTTTGGTTACTTGCCCTATGACACTGCTGTTTTCAATGGAACCTTGTATTTTTCCTGGACTTCCTTTTTTTCCTTTAGTAATGGAAATAATCTTTGTGGTTACAAAATCTCCTTTTGCAATTTCGATGATATTGCCGGTATCCACATCTTGTATCCCATGTCCTAATGCTGCAAATGTTTTGGTTTCTGGTTCATAAAAGCTAACGGTTCCTACCCCTGCTGCTGCATCTCTTACCCATAATCCTAGTTTATATTGATGATCGGTTCCTTTTTTTGGAATCATGCTAGTTTGTAAGGTATTTTCATTTCTAATATATTCTACTTTTACTTCACTTCCACCAGATGCATTTACTTCGTTAATTAAATCTGCAGTACAAGTAACTGTATTTTCATTGATCGCAATAATACGGTCTCCTTCTTCAATTCCACTGTTTTCATATGGTTTATATTTTATATGGTCGTCTCCTTCAATCTCCCCCATTCCTACTACTAGTACACCGACTGGTATATAGTTTTAATCCTACTACATTTCCAAGTGGTACCACGTAACTTTTTGGAATCACATTGACGCTAATTTCTTTTAGCGGAATGGCTCCAAATAGGTTTAATGTATAGTCTTTTCTTCCTATTTTTTCGCTTCCTTCTGATAAATTACTAGATACTTGCACTGCCTCATAATTTTCTTGTTTTTGGGTTATATTAATACCAAGTAATGTTTTTAAATGATACTGTTCACCTTGAAATAGCATAATATTGTTGGGAATTGATGTAATATTACATGCATACATAAATAACAATAATAAAAAACTAACAATAAATATTTTTCTTAAACGTTTCATTTTTTACCTCGCGTTTTTAATATTTATTATTAGTCTTTCCATATTTTCTAAATTTCAAACATAAATTAATTTGCTATTTTGCTATAATTTAACATTTTCGTTACTCGGTCTAAATCATATCGCTCTCTTGCTAATGCTTTATAATAGATCTTTTGCAACTCGACTGGTAATGTATTTACTTCTACATCTTCATTTAAAGAATTTACGATACATGTATAACATGCATATTCAGGATGTTTATAATAATACTTCGTCGTATCCTCTGTATTTTGTGTTCTTCTAAAATCAATACTTTTATACCCTACAACTTCACTGCCATTGGTTACATTTTCATGTAATACTGGGCAATTAATTCTATGATATGTGTTCGTATTATCTACAAAATAAATTGAATTTTTATTGATATATTGTTTATTGACTGTACTAGTTACAATGGAATAATTGTTATAAATTTTGGTACCTACTGGCATTCCTTGCATAAAACTAATCATATTCACATTGGTTAATATCTTATCCCAGTCTTCTTCTGTTAAAATTGGCATTTTAAAACTACTCATCGTTCCCATACTTGGTGAGTGATCATTATATACTTTTATGGCATTGTTCAAATTTTCTTGAATGGATATTCTCATAATTTCTTTCTTATGTTGTGTAAAACTAGAATCTTTGTTTTCTGGGTCATTATTAGTAGAAATGCTTAAAAATTTTGTTTTATCATTTTGAAATTCTATATAATTACTTCCATTACTCTTTATAGCATTTTCTGGAGTAACTGTACTTAGTAAAGCCGAATTACTGGTTACCCATTTTGTAAAATCATAGGCTTCTTGATAATACTTTTGCATACTATTACTTTGGCTTTGTATTAACTGATTATTTTGATTATATTGTTGTAAATTTTCAGTTTGATTGGTTTGTAGGGTAACCCCTCCTGATAATCGATATCCTGTTACATTTCCTGCTGCATCTGTTACGATTCTACTGGTATCGATTAGATAGCCTGAATGCGATATGTATTCATTTCCAATGTATCCATATATGGTAATATAATTATCAAGTGAATAGTTTACAACAATATCATTACTAGAAGTTTTATATCTTCCTGTATAATGAATATATGGTTTTAAAATATGTTCATATCCTGTTCGTTGTTCCCCTGCATATTCATAATTATATTCATGTGGTGAATAAATATAATACCCATCATATAATGTAAATACTAAAGCTGGTATATATGGCATAACGGTATTAGAATTTCCTCCTGACATACCAAAATTAACAGAAAGTGTGGTTGCAAATGTGTTAATTGCTGCTTTAATATCACGCCTAATTGAGTCCGCATTAGTTGAATATTGGTTATTAATCGTATTTAATTCAAAGGCCACTACTGCATCATGTGTTGCATCAATTAGTCTTGTATCGTATTTTTGTGATAGTAATATGGTATCCATTTGAACACCAATATATGCAGACAAAATTAAGGTAATTGGTATAATAATAATTGAAAATATGACTGTTAAATTTTGCAATTTCATTATTCTACCACCACCTTATCTTAATTTTTTGCAATGTAGGGGTCGATGCCCACATCGACCCATTCATTATTTTATAAATTCAATTTACGGGTCGATGAAGGCATCGCCCCCTACCATTTTTATTTTTCGCTTCCGTTTGCCATTACTACTCCTGAATGAGAAGCAGATATGGCATAGGTATCATTTCCTGTAATACTATAGAAAAAGTTTTTTAGCATTTGCCCTATGGTTGTATTCGTATTTTTTACATTTACTGAAATGATATCACCTTCTTTTAGTTTGATTGCTTTTGTATTACTGTTGTCGATTTTATCTAAAATTTGAGATGTATATTCAGAATAGTAAATGTTCTCACCGATTTTATCTCCACTCGTTTGTGCTGTCTTTTTTGCTGGATTTTCATCTAACACTTTTAATTCTAGTTCTACATCATAGCTATTTCCTGTTGCAGCTAATGTTTGTACATAAGATGCATAATTGTCTTGCGAAATTCTTCCTGTTTGGCGAATATTATCCACAAATTCCACAGTGGCCGTTTGTGCTGCCATTTGTGCAATATCATCATTTCTTTCGGATATTGACATAAGTGGAAATACGAACATTAAGATTGCTGCTAAAAAGATTGCTACAATTGTAATTAATGAATCCCCCATTTTTTATTCCTCCCTTTGCTTTTTTCGTTATTGCATGATATAAATAATTTCTAATTTCTTATTTCCTCGTATTGTTTCAATCGAGTCTTCTCCATCGGTTAGTGTTTCACCACTTGTTGCAATTTCAATAAACTTTTCTTTAAATTGTCTATTCTGATATTGCGACAAATTTTTTCCATAGTATGTTACTTTATATAAGCCATAGTCTTTTACATATGTTCCATTTGGAACCATATCAGCTTGAATTCGTTCTACGGTATCTGTATCTGGCTCTCCTACCCAAGGTGCTACTACTGTAATAATATCAGCTCTATCATTTGTTCTTCCATAATAAAGTAGATTACTATTCGAAGTTAGTATTGTTGATTCATTACCTATGTAATCCATCATATTAATATTGGTTCTTAATTCTTCGTTTACAACCGATTGCACTTGTTCCAATCTTGTTTCTACCTCTTGATACGTTTTTAAGGCATCTTCTTTGTTTTTTGCATTACCACTATTTAAATTTTTAATGGTTTCATTCCAGTTTGCCATAAAACCTTCTGTATATAAATCATATCGTACAATTGGTTTTCCTAAGTCATCAAATATGGTTACTGCATATTGTTCTTTTGCATAACGGTGAATGGTTGGAAGTATCGTTTCAAAACTAACAATTCGGTCTTTTTTTGTATTATAACTATCTTCTGTTGCATAGTCATAAAAGTTCGTTTTATCGGTTGCTGTAAAAACAACATCCGAAACTGCTCTTGCTTGTCCAATAACAGAGAAAGTTAGTGTTATGGCAATGACAAATACTAATAATGCAAAACCAAGTTTTAATGCATCAGCCGCATTTTCCATAACACTCTCCTCCTAACTTATTATTTTTTTGCACCATTTCTCGTAGCAACAATATTGTTTACTAATCCATATTCATTGTATTTTAGTAATACTTTATAGGTTGCTCCTGTATTCACTTTTGCACTTGCAGCAGACATTTCGTTTGTATTTAATGCTTCTGGTGTTGCGGTAATTACATCACCATCAATTGAAATTGATACTAATTTTCCTTCTACCTCTTGGTTGGCACTATTATTGGAAATAGCTTGTCTAATTAATGCTCTTACATTAGCACCAGAAACATTTTCTCCTTCATAGTTTGCAAATGGTTGGTTAAACATCGTTTTTTCGTTTTGATCCATTCCTGATAATGCACTATCAATACTTCCTTGTGCTCCTGTAAATACCATCATTCCTACACCAATTAATAAAATACAAATTAAAATTGCTCCCGCAATCAATAAAGCTTTTGACGCGTTCTCCATAATTTTTTCCTCCTTTGAATTTTGTTACTTTTTATATAAATTTAGATTATTTTTAATCTAAAAAGTTAATAACATGTTTATTATATATTTTTATTGATTATCCTAATCGTAAGATAAAATCAATTTCTTTTGCTTCGTATTTTTACTTAAAAATACATTTATTCTTCAATTTGCTCAAATACTAATTTTGCCACTCGCTTTGTTTGTTCATGATATTCTATATTTGTACATTTGAACGTAATTAGATTAAAGTTTTTTACAAATCCTTCTGTTCCTACTTTTTGTATGGTTTCCATTTGATATGTTTTTAATTCTTTTTCATCTTGCAATTTTATTTCTACTTTTATTGAATTTGTATTGTTTGGTATAAAAAAGCCTTTTTCATCTTGTGGAATTTCATATTTTATATTATGATTGATTGCCTTATGAATAATACTAGCCACTTCTGTTCCAAAAACTTCTTTTTGCTTATACCTTTCGTATTCCGCATTTTCTTTTTGAATATTACTTAAGTTTTCTTGGTTTTTTGTTATTGAAACACAAACAATTAGTAACATACTTAATAATAAAATACTCAATATTAAAATGGTTTTCTTCACAAAAAAGCTTCCTTTCCCATTATACTATCTTTTTTCAAATTTATCAACTTTTATTCTAGGTTTTTTAGTTCAATTCGATTAATTTTACCTGTCCTACTATTATACTCTATTTTAATACATTCAAAGTATCGAACTTCTTCTACTATTTTCCCATCTATTGTCTTTGCTACCATAGAATATTCTTGAATAAAATTGTAGGTATCCTCATCCGTTAGTTTATGTGGGGCTTGATATTTTCTTGAGACTCCTTTAACCTCAATTTGTAGCTGTTCACTATCCATTTGTTTATTGTACTGTCTTGCTAAATTTCCCATCGAAATAATATCTTGTGCTGTAATATCTGTCTTTCCCCTATATTTTTCAAAATTGATATTAAATTCGGAGGTATTTTTTGTTTCAATATTATCATCGACTGTTTTGGAAAATGTTCCCATTGCATGAAACATAAATACCATAAGAGTTAATAAAAGAACACCAATTAATATTTCTGCTGCTATAATTAACGCTTTTGATGCATTTTCCATTTAGTACCTCCTTTTTTGTCGCCTTTCTATTTATTATTCGGTTATGATTCTCTCAGTGAAACATATATAATTTACTCTACCTGTTTCTCTGTTGTATTGTATTTCTTTACAATCAAAAACTTTTCGTTTAAAATCAGTAAAATTCTCGGTATTTTGTCTCATCTTAATATAATCTTCTAATAAATAGGTATTCCCTTTTTGCAAATTTCCTACTGTTTCTTTTATTTCTAATTCTACTTGCATTAAATAATTCGGTTCATCATATTCACTTGGTCCATATTTTTGATTATTATCTAATACTTTGTTAATTACAGAAATAACATCTACTCCACGTAACAATTTTCGGTTGTATACTTCATATTGATCATTGAATATTTTTAACTGCTCTGCTTGTTTCTCTGCATTTTCTGTATCAAAGTATCCTCCCATTGTTCCAAAACTATATACTAATATGGCTATAATTAATATGGCTATTAAAACTCCTCCAGCCATTAGCAAGGCTTTTGATGCATTTTCCATTTTTCCTTCCCCCCTGCTATATCGAACTTGACATGGTATCAAATGCAGATGTCATACTTAACATACCAATAACAACTAATGGAACAATTAAGTATCCAACAAATAGACATACCATAGGTGCAAATCCAATTAATTTACCAATTCTACCTTTTCTTGAGATTAATCTTTCATTGGATTCTTTTCTTTTTTCTTGGTAATATGCTCTTTCTGTGTCTAACTCATCGAAAGCATCTTTAATTGGTATTTTTTCAACTGCTGCTTGCAAGCTTTCAATAATTCGAATTAATTGTGTATAAGATACATCATTTTTTAATTCTTCTAACGCTTCCCATGCTCCTGCTTCATAGTTATTCACACATTTGGTAATTGGCTCTTTGAAAATGTTGGCATATCGTTCTAACCATTCTAATATAATTTCAACATTCACTCTTTCAATTTTCATTAACATTAAGATAATAGTTTGGAATTGCATTACTTCATCTTCCATATCAAGTTGTCTCATTCTAATTTGGAACATTAATACCCAAATTGGTGCCATATAACCAAGGAATGCAAATACAAGGGATAATAGCATTTCAAACCATTGGAAATATTCTCCATTTACTACTTTTAATTTGGTCATAATCTTTTCTGCATTGGTTGTAATTTCATCATCAGTTGCTGTTTCATAATAACTTGAATGTCTCATAGCATTTTCTACTTGCTTTTGTGTTGTGTCTGTTTTCCCTTTAAACATATTTAAAAAATAATTGTGTGCCTGAGTTGTTCTCATCGCCTTTTTTTCATCTGCTTCAGACATCTGCCCAAGCAAATTATAATCTGTTGTTGGCTGTTCATATATGTACTGAATTGATATTCTATGTAATTGATAAAATACAAAAATTGAAATCACACATGTTGCTGCTGCTAATACAATACGATTAACATATAGCCATTCTATTTTTGATTTTGAAGCAGCATCTTTTAATAGTCTTGTAATTTTTCTATGGTCTTTTGTTCCACGCTTCGGCATAATAAAATCAACTAGTTTTTTTACAAATTTATTTCGATATAATTTTGCTTGCCATGGATTTTCCGTATTTTTCATATTGGCATTCGTGGAAGAATTGTCTTTTACTTTTCTTATTAACACATAACAAATAAACGTTAAAATTAGTAATATAGTTTGAACAATTAATCCACCTTTTCCATCATAAAATTGACTGGTAAAACTAAATTGTGATACTGCCCAATTTTTAACTGGCTCTATAAATAGCATTGGTACTGCTGCAATTACCGATAAACTTTGGAATACATAGTCTAGTTTATCTCTTTTTAAAATTTCAATTTGCATTTCTTGTGTAATATTATTTAAATTCTTTAAATATAGTGATGCTCCATTTTGGTCTTTTCTATCACCAAATTCTCGAGTTAAATAGGAAATTCCTGCAAATTCCTTTAAATAACTATTTGGTGCAATATCGTAATATTTTTCAAGTTCAGCCTCTGGATCATCTGATATTAGCACTTCATATATTTTATCCGCTTGTCTAGAAACTTCTAGTTCATCATCTTGTGATACTTGATAAATTGCTTCTTCTACCATGTTACATTCATGATAAGCATGTCTGATTTCAGAAAAGAAATCGATTTGTTGTTTTAGTAGTTTATTATCAATTTTATCTACCATTCCGTCAATAATCGTTTCAATCATAAAAATTTCGAAGATTAATAAAATTGACATAAGTAGTGTATTATTTTTAGCAAACATAACAATAACAAATGTTAAAGGGATAATGATTAGTAGTGCATTGGTTAAAATCTTGGCACTTTGCCTTCTTGTAATATATTCGTCTTCAATATTAATAATTTCAAGTCTTCTTCTTAACTTAATTAAATATCGTTTTAAACCTGGAATTTTAATATAAATCATATATAGTTTTTGGTATAGGACATCTGCTGAAAAGCCTTTTGTTTCAACTCCTGCTTTTAATGCCATTGCTTGTTGAACATCTGCATGATTCATTCGTTTCATGATAACAATATAGGCAATAATAACAATTAAAAATAGTCCTGCTACACCTAATAATCCATAAAGCATAATATCATTTGACATTTTTACGTTTGCACCTCCCCTTTATATCGTTGCATTTTTGTTTTGCCGGTCGATGTGGGCATCGACCCCTACGGTTTTTATGTTTTGATTTTTTTCGTATTTCTTGTGTTTTTCTTTACGCCCCAGTTTTCTTCTACGAATTTATCAAAGGCTTCCATATCGGTATCATCCATGTTTTCACGCATTTCTTTAATGTTATGGTCTGAAATTTTATTGGTTAATACATATTCTCCATCAATATATTCCATAATATTGACATAGGTATATAATTGTCTATCGGTTACTTTTGTGAAGTAATGAGTTGCATTATCGAAGAATTTGTCCATTTTTCCTTCTAGTGTTTTTTCTTTTCTATGGTCAAAGTTGTATTCATTTTTATCTTCTAGTGGAATACATTCCGTTACTCTTTCAATATATCTTCTTCCTCTAAAGTCTTTTACTAAATGGATGTCAAAATTTAATACTTGAATAACTTGCTCCTCCGCTGTTCTTTCATCTGTAAATACACCTGTTCTTAGCATAGAGTTACGAAGTGCAGTTACTAAGTTTGGAAATGTTTTTGCGTGGTGTGTAAATAAGGTAAATTTGGATGCAACTTGGGCTGCTTGAATCATCCAAGATGCAACAGGGTCTGTTGCAACCTCACCAATGATGTTTACAGAACCGTCAGTTTTCTTTTGAACGTCCAAACCTTCTTGTCCAGAAATGGTTTCTGTTTCACGGAAAGTTAAGATGTTTCTAGTTGGGTAAATTTTTCTTAAGTGTAACTCGAAGGCGGTTTCTTGAACCCTTATATTCATCGTTTCATAAATATTTTCAATCATACCCATAAGCATGGTGGTTTTACCACAACCTTGCTCACCTGTAAGAGAGATAATTCTTGCACCTTTTACTAAGAATTTTAATAAATCAATTGCTTGTTCTTTTCCTGGGAATACAATTAATTGTTCTAAGGTAGCACGTTTTACGTCAAATTTTCTTACGAAAAATGCCCATGTTTCTGAGAAAGATGGTCTTACTACAACGACACGAGAACCGTCTTTCATTTCATTAATTTTATAACCATTACTATCGGATAATTGTCCTGGGTTATTGTATTTATAAATGTTTTGACATACTCTTTTTAATTCGCTTTCCGTTCCAAAAGAAAGGAAGGCTAAACGAATAGATTTACCTTGGAAGAAAATCCAAATACTATCACACGCACGTGGTACTTTATTTTCTAATACTTGGTCTAAGTAATCTCCATCGGTTTGTGCAACCTGTGATAAGAAGGATTCTGGAAGTCCAGATACACCACCAGATACACCATCAATGTTCATATCTCTTACTTCATCAATACTACTATATCCTTTATAATGTTGATAAATTCTTTGTACAATCACATTTAGCTTATCTGCAAATGATAGTACTAATTGTTCTTTTTCAAAAATATCACTAATTTCTTCCCCTGTAATAACATAACAAGGTTTGGTTTCTCCTGATATGTATTTTAAAGTTGCTAAGTTATATTTTTTAATTATTTGTGTTAATGCTTCATAGCCAAATTCTTTTTTGTACATTAAAATTAAGATGTCAAATTTGTCTTGATCAGTTAATAGCGATGGAATGTCAAATGGAATGGCTTTTGATATGTTGGTTTCATCTACTCCATATTCTTTTAATAATAAGTCATAAATTAATTCTTTTACATATTTCTTATCATTAACATCACCATAGGTACATCCTTTTAACGCTTTTTTTAATTCATATTTTTTCTTTTTTCTTCTTTTTAATTCTTCTTCTGAAAGACCTATATCATATAAATTTATCTTGGTAATTTCGTCTAGTCTTCTTTTTACGAATTCTGTCATCTTTTCCAAGGTATATGTCTTATCATTTTGCTCTATGTCCTGTTCTACTTTTTGTTCTTTCTTTTTTGTAATGGATCGCATAAAAAGCATTCCTGCTCCTAATAGCACAATTACAATTAAGATAAAATTAATTAGCATGTAAGGTCCTCCTCCTTTAACGTTATATTCTCATTTGTAATTCTTGCAACTTATAAATAATTTTTTCTGTTGCCGATTTTACTTCTTTTACAAAAGTAGCATTTCGATCTGATTCATTTACATTTCGAATTTTCAAAAATAAGTCTGCTACATTTTCTTCACTTGCTGCTTCAAAATATAATGTATTATACGGAATAACTGATATGTTTTTTTTAATTCCTGTATATCGTGCAATATTCTTTACACTGTACTTTGAAAAACTGTCAAATCGTCCTATATTTAAAATAGTTTTTTTTGGTTCTAATACTCCTTCTGTTCCGCATTAGTTCATTAAAGTCATTAATCATATCTATTTTTTGTTCAACATTTACAACTGTAATATTGGATATATTTAATATTTCTTTTACCATATTGTCTTCTAAACCTTTATCTAAATCTACAAAAACTATATCATAAGATTGACTTGCATTACGAATAATATCCTTATATTTTCCTTTTACTTTTGCATATTCTTCTTCATTTGGTCTGTTTTCTATTGCACGATAACCATATAACACTTCTAGTCTATTTTTGTATATAACATGAGTATAGTTTTGTATGGACTCTGGTGTCATGCGATTGCTATAAGCCATTTTCGTTAGTCCTTCAACCCCATTATCAACTGCCATACCAGGGTTTGTTACTAATTTTTTTAATAAGGCTTTGTTTTTATCCATTGATCCAAAGCACAATTCTAACGTATTATCATTGTATTTCGTTGATATCATTAAAATTTTATAATTATGCTCAATTGCCATACTTGTTGCAATTGCTGCAAGTGATAATGTTTGTCCTGTTTGTTTTTTCGTATTACTCCAAAATGTTATGATTGGCATGTATTACACTTCCTTTTCTAAAATTTTAAATGCTTTTTTCAATTCTGCTTCCTCATTTTTTTCTAAAATGTCGGCTGCAATATAATATAAGCCATCTCGATACAAGTTACTTAATTTACGAATTCCAATTTTCTCTACTCGTTGGTTTTCATATATAATATTTTGATCCCCATTATCAAATGGCATATATACTCTAAATTCTTCATTCCATACCGCTTTTGTTCCTAGTGCAACATAATTTAAATAATCATCTTCCTCTTTCAAAATATCTTTTGAGTATAAAATTTTTGTTAAGTTAACTGGTTCTTTGAAATCGTTAATAATTTCAAGTCCTCTTTTTAGAGAATATAAATCAAATGATGTAACAAAATAATTTCTTTTTGCTTTTTTCATATCGAATTTTTCAAAATTCTCGTTACGATCAATATCAATGAAACAATAATCATATTCTAATTCTTTTTCTTCTGGAATGCATAAATATTTTTTTATTTCCTCAAAACTGCTAAAGCCTACTGAAACATCAATTTTCTCAAATTCCGTTACATATGCTTTTGTAGGATTGATTACTGGTACAATATATTTTGCTTTTTGCGTAAGAGTATTATCAATGACAAGAACTTTTTTTCCCATTGTCACTAATATTTTTGCTACATATATCATTAAATCCGTTTTATCATAGCTTCCAATAAAACCTATTGTTTCCATGATTTACTTATCATTCCTTTCTTTTTTCAATATTCAAGCTACTTATAATAGAATTTTTTATCAATTCTTACATTCCTACATTTAGAGAATCAATATATTCTTTCCTTGCTTCTTTTGATCTTGTAATTTCTTGTTCTATATTGCTTTCTAGATTCGAACTAGCATCTTGCCCTACTGCATTAAGTTGTGAATTAATGTCTTGTTCTCTTCTTGCCATTAAACTAGAATATCTTGCTGCCAATTCTTGTCTTGCTTCTGCTACAATATTTGGATCAGAATTCATTAAATTAATGACTTCTGCTCTTGGAACAAAAGTTGGAGTTGCATTTGCTTGAATTCCTGGTTCTACATAAGTAGTTGCATACAATTTTGAACCTGGCATGATATAAGCTTCTACAATTGCATTACTCATCACTAGACTTTCTTGTTCATACATATCAATCCAAATAGTATCTTCTGTAATCTGTTTAATACGTTTTTTAGATACTACAATATAATCTTGCCCGTTTGGTAAAGTTAAACGAATATCGATATAGCTATCTTGTTCTAAGTATTGTGGTAATACAATCATATTGTATTGTTGTTCTCTTAAATCTGCTGTTACTTTCGCATCCGATTCCTGTACCATCGATTTTGATAAAACTAGTCCTTTTGTTAAATCTAATTTCGCAATGGTATTGTCTGTAATATCACCTAATGTGATGTAATCTGTTGGTATAACGTCTTTTAAGGCACTTACTTGTACCAAATCATCTAACGTAATATTAGTCCCTGATTTTATATCATTTTTCAAAACATAGGCTTGTTTTGTATTAGCCTCTGCTGTTTGAATTTGTTTTTTATAATTTGTTGCTTGCATAAAGAAAAATGCAATTCCTACACATCCTATTAGTAATCCTAAAATAATTCCTACTAACATTGAATTTCTTGCTTTTTTTTGCATTGGATTTGTTGCCATTTTAAATTCCTCCTTACATGATTATGACAAAATAACACTATTTATTTTATTTTATAACAATTTGCAATGAAACACAAGATTTTAAGGTGGTTGTCATGCAAAAATAATCCTGTTGTAATATTGTTGTAATATTTTCTTTTTAGAATACATCCGCACCTGCTTTTTTGGTATTTCCGTTAGACTATCTTCTTATTCTACCGCTATATATTTGTATATTGCTTCGGCTACACCATCATGGTCATTGTCCCCAACAATAACATTTCCTATTTGATTAGAAGAAAGCATCGAATTTCCCATCGCTACTCCCAATCCTGCTTTTTGCACCATTTCTTTATCATTTGCATTATCCCCAATTGCCACCACTTCGTCTATCCCGTATATTTAGTTTTTGTATTAAATACTCTATTGCTGACCACTTATTTGTATTCTTTTTGGCGATTTCCGTATAATAATATTCTACTGGTACTTCCTTAGTTCCATCTTTTATGATTTTCCTAGACATATGCTCTACTTCTAAAATATCAATTTTGGGAATTTGTTTTAATTTTTTAATAATACTATCAAAAATGATTTTATCATTATCGCAAATTGTCATTTTTAAAATTGGTATATTCTCTTTTTCTCGAATATATTGATAAAGATGATTTACAACATTAATATTGGTTCTTTTCTCAATTGGCTTTTTACTATTTTCTTTATCATAAAAAAGAGTATTATAATTTAACGATTTGGTTAATACTTCATTCATCGTATATAAATTATAGTAAATACTATTTTCTTCACATATTTTCATAATGTTTAGCACTTTTTCTTTTTCCATAAATGCATCGTATAAAATCTCTTCGTTTTGCAAATCATAAACTAATGTCCCATTTCCACAAATTGTATAATGATTTGCACCGATTTCATTTGCAATACTTTTTACTGCTTGTGGCATTCTTCCGAGAAGCCAACACAACAATCATGCCTTGCTTCATTGCTTTGCCAATTGCCTCTTTGTTCTTATTGCTAATTTCACCATGAGAATTTAACAAAGTTCCATCTAAATCAATGGCAATTAATTTATACATGTTTTCCCCTTCTTTCGTACATTTTCAATTTATTATACAAAAAAAAATGAAACTTTACAACAAAAAACACAATATTTTCACATATTGAACATATGAAATAATTTCCAGTTTATTTTTGGATTTATTGCACATTCTATATATCGAAGAAACAAGAATGTTTTTTCAAAAATGTAAAATATCTTTTGCAGGAGGTGAAACAACAATGGCATCAAACAATAGTAATATAAAAGCTGTTCCAGAAGCTATGAACGCTTTAGAAAAATTCAAATATGAAGTAGCAAGTGAAGTAGGTGTTACTTTAAAAGATGGTTACAACGGAAACATTTCAGCTAAAGACGCTGGAAAAATCGGTGGTAACATGGTAAGAAAAATGATTCAACAAGCTGAAAACAACATGATTGGTAGATAGTTTTTTATTAAACTAGATTATCTTAAAATAAGGTAGGAATGTATTTTTTGTTTTTTTACGTAGTAATACATAAAAAGGCAGGAAATGTATTCCTGCCTTTTCTTATTCTGGTTCTACAATACCATAGTTCTTTGAATTTTTTAGTTTAAATACAACGTTTACTTTGTTTGTATCGACGTTAATGAAAGTATAAAATATGTCTTGTGGTTTTTCTTGTAGTTTTAAAATAGCATCTTCTACCGCCATTGGTTTTGCTTCGTAGTAAATGGTTTTAATAATTTCTTCTTCTACTTCGTGTTTATCATTCATATAAAGAAATTCTTTTTGCTTAATAGAATCTTCTTTATTCATTTTATCTTTTTTCGTTTTTGTTTTTCTAATTTGTCCTTCTATAATGTCAATGTCTTTATCAATAGCAGCATATAAATCTTTATGTGATGTTACTGCTTTGTATGTATCTCCATTGGCTAATACGAATAATTCCGCAATTTGTTCATTTTTTTCGCATTTGATGGTTGCCGTTACTTCCATATCCTCTCCAAAATATTTTTCTAGTCTTTCTACTTTTTTTGTAACATAGTCTTTTATTGCTTCTGTTGCTGTTAAATCTTTTCCTGTTATTTTGATATTCATAACAATCTCTTCCTTTCTTTATTTCGTATGTTCTTTTGTTTATGGTTTGATTATATACTACATTTTTAATTTTTGCAATAT
>CAOKNG010000015.1 GCA_948470025.1 uncultured Clostridium sp. | reverse complement strand
TTTTTTGATACTGTATGTTGTATTATTCATGGTAATAAATACCCTCCATTCTTAATTTTCTATCATTTTCTTTTGGCTAGAAAAGCTTTATAAACTACCGGGGAGAAGTTTATAAATAGATTTCTAACACATAATGCTTAATAATTCTAATACAAATTAAGGAAAAAGTCAAGTTTTATTCAAGAATTTGTTTACATTTTAGTAGAAAAGATGATATAATGAGACTTAGGAAAAAATAGGTTTATAGGTAGTCCTTAAAAAACCTAAATAGAGTACAAGGGATGAAGAGAAATGAAGATTAGTTTACGAACCTTTTGTTTTATATTAATTAGTATTGTATGTGCATTTTCGGTAGTGATGGCTTTGTATGTGCAATTTGCCACAAAAGAACCAGAACCAATTAATAACTTACCTGACGAGATAGCAATCAATGAAGAAAATAAAGTACTTGCTGAACAATTTAAAACACAATTTGAAAATCGATTAGATTATCAAAACAGTGGAGTTAATACATTGGGAGTTACCAAAAAAGATACTTCAAAAGATATTATTTACACAGTAGTAGAAACAAAAAGAGTGGTGGAAAACCGTTATGATATTGACTTGCATGTTCCAATTATTAATATTTCGAACAATACTTCTGTAGAACGTTTTAACGAAAAAATTCAATCATTGTTTGTAGATAAAGCAAATGATATCATGAAAAATGCAACTCAAAATACGATTTATAGTATTGATTACATGGCATATGTAAATACCAATATTTTATCACTTGTGATTCGTTCTACGTTAAAAGAAGGAAATAATCCTCAAAGAGTGATTATTCAAACCTATAATTACAATTTGAGTACCAATGAAGAAATTTCGTTAAATCAAATTTTAGAGATTAAGGGGTTAAATAGAAAGAACGTAGAAGATACGATAAAAGCTGAGGTACAACTTGCAAATCAAGATGCAGAAGTGTATAAACATTTAGGATATAATGTGTATATGAGGGATTTAAATAGTGATATTTATAAGCTAGAAAATACAGATAATTATCTATTAGGTCCAGACAATAAGTTATATCTAATTTATCCATATGGAAATGCAAATTTTACAGACGAAATGGATGTTATTGTATTTTAATAAAGTTCAATAAAAAAAGAGCAACCAGTTTCATGGTTGCTCTTTTTGAAAATAAAAGGGGATGTTTTAAATATAAGAAAAGTTTCGCTTTACTTATACTCTTCATGTTCTTATCTTATAAAACGAATTTGTCCATTTTGTGAACGAACCGTGTAGAACATGAAAATTGTTATTGCCCTGAAATTGGTTGCTCTGCAAGGGTTAAAGTAATATCCATTTCTTGCCCATTACGATTTACTTTTAACGTCATTTGGTCACCAATCGCATGGGAATTTTTAATTTCATTTAACTCATTCATTGTTGTAACAGTTTTTCCGTCGGCTCCAATAATAACATCACCAACTTTAATACCTGCTTTTTCAGCAGCAGAGAAAGTTTCAAGTTCTTTTACATAGATACCAACAACCAATTTGTTGTACTCAGCTGTTTTTTCATCTAAGTCAATTCCAGAAATACCAATATATGGTCTTTTTACACTACCATGTTCAATTAATTGTTTATAGATTTCTGTTGTTGAATTAATTGGAATAGCAAATCCCATTCCTTCAATTCCAGTACCAGAAAGTTTTAAGGTATTAACACCAATTACTTTTCCTTCTGCGTTTACTAAAGCACCACCGCTGTTACCAGAGTTAATAGCAGCATCTGTTTGAATTAAGACAAAGGTTTTTCCATCAGTATCGGTTACTTTACGGTCAACAGCACTAACAATACCTGCTGTTACACTACTTTCCAAACCAAGAGGATTACCAATTGCCATAGAAAATTCTCCTACTTGCACTTTGCTAGAATCGCCAAGCTCGGCTGGTGTTAAACCAGTTTTGTCTATTTTAATAACAGCAAGGTCAGTTTGCTCGTCAGTTCCAATAATAGTTGCAGGGTATTCGGTTTCGTCATTGTATAAATAAACACTTAATTTATTTGCTTTTTCTAATTCATAAAATGAATTTGTTGAAGTAGAATTGACAATATGATTATTGGTTAAAATATAGCCATCTTCTGAAATAATAATACCAGACCCTTCTGCTGAAGCAGTTGTAGAATTTCGAAGAAACATTGAACTTGCGGTATATTCCACTTTAATTCCAACAATGGAAGGACGAACTTTACTTGCTACATTAATTCCTGTATCAGAATAATTGGTTAGTGAAATATTCGTTAAACTACTTGGTGTTTGTGATTGTTCATTTCCGTGAAGGAGAGGATGTTTGAATAGAGCTGTTTTGACCGATAAAATAGCTACGAATTTCTGGAACCCCAAAACAAGTTCCAATAACAAGTGTTGCTCCTAAAACACCAGAGCAAAATGGTAATAACACACTTTTTGAAAAGGTGTGAGATGATTTTTTGTTTTTTGATTCATGGTCAGACATATCGATTACTTGATATGTTTGTTTGTTGTTTGAATTTTCTTCCATAATAAAACCTCCAATTTAATAATAGAATATCCGTATGTCAACATTATCATACAATACTTTTGTGAAAAAAGTGTGAAAAGGATAAAAAATCATAAAATTTTATTGAAATAATGAATGACTATCGATATAATATAAGATGAAAATGAAAATAAACTTAAAAATGGGAGGTATATTATGAAAAAAGAAAAGAATAATGAGGGAATTACCATTGTAGCATTAACCATTACAGTAATTGTTTTAATCATTTTAGCATCTATTGGAATTTATACAGGGACTGAGATTATTAAACAAGCAAATTTGCAAAATATTAATACCAATATGATGTTAATACAGGCAAAAACCAAAACGATTTCGGAACAAGCGAAATTTAATAAAAATACCTCAAATTATAAAGGAACGAAAGTAACAGATGTAACAGGGAACAAAGAGGTAGAAAAATTACTTTCGGAAAACACAATAGAGGATAGCGAAAATTGCTATTTATTATTACAAAATGATTTAAACGAAATGGGATTAGAGAAAGTAAAAGAAGATAGTGGATATATTGTAAATTATGAAACCAATGAAATTATCTATGTAAAAGGGTTTGAAACAAAAGATAAAACTTATTACAAACTTTCCGAAATGAAAAACTTAAAAGTAGATAAAGAAATGGAACAAACAGCGGAATAAAAAATAAGAAAAGGATTTTAAAAAGCATGAAAGAAAAAGAAGAATTACGATTAGTGAAGTTAAAACAGATAGAAGAAGACATTTACAAAAAACATCCAGAACTTCAATATATTTGTGGAATTGATGAAGCAGGAAGAGGACCACTTGCAGGACCAGTTGTAGTAGCAGCAGTTGTTATGCCAAGAGATTCCATGATTGAAGGAGTCAATGATTCGAAAAAAGTTTCTGAGAAGAAACGTGAGGAGTTATATGATAAAATTATAGAAGAGGCAATTAGTTATGGAGTAGGAATTATTGACGAAAAGGAAATTGACAAAATTAATATATTAGAAGCAACCAAAAAAGGGCTAACCACTTCCTTGCAAGAATTAAAGGTGAAACCAAATTTAATTTTAGTAGATGCCTTAAAAGGGATTGATACATTAGGAATTCCATATCAGTCCATTATAAAAGGAGATGCTCTATGTTATAGTATTTCAGCAGCATCCATTATAGCAAAAGTAACAAGGGATCGTATTATGAGACAATGGGATGAGATTTACCCACAATATGGGTTTGAAAAGCACAAAGGATATGGAACGAAAGCACATATTGATGCAATTAAAGAATATGGATTATGCCCAATCCATAGAAAAAGTTTTACGAAAAATTTTATTTAAAGGGAAAGTTCATCTTTCTCTTTTTTGGTACTAGAAATTTGAAATTGTTGTTCTAAGTATTCTGATTTAGCAGATAAACAAGAAGACAATGGATAATGTTGTTTTTCTATATAACAGCGTTTTCCCGTTTCATCAAAATGTTTTGTAATAGTAGTGCATAAATTATTAGAAAAGGTCTGTTTTGTATAGATGAGTAGATTATTATATAAAGCATAAGAATAGATAGTTCCATCAGAATCTTTATTAAGTACAAGCGAAAAAGCAGGTGCATTCGTTGAAATCGTTAAAATATTTTCTAATAATTTTTCCATTTCTTTAAGAGTTAAACTAGAAAAACGTTCTAATATTTTTCCCAATAAAGAGGTAATAACAGGATGTTCATATAATTTTTTGGGAACACCTCTATGAGCGAGCAAAGCCTGAAACCCTTCTAAAGTTAAAGAAGGGGTAGGTAGGTTATCGATAGAATTATTTGGAAATACAACGAAATGTTGTTTATTATGATTCATAAACTTCTCCTATATTTTACATAATTTCACAAAATAAGTATATCAAAGAAAAAAGAAAAAGTCAAATTTTGTCGTTGCTTTACTTCGATACTAAAGAAAATGAAAGGAAATTTATGTATATAAAATTTTTTGTTGCATAAAAAAGAGGTTAATGATACAATTTTTGAAAAAGGTAAGATGGGGTGAAAATAGTTTCATAGAAATTGTTTTTCGATAAATTTTGTGTTTGTAGGAAAGGAAGTTAAAAGAAAAATGAATATTGTTGAAATTATAGCGAAAAAGAGAGATAAGAAGGAATTATTAAAAGAGGAAATTGAGTATTTTATAGAAGGTTATACAAAAGGCAGTGTAACAGATTATCAAGCAGCGGCATTGGTAATGGCGATTTACTTAAATGGTATGACAGATGAGGAAATTACAAACCTTACGTTAAGCATGGCACATTCTGGTGAAATGCTAGATTTATCTGTGTTTGGAAAAAACGTGGTAGATAAGCATAGTACAGGTGGGGTAGGAGATAAGGTAACATTAATTTTAGCACCAATTATTGCAACATTTGGAATACCAGTAGCAAAGATGTCTGGAAGAGGATTGGGTTTTACAGGAGGAACGATTGATAAGCTAGAATCGATTCCAGGATATTGTACCAATATTTCGACAGAGGAATTTATTGAAAATGTAAAAAAGGTTGGAATTAGTTTAATTGGTCAAACCTTAAACTTAGCACCAGCCGATAAAAAAATATATGCTCTTCGAGACACCATTGCGTGTACAGATAGTATTCCACTTATTGCCTCAAGTATTATGAGTAAAAAAATAGCAGCAGGGGCAAATAAAATTGTACTAGATGTGACTTGTGGAAATGGTGCTTTTATGCAAACAAAAGAGGAAGCAAAAAAACTATCTGAAATGATGAACCGAATTGGTCATCTTGCAGGAAAAGAGACAGCTTGTGTGATAACCAACATGGAAGAACCATTAGGATATGCAGTGGGAAATAATTTAGAAGTAATAGAGGCAGTTCAATTTTTAAAAGGTAATATGATAGAAGATGTAAAAGAAGTAGTGTTTGAATTAGGTGCTTATATGATAAAATTAGCAGGACTTGGTGAAAATATTGAAGAAAATAAACACAAGATTTTAGAAAAAATAGAAACAAAAGAGGCATATAGAAAATTCATAGAGTTAGTAGAAAACCAAGGAGGAGATAGCACTTATTTAGAAAATATAGAAAAATTTAAAAAAGCCAAATATATTTTAGAGGTAACCACACAAAAAGAAGGCTATGTTCACGCACTTCCAGCAAGAGCAGTAGGAGAATTATCAGGCAGTCTAGGAGCAGGAAGACTAAGAAAAGAAGACCCAATCGACGAAACAGTAGGAATTGTACTAAGAAAAAAGAAAGGTGATTTTGTAAAAAAAGGTGAAATACTAGCCTATATCCATGCATCAAACCAAGAAAAAGGAAAACAAGCAGTACAACAATTGAAAAATATTTACGAAATCCAAGAAAACAAAATCCAGAAAGAAAAAACAATTATTGATGTTGTTATGTAGGGGTCGGCCTTGTGTCGACCCTTTCTCTTTATTCAATTCTTCGTTCTTTTTGCTCCTTATTACCACACATACGGTCATATTCTTTGCATTTAATTTTATAATCCATTTGCTGTGCTAAATAGCGGTAGTACATATAAGCTTGCTCATATTGGACAATCGGATTAAACATAGGGTCTTGGTACATGGCATCATTTGCCATATTAGGATTAAATGTCATATTCTCATAGGGTGGAAATCCATTAAAATCAGTATTACGTTCCATTTTTTATCACTCCTTTTTACTAAAGTATTCGAATGTGCAGTTCTTTATGACATTCGTTTTATTTTCTTTCTCGAACAAAGAAAATAGGTACAAGTAGTTAAAAGCCCCAAAATGCCAAGACTATGAAAATACGGTGTTGAAGATAAGAGATTTATTTTATCCACATTTTGTGATATGACAGGGGTAATGTCAAAGTTGAAAATAGGGAAAATGTGGATTAGTATATAAGTTAAAATGGTAGCGATGGTTCCTTGCAATAGTTTTCCGAATAAAATAGGCTTTTATTGAAATGTCAGATTTAGAGGTAATACTTAGCACTTGCAAAAGAACACTAAAACCGCCAAATCCAAGTAAAAAAGCAGAGAGAATAATATTTGTTGAAATTGCTTTTTGAGGAATCGCACAAACCAAACTTAATCCATTTGTTAATTCTAGTATGCCAGAAGCAATTGGAGTAACAAATCCATTTGACATACCAAACATATTACAAAATGGAGTAAAAAAACTCGTCAGTATCGTAAAAAATTGGCATTGGTTTAAAATAGAAAGAATTACGCTAAATAGTACAACAAAGCCACCAATCACAATAATGGTATGAATAGCATTTAGAATACTATTCGAAAGAACTTCTCCTAGGTTTGAAAAAGTAACATTATGGGAGGTAGAAGTTTCTTTATAAGAGTGGATATTTTCTTTATCCTGATATTTCCAAAAACGAAAGAAAAAACCAACCAAAATACAACTAATTAAATGTGTGATAAAAAGCAAAATACCAATTTCGGTGTTACCAAATAGGGTAACCCCAACCGTTCCAATAATAAACAAAGGACCAGAATTATTGGTAAAAGCAAGAAGTCTCTCAGCCTCTGCTTTTGTACATAAGCCATCTTGCCTAAACTTTGTTACAATTTTAGCACCAATCGGATACCCAGAAATAATTCCCATTACAAAAGCATAGGCACCAATGCCAGGAACGTTAAAAATAGGACGCATATACCTGTTAAGAAATTTACCAATCGTAGAAACAACATTTGTATGACTTAGTAATTCTGTTGCAATAAAAAAAGGAAGAAGTGCAGGAACAACAGAATTTGCCCATAATAGTATTCCAGCTTTTGTGGCTTGTAGGTTGCCATTTGCAAAAAAAACAAGGCAAATAGTAAACAATACAAAAAGAAATGGAAGAATGTTCTTCTTCAAAGAAAAGAAAATAATAGTAAATTTATGTTTCATGAAATACACTCCCTAACAAAAGTTACTAATATATATGAAAAAAATATTGTAATATGCCTAATGGTGTGATATAGTGTTAAAGAAAACTATGAGATAAGGTAGGGGGCTCATTATGTGGGGAGATATTGCCATTGCATTTTTACTTGCCTTTATTACTGCTTTTGTTATCACACCGTATACCATAAAATTAGCCAAAAAAGTAGGAGCGATTGATTTACCAAAAGATGAAAGAAGAGTCAATAAAAAGCCTATGCCAAGACTTGGTGGGCTTGCGGTTATTGCTGGATTTTTGGTATCAATTGTATATTTAATTGCTATTTTAGGAATAGAAGGAAGTTTAAATTTAGGAATAGAAGGTTATAATATAAAATTAGCAGGATTTTTACTAGGAGCGTTGGTCATTATTATTACCTGTTTTATTGATGATGTAAAAGGATTACCAGCACTTGTAAAGCTAGTAGCACAAGTGATTGCGGCAATCATTGTTATGAAAAGTGGCGTTATGATAGAGCATATTAATATCCCATTTTTAGATGAAGAGGGATTTACGGAATTAAATCATATCTTTTCGGTAATACTAACATTAGGTTGGATTGTAGGAATTACAAATGCGATTAATTTAATAGATGGATTAGATGGACTATCTTCTGGAATTTCATTAATATCCTGTTTATCATTATTAATTATATTTTCTTTAAATGGTTCGCCAATTATTGCGATTCTTATGATAACGGCACTTGCAGGGGCACTTGCAGGATTTTTACCGTTCAATTTTAACCCAGCCAAAACCTTTATTGGAGATGCAGGGTCAAACTTTTTAGGATTTTCCTTGGCGGTTATATCGATTTTAGGAATTGCCAAAACCTATACCTTAATTGTGATTGTAGCACCACTTATTGTACTAGCACTTCCTGTTTTTGATACATTATTTGCGATTGCAAGAAGGTTAATTAAAGGAAAATCATTAAAAGCGGTGGTAATGCCAGATAAAGGACATCTACATCATAAAATGCTAAAAAACGGATTTTCTCAAAAAGAAGCAGTATTAATTTTATATGGAATTAGTGCAACTCTTGGAATGTTTGCGATTGTCCTATTAGAAAGTGGTATTTGGAAAGCAATCTCTTTTGCATTAATTGTAATAGCAGTCATTGCTCTTGGTTATAAAAATATGTTTAAATTAAGAGGAGGTGAAGATATGTATAAATGTCTAGCATGTGGTTACGAATATAACCCAGAAGTAGGAGACCCAGATAATGGTATCGCACCAGGAACAGCATTTGAAGATTTACCAGATACATGGGTATGCCCATTATGTGGTGTAGGAAAAGATATGTTTGAAGAAGAGTAAAATAAGGAAGATTGGAAAAAGTGAATTCCAATCTTTTTTTCTTTTTCGAAGTATGATATAATTTGCTTGGTAAGAAAGAAGGAATGAAGAATGGAAAATCAAGATCGAATCATAAAAATGTTAGCATATGATGGAAGAATCAATATTATATGTGCCAATACAACAACATTAGTAGAAAAAGCAAGACAGATACATGACCTAAGTCCAGTTGCAAGTGCGGCTTTTGGAAGAACACTTACCATTAGTGCATTAATGGCAGTGAATATGAAAAATGAACAAGATAAATTAACCATTCAAATAAAAGGAAATGGACCACTTGGCGGAATGGTTATTGTTTCGAATCATTTTCCAAAATTAAAAGGATATGTACAAAATCCAGTAGTGGATTTACCATTAAAAAATGGGAAATTGGATGTTGGTGGAGCAGTTGGAAAAGAAGGATATGTCAATGTGATAAAAGATATTGGCTTAAAAGAGCCATATACAGGAATGGTGCCATTAGTCTCTGGCGAAATAGCAGAGGATTTTGCATCCTACTTTGCTACATCTGAGCAAACCAATACAGCCGTTAATTTAGGCGTATTGGTAGACCAAAATGGAGTAAAAAAAAGTGGTGGTTATATAGTAACTCCTATGCCAGATGCCACAGAAGATGATTTGTTTATCCTAGAAAACAGAATTAGGGAGGCGAAACCACTTAGTAAGATGCTAGAAGAAGGTATGAGTTTGTTAGATATTGCAAAAGACTTAACGGGAGACGAAAAGGTTAAGATTGTAGAGGAAAACATCATGCCAATTTATGAATGTGATTGTAGTAAGGAAAAAATAGAAAGAGGACTGATTTCCCTTGGAAAAAAGGAATTACAAGATATGATTGATACAAAAGTAAAAATTGAAACCGTATGCCATTTCTGTAATGAAAAATATATCTTTACCAAAGAGGAATTAGAAAAAATACTAGAAAACATGAAATAATTGTAGGGGCGACCAATGGTCGTCCGTTTTTTTGTAATTGTGTCCATCTTTAATTAATTTTAGGCATATTCTACGAAGACGGACGACCATTGGTCGCCCCTACATCGTAAAATTAAATTCTACAATACATTTAAAATCACAGGTGCAACCTGTTTTTTTCTAGAAACAACACCCTCTAAAAATGCCATATTATGTTCTACTGTTTTTGAAAATGCTTTTTCAAAAACAGGAATATCACCTAATACAATTGCTTGTGAATTGCTATTTAAAATATCGGTAATTAATAACACAAATAAATTAGAACCATGTTCTTCCATGAAATCCTTCATTGCTATTTCAATTTCTTCTTTATTTTGTAATACATCTTCAATACAAGCAGTATTGACTTGTGCAATTTGAATTTTATAATATCCATTTGCAAATTCTTTTGAATCAATATTAATTAATTCTTTGGAAGTAAAATCGCTTAAATCCGTTCCTGCTTTTAACATATCTAAACCATAGGTATCGATATCAATACCAACAATTTTAGCTAACTCTTCACAGGCAGATACATCTTCTTTTGTACAAGTAGGGGATTTAAAAAGTAAGGTATCAGAAATAATAGCAGAAAGCATTAATACTGCTTCTTTCTTTTCGATTTCCATGTGTTCTTCTTTAAATTTCTTATATAAAATGGTTGCAGTACATCCTACTGGTTCTGCACGATAATACAAAGGTTCAGCTGTTTCAAAATTAGCAATTCTATGGTGGTCAACAACCGTTTCAATTTTTGCTTTTTCAATACCAGTAACACTTTGTGCAAATTCATTGTGGTCAACCAAAACAACAGGTTGTCCTTCTGAAACCTCAGAAATCATTCGAGGTGCTTCAATTCCTAAAAAATTTAAAACATAACCGTGTTTCTTTATTAATTTCTCCAAGCCTTACTGCTTCTACATCAAACCCTAAGTTTTGATCAAACTTTTCCATTACCAAACTAGAACAAATTGAATCGGTATCTGGGTTCTTATGTCCAAAAATAAGTGTTTTCATATTCATCTCTCCTCTAATAAAATCTAACTAATATGATACAAAAAAAGTGATAAAAAAGCAAGGTTTTTATCACTTTTTGTAGGAATGTTGTAAATTATTATGCTAAAATGGCACTTTCTAATCCCAAGAGTATCATTTGATTTAGCGACTCTTGCCTTTGGCTTGCGGTTGCTTTTTCATTGTAGTAGTAAGAATCAACAACAGTAAGAATACAGCTAGCTTGCTTGCCAAGTAAATGTGCATTGTAAAATAGGGCAAATGCTTCCATTTCAGCTCCTGTAATGTTATATTCTTTTGGAATGCGATTTTGCATTTCATTCATATTGGTCATATATCGGTCAAAAACTTCTCCACATAGGGTATTTGCTTTTACAAGTGGAATGGATAGCGTATTGGCTGTGTTTTCAATTTTTGCGTTTAGTATATTGCTAGAACCAATATAATGACAATTTTCATTGTTCATAGAAAGTGCGTAATTGCTTTCGGTGTAGGTGTGGTCTACTAAAACTAAATCAAACATCTTTAAATCCTTTGTATATCCGCCACAAGAACCAAGGCGAATGATATTTTCTACTCCATAGTAGTGATATAATTCATAAGAATAAATTCCCATGCTTGGAATTCCCATACCGTGATGCCATTATGGTTAATTCTTTTCCTTTATAGGTTCCAGTATAGGCATAAATATTACGAATAGAACTTACTAGTTTTGCATTTTCTAAATAAGTATCTGCTATTAATTTTGCACGAAGAGGGTCTCCGGGCATTAAAACCGTTTTTGCAATTTCTCCAAAATTTGCTTCAATATGTGGTGTCATCATAACCTCCTTTTCGTAGAAGAACCAAAATAGTTAAAGGAAAGGAACATTTTTAAGTGGGCTGTCACCGTAGGTGACTGGGGGTTCTTCTTCATTATTATACACTAAACATGAATAAATAGTCTAGAAAAAAACGACAAAATGTGATAAAATAGTGTTGTTTTTAGGAGGGGTAGCATGAAAATAGGATATATATCACTTGGTTGTAGTAAAAATTTAGTGGATACAGAAATGATGATTGGTTTATTTGAAAAACATGGATTTGAAACCGTGAATCATCCAAGTAGAGCAGATATGATTTTGATAAATACTTGCGGATTTATTGAAAGTGCCAAAGAAGAGGCAATTAATACGATTTTAGAAATGTGCGAGTATAAAAAGAAAAAATGCCAATATGTGATTGCTACTGGGTGCTTGGTAAAACGATATAAGGAAGAGTTAAAAAAAGCCATTCCAGAGGTGGATTTATGGATTGGGTGTAGTGATTATGAGAATTTTTGGAAAGAAGTTTCAACAATATTACCAAACGAGAAACAAGAAGATTATTTGGATTATGAAGAGCGTAGAATTACAACAGGGGATAAGACGGCATATTTGAAAATAGGAGAAGGATGTAGCAATCATTGTACGTATTGTGCGATTCCTAATATTCGAGGTCCATTTATTAGTAGGAAACAAGAAGAGATTATACAAGAGGCGAAAAAATTAGTAAGTAAGGGAATCGAAGAATTAATTGTAATTGCACAAGATACAACCAAATATGGTATCGATTTATATGGTGAGCCACGTCTGGCTAGTTTATTAAAAGAATTAGAAAAAATTCCTAAATTAAAATGGATTCGCTTTTTATATTCTTATCCAGAAACCATAACCGATGAATTAATCCAAACCGTAAAAAATAGCAGTAAAATCTGTCATTATTTTGATATTCCTATTCAACATATTGCAAATTCAGTGTTAAAAAGAATGAATCGCCACAGTGATGGAGCAAGCATTCGAAAGGTGATTGGAAAAATACGAAAAGAAATTCCAGATGTGATTTTAAGAAGTACCGTTATGGTAGGGTTTCCAGGGGAAACCAACGAGGATTTTGAAGAATTATATGATTTTATAAAAGAAGTAAAGTTTGATAAATTAGGGGCATTTGCTTATTCAAAAGAAGAAGGAACACCAGCAGTAAAATTAAAAGAACACATTCATCCTCAAACAAAAAAGAAAAGATATAACCAGATTATGGCATTACAACAAGAAATATCAAAAGCAAATTTGCAAGGAAAAATAGGAAATACCTATCAAGTATTAATTGAAAACGTTTCATTTGATGGGAAATATTATATTGGAAGAACCTATATGGATGTATTAGATTGTGATGGGGTTGTATTTATCGAAAATAAAACTAAGAAAAGAGATAAAATAGGGACATTTGTGGATTGTAGGATTGCCTATGTGAAGGAGTATGATTTGGTAGGGGAATAAAAGAGGTACCAACAAAATATTGGAAAAATTATATGAAAATAAACAGGAAATTTATTATTGTAATTATAAAGGAAAAGAAGAAAATACATAGAATCCCTTGACAAGAAAATATTAGTTAGTATAAACTATAGTCATAAACAAAAGAAATAGGAGCATACTAAAAGAAAAAGAAGGGAAGAAGGAAGAATGGAAAAAGAAAATACAGGAATTACACTGATAGCTTTGGTGATAACGATTATTATTTTATTAATCCTAGCAGGAATCACGATTAATTTAGTAGTAGGGCAAAGAGGAATATTGAATCGTGCACAAGAGGCAGGAAAGACTTATAAAGAATCGGAAGTACGAGAGAATGTAGAATTAGCATTATTAGATTTAGAAACGGATGTAATATTTGATAACCAAGAGATGACTGTAGAATATGCATTAGAGAAACTACAGGAAAAAGGTGTATTTGAAGAAATTGATAAGGAAGAGCAAACAGGAATATGTGGAGAATATGTAGTTACATTAGGATATGATGAAAATGGGAAAGTTGTCATACAGGATATACAGCTAGATGCAGTGGCAAGAATAACGGCAAGAATTTTAACCGAAGGCTACACAAATGGAAAAGTAGAAATTGCGATTAGTGTAAAAACAAAAGGGGAAAGTGTAAGTAGTTTAAATATACCAGAAGGAATGATGAAGAAGTCAGAAGGTGTGTATGAAGTAGAAAGTAATGGAACGTATTTGGTACAAGCAGTATTAGAAAGTGGAATGACAGTGGAAAAAGAAGTTGTTATTACAATGATAGATAATTTGCCACCAAAAGCATTTACGATAACAGTCAAACAAGTAGAGGCGAAGTTAGTAATAACAGGGAATACGGAGGATGCAGAAAAGACAGAGGCAAGTGAATGTAGCGGAATAGGGAAGTATGAGTATTATGTGAAAAAAGCAAGTGATACGGCGTATCCAACTACAGCATATGTAACGAGTGAAATAGAAGGATTGGAGTATGATACGTATAACATATATGTAAAAGCATATGATAAAGCAGGAAATAGTATAGACAGTAACGAAGTTACTATAGAAATGGTAAACCCAAAAGTATCGAAATATGGGCAGAAAGTAAATTACAGTGCAAATGGGGTGAATGATTGGAAGATATTTTATATAAACGAAGAAAGAAATGAGACGTTTATAATTACATCCAGTGTGATTCCTAACTCTTTGGTACCAGTTTCTAATGCGGGGATGACAAGAATTGGAACTTATCAGGTTAAGTGGTCATCGATACCAGCATATGTGGAGGTGAAACAAGATGTACGAGATAGATTTATGATGAGTTGGAGCCGAAATACAACGAGTGCTAATATCAAATATGCTTCTCGTCTTTTAGATACTGAGACATGGCGTGTATTTGTAACGGATGAGCTTGCAAATGCTCGGAGGTGTGGCAATAGGTTCACCAACATTGGAAATGTTTATTGCGAGTTGGAATGAAGTGTATCCCACAGAGTTGTTGGTAATATCAGGGGAGGATGACTATGGTTTTAGTTTGGGCGATGGTCGTTCAGTGGTAATATCGGGCATGACTGGTTGGACAAATCCCTTATATTCAAAGATGGTGTATTGGGGAAGTACGTCTATTGAGGGGTATTTGTTGTCATCCCCAATTAGTTTAGCCAACAAACCAGGAGGAGTCTATTGGGGTGAGAGAGGTGCATTTGCTTCTGTCGGTGAAGTTGGTGCACACAATTTTACTAATGATGGGGAATTAGGAGTGAGACCAGTGGTATGCATTCCGTCAAGTTTGCTTGTTTATAATAGCGATACATCAAGTTGGGATATTAATGTGTAAAAAAGATGAATAAAATTAGAGTGAAAGAGAGTTAGAGAAGGTTCTAATTCTCTTTTTATGCACCCTCTTTTTAAAGTTAGCATAATATATATATCATAAAGGAGGGATAAAGTGTATGCGGATCGTACATAATTACAGGAGGAAGGAAATTAGAAGGGGAGTGTGAGGCATCTGGTTCTAAGAATGCTTCTTTGCCAATTTTAGCAGCTACTATTTTAAATAATGGAATTACAAGGTTGTATCATGTTCCCAATATTCATGATACCAAGGTAATGATTGAAATTTTACGAAATTTGGGTTGCAAGGTAAAGAGGGTTCATGATAAAATAGTAATCGATTCTAGAGGAATCAACAAATATGAAATTCCAGAAAATTTGATGAGGAAGATGCGTTCTTCTGTTATATTAGCAGGAGCTTTGATTGGAAGAATGAAGAAAGCAACCTTTTCATGCCCTGGGGGATGTGATATTGGAGCAAGACCAATTGATTTGCATTTAAAAGCATTTGAAAATTTGGGTGTGAATATTAGCAAAAGTACTGGATATATACACTGCAGTTGTGATATAATAGCAGGGGAAAAAATTCACTTGGATTTTCCAAGTGTGGGGGCAACGGAAAATGCAATGTTAGTAGCCGTTCTTGCAAAAGGTACAACCGTAATTTCTAATGCAGCAATGGAACCAGAAATTGTAGATTTACAAAACTTTTTAAACAAAATGGGAGCAAAGGTAAGTGGTGCTGGTACAAATGAGATTACCATTCGTGGTGTAGAAAAACTAAAAGATACTGGCTACCAAATCATGCCAGACCGAATTGAGGCAGGTACTTTGCTTTGTGCTGTTGCAAGTACAGGAGGAAAGCTAACCTTAAAAAAGGTAAACCCAGAGCATTTGACCCCTGTATTAGAAAAACTAAAGGAATGTGGTTGCATAATTCAGTCTACGAAAGATACTGTTATGTTAGAAGCACCAAAAAAATTAAAAGCAGTAGATATTAAAACAATGCCATATCCAGGTTTTCCAACTGATATGCAAGCTATTTTTGTAAGTATGCTCTGTACAGCAAAAGGAACATCAATTGTAACAGAGAATATATTTGAAAACCGATATAAGTACACAAATGAATTAAGACGAATGGGTGCAAAAATTGTAGTAGAGGGAAGAACCGCTATTATTAAGGGAGTAAGAAAACTATCAAAAGCAGTGGTAGAATCCACTGACTTAAGAGGAGGAGCAGCTTTAGTAATAGCAGGGCTTTCGGCAAGTGGTAAAACAACCGTGGGGAATATTGAATACATTTTACGTGGCTATGAAGGAATAGAGCAAAAATTAGCAAGTTTAGGAGCAAAAATTACGAAAGAGGTGAATTGATAAAAGTATGAAAAGTAAAAAGAGCAATCGAAATGAAGAGTTAAACTTTTTATATTTTGAAGATAAATCCGATGAAAAAAAACGTAAGAAAAAATCACCTCTACTAGGAAAGAAAGTGCGAAAAGCAAAAATGGAAGACATCGAAGAATTATCTACAAATAATGTAGGGGGCGATGCATACATCGACCCGAAAGACATAAAGATAAAATCAAAAAAGAAAAAAAATAAACAAGAAGAACAATACGAATTCGATAACAAAATAAAAAAGAAAGAAAGAGATGAACAAGAAGATAAAGAAAAACAAACAAAAAGAAGGAAAAAATCGAAAAAAAGACAAGAAGATGAGCTAGAAGAAACAAAAGATACCTTTAATTTTGATAATGAAATTGTTATTGGTGTAACCAAAATTCAGGCAGGAAACAAGAAAAAGACACCAAGTAAAAATAGCAAAACAAACTCAAATACCAATAAGAAGAATGCTCTTCATAAAAATAAAAAAGGAGCAGATCGAAAATCTGCTCCTCGTAATAGAAAAAAAACAAAGAAGAAAAAGAAGCAAAAATTATCTTTTTTACTGATAAAATGGACAATCCTACTTCGGTGGATTAGTAGCAGCAATCGTATTTTTTATGATGTCACCATTATTTGATATAACCGAAGTAGAAGTAATAGGAAATGAAAAGATTTCAAAAGAAACCATATTAAGTCTTTCTGGTATTAGTTTAGGAGATAATTTATATCGAAACAAAAAAGAACAGATACAAAAAAATATAAAGCAAGAAGCATACATAGAGAATGTGGAAGTAAAACGAATCCTTCCAGATAAGATACAACTACAAGTAAAAGAAAGAAAAGCGACTTTTTTATTGGAATATGCTAGTAGTTATTTCTATATGAATAGCCAAGGATATATTTTAGAAATATCAAGTGAAATGCTAGACATGCCGATTATACAAGGATGTACATCTCCTACAGAAGAATTACAAGTAGGAAATAGATTAAACAAAGAGGATCTAACAAGGCTAGAAGTGGTATTAAGAATTATAGAAGCAATTAATAGTAACAATATTACGACCAAGGTTAATCGAATTGATATTAGTGATAAAAATAATTATATTTTACATATGGAAGATGAAAAGAAGATTGTTTACTTAGGAGATGCCTCTCATTTAAGTAGTAGAATGTTATATATAAAAGTGGCATTAGAAGACACAAAAGGATTAGAAGGCGAAATTTTTGCAAATGGTGATTTAGAAAAAGAAAAAGTATTTTTTAGGGAAAGGCAATTACAACCAGACCCAGAGCCAGATCCTGAACCAGACCCAATACAGACAGACCCAGATCCAAACCAAGAACCAGTTGAAAATGGTAACCAGATAACATAAACCACAATAAAACCAGTAATAAGAACAAACGTAAAAACGTAGGGGCGACTAGTAGTCGCCCGATATTCGAAGAATTAACCCTAAAAAATAGGGAATAAAGAAGGGCTCTGTAAGTGAACGAGCGACTGCTAGTCGCCCCTATAATTCAAAATACAATAAAGGATAAAAAGGAGGAAAAACATGAAAATAAAGAAAAAAGAAGTAGCCATTACGTTAGGAATGATGTGTTTATTGTTAGCATTTGGAATTAGTATGCAATTAAAAACAGCCAAAAGTCTTGCAACAACAGCAGGAAATGCCTCACATAAAGAAGATCGATTACGAGATGAAGTATTAAAGGCAAAAGAACAATATGACCATATTTATGAAGAGTTAGAACAGGAAGAAGCAAGCCTAGAAAAAGAAAGACAAGTCAGTATTAATTCAGATGATGACTCTGTTGAAAAGCAAAACGAATTAAAGAAAATTAATACATATTTAGGATTAACCGATGTAACAGGAGAAGGGATGACCATTACGTTAAAAGACAGTACGACCTCTTCTATTAGCTCTGCTAGTGGATTAGTACATAATACTGATTTACTTGCTGTTGTCAACGAATTAAAAAATACAGGAGCAGAAGCTATTAGTATTAATGGACAACGAATTGTGCCAACAACTTCTATTAATTGTGTAGGAACAGTTATTCAAGTAAATGATGAAATTGTGGGAAGTCCATTTGTAATAAAAGCGATTGGTGATCCCAATAGAATTAATGATATTATGCGTATAGGAGGTTTCATAGAATTATTACAAAATGCAGGTATTAGTGTAGAAGCCAAAAAGAGTGATAATCTAAAAATTGATAAATACAATGGTGTTTTAACCAAAAAAACAATAGAAGTAGCAAAGTAGGTGATGAATTTGAAAAAAGGAAAAGGAATTATGACGATAACCATTGGGCTTATTTGTTTTGTTCTAGCATATGTAATGTTCATGCAATTTAAAGTAGTAGAAGAAACGAATATTACTCAAATTGAAACTATGAGAGAAAGCGAATTAACAGAAAAACTAGCAAGTTGGAAAGAAAAATTTGAAGAAGTACAAAAAAAATTAGAAGAAACAAAACAAACATTACAAGAATATCGAGATAAAAGAGATTCTAACCAAGAAGCAACCGAATTATTAAATAAAGAACTTTTGCAAGCTCAAACGATTGCCGGATTAACGGATGTAAAAGGAGAAGGGGTTGTAATAACTTATACTGATTATGAAGATTCGGAACATGATAATAAAATTGAGTGTTACAACTTACAAGAATTAGTAAATGAATTAATTCTCGCGGGAGCAGAAGCCATTAGCATTAATGGGCAAAGAATTACGAATTTATCAGATATTATTAATATAAATATTGATGATGAAACCTTCATATTAGTAAACAAAAAAAGAGTGACATCACCTTATACCATAAAAGCAATTGGTGATGCAAAATATTTAGAAAGTGCCTTAACATTAAAAACCGTCGGTTTTGTGACAAGACACACAAATGCTACCATAGAAAAACAAAGCAATATGGTGATTAATAAATATACAGGAACCATTAAAATAAAATATGCAAAAGATGTTGTAAAGGAGGAAAAATAATGATTGTTATTGCAATTGTAATAGGATGTATTATAGGTGCTCTTTTAGGAATGAATGCACCAATTATACCATATAGCTTATCTGGCTATTTGGCAATTTCGATTGTTGCAGCATTAGATTCTGTATTTGGTGGAATTGCCTCTGTGGTAAAAGGAGAATTTGATTTAAAAATATTTGTAACAGGATTTTTTGGAAATGCGATTTTATCTATTTTACTTACTTATTTAGGAGAAAGATTAAATGTCGATATTTACCTAGCAGCAATTGTTGTGTTTGTTGGTAGAATGTTTGTTAATCTTGCCATTGTTCGTAGGTATTATATTGATAAATGGACAAACAAAATAAAAGCTAAAAAGAAAGAAGAAACAACAAAACAGACGGATTAATAAGAATATAAAATATGTAGAGGCAGGCCTTGTGTCTGCCTAAAATTTTTTTGTTACAAAATATTGCAAAAATATTACAAAAATATTACAAAAACTATTGACATTTTTCTCAAAATATAATATCCTTACCTAAGTGAAAAACTATATAAAAAATTGGAGGAATTAGCGTTGGCAATAGGAGATATAATCGTTGGAATTGATATCCGGATCATCAAAAGTATCAACGGTTGTAGGGGAAGTGAATAATTTCAATCAAATTGAAATTATTTGTTCTACGAGTAGCAAATGTGACGGTATCAAAAAAGGAAAAATTATAAATGAAGATGATATTGCTCTTTCAATCGCAAAAACGATTGAAAAGGCAGAAGAAGAAGCTAAATTTAAGATTAATTCTGCATACGTAACCATACCAGGAAAATATGCAACCATTGTACAAAACAGCATTACAAAGGAATTAAAAGACAAGTATGCAGGAATTTCTGTAAGAGATGTAGGACAAGCTATTATGCAAGTAAGAGACATCGAAGTTCCAGATGGAAAGACAATTATCGATATTGTTCCTAATGAATTTATCTTAAAAGACGGAACCAGAACAAATGACCCAGTTGGAAACTTATCTTCCGAATTTACCTTAAATGCACAAATTATTTTAGCGGATAAAGAATATACAAGACAAATTTCGACTGTTCTTAAAAAAGCAGGACTTGACACCGATGGCATGGTACCAAATACCTTAGCAGAAAGAAACCTTATTTTAGATGTGAACGAATTACACGATAATGTAATGGTATTAGATATTGGTGCTGGTAATACCGATATTGGTGTATTTGAAGGCGAATCGTTTATTTATACGAATACAATACCACTTGGTGGAGATAACATTACCAGTGATATTGCAGTAGTACTAAATATTTCCGAAGAAGAGGCAGATAAATTAAAAAGACAATATGGCTTAGCATTAAAATCCTTTATTGATAATGATAATGACATCATTTTAAATACCTATAAAGGAGACGAAAGAAGCAAGGTTATTAAAAGTTCGGAATTGATTGAAATTATTGAGGCAAGAATTGAAGAGATTTTCTCATTGGTAAACCGCGACATAACAAACCAAGCGATTAAGCCTAGAATTAATAATGTCATATTAACAGGACAGGGAGTTAGTAATATCAACAAAAGTGATGTAGCTGGAAAAATTATTTTAAATATACCAGTTAAAATTTCAACAGGAAGGCTAGTAAGCACTATAAAACCAAGTTTTCGCTCAGCCTATGCGTTAGTTCGATACATTGCAGCAAGACCATTTGCAAAAACGGTATCAAGTAGTATCGATTCAAAATCAGATACAAATATCTTTTTAACGATTATTGACAGAATTAAAGAATTTTTCTATACATAATAAAAGGGTTAAAAATTTAAATAATATATATTGGGAGGATTAAAAATGAAGGTAGACTATGAAGATAATGAAAGAATGTTAGACGGAACCGCAACCATAAAAGTTATTGGTGTTGGAGGAGCAGGAAATAATGCTGTTAACCGCATGATTGAATCTGGCATTAGAGGAGTAGAATTTATTTCTGTTAACACCGATAGACAAGCTCTTCAAGAATCAAAAGCAGGAACCAAAATTCAAATTGGAGAGAAAATTACAAGAGGATTAGGTGCAGGAGCCAACCCAGATATTGGTGCACAATCCGCAGAAGAAAATAAATCAGAAATTGCAGAAGTATTACGTGGAGCCGACATGGTTTTCGTAACTGCTGGTATGGGTGGTGGAACAGGAACAGGTGCTGCCCCAATCGTAGCAGCAACAGCAAAAGAAATGGGGATTTTAACTATTGGTGTGGTAACAAAACCATTTACATTTGAAGGAAAGAAAAGACTTTCACAAGCAGAACGTGGAGTAGAAAGCTTAAAAGGAAAAGTAGATACCTTAGTGGTAATACCAAATGATAAATTATTACAAATCATAGACCGCAAAACTTCCATTGTAGATGCCTTCAAAATGGCAGATGATGTATTAAGACAAGGTGTACAAGGTATTTCAGACCTTATCGCAGTACCAGGACTTGTAAACTTAGACTTTGCCGATGTTAAAACCATTATGTTAGATACTGGTATGGCGCATATGGGAGTTGGTAGAGCAACTGGTGAAAATAGAGCAGAAGATGCAGCAAAACAAGCAATCCAAAGTCCATTACTAGAAACCTCTATCGAAGGAGCAAGAGGAGTTATCATCAACATCACTGGTGGTTCAGAACTTGGATTACACGAAGTAAATACAGCAGCAGAATTAGTACAAAGAAGTGTAGACCCAGAAGCAAACATCATCTTTGGTGCTGTTATCGATGAAACCATGAAAGACGACATATCCATTACTGTTATTGCAACTGGTTTTGAAAAAGAATCACCAATTTCAACCATAGGAGTTGTTGATAAAGTAGCAAAAGTATGGGATA
>CAOKNG010000014.1 GCA_948470025.1 uncultured Clostridium sp. | reverse complement strand
TTTAAAGATTTTTAAATTTTTAATAAAAAACGTGCAATTAATATTGCAATTTTCACTTTTTTTAGAAATATGAAAATTTGTTGCAAGTTCAAGGTGGATATGATAAAATTGCATAAACTAGGAAAAAGAGGTTTATGTAATGAAGAAAATATGGAAAGATTGGACTGGATTTGAAAAGATATTGCTTTTGGTAAGTGTGTTTCTAATTACTGCTTCAGGAATAATTACGAAAAGTGAAATACTAACGATAATAGCATCTTTAGTAGGGATTACTTGTGCTTTAATGCAAGCAAAAGGAAAAGTAATTAGCCAATTTATGGGAGTATTAGAAGCGATTTTGTATTCTATTTTATCGTTTCAAAACCAATACTATGGGGAAGTAATAATTTATATGGTGGTAGTACTGCCAACGTATTTATTTGGGATTTATTCTTGGGTTAGTAATAAAAATAAAGATACCGATACAGTAATAGCAAAAATTTTTACAAAAAGAGAATGGATTGTCTTACTAATTTTAAATGTAATTTTATTTGTTGTATTGTACATCATATTACAATATTTTAATACAAATGCCTTAATGGTATCTACATTATCCATGCTAGCAAGTTTAACAGCAACCTACTTAATAGCAAGAAGAAATAAATATAGTTTTCTATTTTTTATAATAAATGATGTAATATTACTTATTCTATGGGGAATACCAGTTTTACAAGGCGAAATTTCATTAATTCCTATTCTAATAGAACCTTTCCTTTTACTAATTAACGATTCCTATGGATGGAAAAATTGGAATGAAAATGAAAAAAATAATGGTAAAGAGGAATAAAAAGCCATTAACATGGTTATAGTAAAAGAAACATTCCTCTTTAGCTCAGTTGGTAGAGCGCTCGACTGTTAATCGATAGGTCGTTGGTTCGAGTCCAACAAGAGGAGCCAAACAAAAAGAAGGTAATTTTGTGGATAATTGCCTTCTTTTTGTTATTGTGTAAACAACAAGGTTCTGGGGTACCTCACCCACAGGCTATGCCTGTGCGGTGGGTCAGGTTCTTATATAAAATATAAGTTAAATAATTGCATTTACATAGAATATATGGTATAAGTAAGGTAAGTTTGTAACAGGATATTGCAATTTTTAGAATGGAGGAAACAAAGTGAGTAAAGACATAGTAATTATAACAGGTGGAGCAAATGGATTAGGATTTGAACTTGTTAAACAATTTATAGAAAAGAATTATTTTGTATGTAACATAGATAGAGATTTAGAGAAAATGAAAATATTAGATAGTACATATAATGATAACTACAAAGGATTTATAGGAGATATTTCAGATAGTGTATTCGTAAAATCTGTTATTAGCGAAATATCAAATTTGGGAAATATAAAAATACTAATCAATAATGCAGGAGAGCCATCATTTAAGTTACCTACAAAATATGAAAAAGAAGATATAGACAAATGCTTTAAAGGTTTGCAAGGTATGATTTTATTTTCTACAGAAACGTTAAAAGTAAAAGAAGAGGAGGATTTAAAAATAGTAAATATAATGTCATCAGCAGCATTGAGAGGAAATAAACAAGAAGCGGTATATTGTGCTACCAAATGGGGAGAAAGAGGATATACAGAAAGTTTAAAGGTAGCTTATAAAGGTACAAGTGTAAAAGTGATAGGAGTATATCCAGGTGGAATTAGTACAGAATTTTATAAGAATAGTAGAGATTATGTATCAAAAGAAAAACAATCTACATTTATGAAACCACATGATGTTGCTAAAACAATTATAGATAATGTAACAAATGAAACTAATTTAACAGTGGCAGATATTATAATAGAGAGAAATTGATAGGATATTAGAGAATGGAAAAACATGAATTGGTAGATGAAAATGGGAATAAAACAGGAAAAGTATTAACACATCTTGAGGCTCGTGACTTAAATAATATACCAGATGGATATTACATATCGGTTGTTGGAGTTGTAATTTTGAATGAGGTAAATGAAATTTTACTTCAAAAACGTAGTAGTAATAAAAGAGTAAATCCCAATAAATGGGGGATTTGTGGTGGAAAAGTGGATTTTGGGGAAACGCCACTTGAAGCAGGAGTACGAGAAACATTAGAAGAAATTGGCGTTTTGTTAAAAAAAGAAGAGTTAACTTTTTTTAGTATGGATGTTATTGGAAAGTTACATTTTACGGTATATTATACAAGAAAAAATATTGATTTAAGCAAATGCAAATTGCAAAAAGAAGAAGTAGCACGGAGTGCAATGGTTCAAAATAGAAGAATTACAGAGCCTAGATAATGAAGGGTTTGAATGGTTGGAAAATTTAAATAAAGTTTTGTTGGAAGAGTAGTGGAAAAGGAACACACACATTACATAAACTAGGTCTTGATTTTTTTTGAAAAAATGATATAATTATGTCAGTTAAAATTATCAAAGGGGGAAATGAAACATGGAAGCAAAAATAGTAGGAGACATGTTACCAGCTGTAGTTTGTAAATTAGCAAAAGGAGAATCTGTTATTACAGAAAATGGCGGAATGAGTTGGATGGATGAAGGGATTGAAATGAAAACAACAACCAACGGTGGAATTATGAAAGGAATTGGAAGAGCATTTGCTGGAGAATCCATTTTTATGAACTTATATACCGCAGAGAAAGATAATGCAGAAATCGCATTCTCATCTTCTTTTCCAGGACAAATTTTAGAATTTGATTTAAAAGAAGGAGAAAGCATTATTGCACAAAAAAGAGCATTTTTATGTTCTGAGAAAACAGTCGATATTAAAATGCAATTCCGTAAAAAATTAGGTGCTGGTTTCTTTGGTGGAGAAGGATTTATTATGCAAAAAATAACAGGACCAGGAAAAGTATACTTAGAAATTGATGGAAATGTTATTAAAAGAGAATTAGCAGAAGGTGAAAAAATCAAAGTAGACAATGGTTATGTTGCAGCTATGACACAAGATGTAAAACTAGATATCGAAACGGTAAAAGGTGTAAAAAATGTCCTATTTGGTGGAGAAGGTCTATTTGTTACTTCTTTAAAAGGACCAGGAACAGTATATCTACAAACAATGCCAGTTTCAAAACTAGCAAGCTTACTATATATGGGTCAATCAAAATAAATGACTTAAGTTAGTGGCAAAGCCACTTACAAATAATGGCTATGCGTTAGAATAAATGACCTGTATTAGAATAAGATTAAGAAAAGTCAATGGATATTGTCATTTCCATTGACTTTTTTTAGAATTTTGGTATAATAAATAAGCAAATGGAGTGGTATCGAAGTGGTCATAACGAGCTACACTGGAACTGTAGTAGTCGGGAAACCGGCCCGTGGGTTCGAATCCCACTCACTCCGCCAGAAATAGCGGTTTTCAAGAGTTTTTGAAAATGGCTATTTTTTATTTTTTAGTGAAAAAATGCCTTACTTGTCCAAAACTTGTCCAAAGTCGTAGTGATATTTAGGATAAAATAGAAAAAGACAAGATTTAACTTGTCTTGATTTCTAATAATGAAGAATAAATCTCGTCAGTCTTATTTGCAATTTCTTTTTTTCCAATGGTGTATTGGTGAGTATAATGCAAAGTGGTATTAATATTGGAATGCCCAGAGTTATCTTTTACGTCTGTTAAATAAGCACCGTTTGCTAATAAAGAGCTTATATTTAAGTGTCTCAACGAATGATAGGTTATGTATGGAAATTTAAAATCTTCATTATTATTTTTTGCTTTTTCAGTTTCTTCTCGTATAAATTTATCGAAAGTTTTTTTGAATCTTTCACTAATATAAGAAACTCGTAAAGGTGTTCCGTCATCATTTACACACAAAAAGTTTGAATCCACATATTTGTTGCCATATTCAAGTTTATTTAATTCTCGTCTTTTTTCATCTAATTCCAAAATTTTTAATAGAATATTAGGTAAATACAGGAATCTTGTAGAAGATTTATTCTTATTTCGTTTTTTAAATACAGTTTTTTTGCCACAATTAACTCTCGAAGCATTAATACAAATTCTTTGCTTTTCTTTGTCGACTTTGCTTTTTAAAATTCCGGCAACTTCACTTCTTCTTAAACCAAGCAAAGCAGCTAAAAAAACTGGTAACATCATACTAGTGTTCATAAACAAATTAAGAACTTGGACGGCTTGCTCTGGAGTTAAAAACTCTTCATCTTCGTACAAGTCGTCATCCTCATAGTTTTCAATATCATCAATTATGACATCTTTCATTTTTTCCTCATCAGTCTTAGGAATTGTTGTTTTTAAGCAAGAATTATTTACTAATTTTCCAACAGACATACCATATGTCATAGCACCAGAAATTTGTGCTTTGTGATGTTCGACTGTTGAAAACGAAAGATTTTTTCTTTTCCTTTTAGTTTTTGGGTTTATATCGTTTTCTAATTCAAACCTTAGGTATTTATAATAGTCATTAATAATACTAATTCCATCTTGACTTGATAGGATTTTTGCAGGAATATGTCCTAGACAAGGTTTAATGTAAGTTTCATTGATAATTTTATAAGTTTCATATGTATTTAATTCGCATGACTTAAAAATGTGATTTTGCATCCATTCGTCGATTAATTCAGAAAAACTCATATCTGTAACATGAACAAAATTATTGTTATTTATTTTTGCTTGGACATCTGCTTTGTATGCTTCTGCATCTGCCTTTTTTGAGAAGGTTTCCAAAGGTTCTCTTTTCCTACTACCATTTACAATTCCATAATCAATAAATACAGTGTAACTAAATCCTTTCTTTAATGTGTTTTTTCTAATACTTGCTTTCATAAAAAAATACCTCCAATTTCAAATATTTTTGTATAACACTTGAAAAAGTAGGCATGTTTGTTATATAATACAAACATAAACATTTTCGAGTGTTTATATCTTGGGGAATAGGGTATCGGGTTGTGGTGACCTCGTTTAGATACTTCTATTTCCTTTTTTATTTATGCTTTCCAAGAGTTTCCGCAATCTTGGCATACAGCTAAACTTTTATGTGTTGTTACTATTTTTTGTTTTTTATGACCAAACATTTTACCTAAAAGCATAGGTAATGTTAGAAATAGCCATAAAAAAGGTTTTAACCACCATCCAATACAAATCCAATAAAGTATGCTATGATGTTTTGTTTTTAGTTTGCTTTCGGATACCATCTGCACATTTACATGTTCACTTCCACATTTAGGACATTGCATTTTTTGTTCCCCCTTTTATTATATATTTTGCAACATTAATAACTTTGATTAGTGTAATTAAAATAAGATTAAATATATTAGTTTTTATTCCTATTTTTATTCATGTTTCGTCTTATTTCAATATAAGCTTTTATATCTTCAATATCTTCTTCTGTTAAACCTTCTGTATTAAGTCCAGTGTATTCATCCTCACTATATTTTGGAGCATCTTTATTCATAATAAATTCTTGATTGTTTTCTAACAAGTGCAAAACAGTTTCAATAGACATATTCATTGCTTTTGAAATATATTTGACCGTATCTAAAGTAGGGGCAATAGGCTTGCCAGTACGTTGGTCAATGTTTTTTTCAAGAGCAGCTATATATGTATGACTTAAATTACATGTCTTAGCAAAATCTCTTTGAGAGATTTTATTTTCATTTCGATATTTTTTTATTAACTCTCCTAAGTACATAAAATCCACTCCTTATGCTTTATATTGTACACTATGATAAACAGAATGTCAAACGAAAAGCAAAAATTTTAAAAAAAATGTACAATATGCTTGACAATAAAAAATAATAATGATAACATACGTACAACAAGTTGGACAAAAAAGGAGGGGAAAATATGAATAACATTTTAAAACAAATCAGAGAAGAACAAGGACTTTCACAAGAAGAATTATCAAAAAAAGCAAGTGTTTCTAGGACAACTATATCGGAATTAGAAACAGGAAAGACAGGTGTCATAACAAATATTACATTAGAAAAATTGGCAACTGCGTTGAACAAAAAAGTCCCAGATATTTTTTTTAAAGAAAATGCACAACATGATGAACAAAATTAACCACAACCCGATACCGAAAAAGAAAGGAGAATTGAAATGCAAGACAACCTATTAAAACCAAGATACTATTCAGTAAATCAAATCAAACAAATGGAGAATAGCGGAAGAGACTATGCGTACGATTTAGCGAAAAAGCTACCACATGAAAAAAGAGGAAACACTCTTTATGTTTTTGCAGAAGAGTATGACCGCTATTACGAAATGAAAAAGGAAAAAGCAATAAACAATGCAAAAGAGAACAACGAAGTCAAAAGTGCAAAAGTATATCAAATTAGAAAAATTAATTAAAAGGAGGAAGAGGGATGACAATAAGATTGAAAGATGAGAAAAAAGCAAGAAAATTGTTAGAAGGCTTACGAGATACTATAAACAAAATATTGAAAGAAGACTTAAGCGAAAAAGAAGCGACAGAAGAGAATATTCAAAAAGCAAGAGAAATATCTGAAAAGGTGATGAAAATAAAATGGTTTGATACAGATTGTATGAAATTTAGACTAGTAAGCTCCAAAGACAAAGAAATCACTAGAATATGATTTCTACTGTAATTGCCTTACTTTTGAGGGGATTATAGTACATGTTTATAAAAATTGTAAAGAAAGGGGAAGTTATGTGTAAAAAGAAGAGGCAAAAAAAGCGAAAATGGGACAAGTCAAAAATTTTGGATATTATTCTGAATATTATTTTAACAATACTTGTAGCAGGTACATATGGCTTATTAGTTGCATATGGAATTTGGAAATATTGTTGTAGATAGGAAGGAATATAAAAAAATGAAAGAAACAAAGAGTATAAAAAAAGAACTAGTCAAGACTGGAATCCAAAACTAGTTCAAAATAAAGTATTAGTTTAAACACTTCATTTGCATTTTATCATAAATATGGAAAAAATGCAAATGTAAGTTTAAACGGAAAGGAGAACAGAAGAGGTGGATTATATAAAACAACTCAATGAGTTCTATTCTACTTTAGATTTTAGACCAGTATCTTCGAATGCTATTGCAATATACTCATATTTATTACACATAGCAAGTAAGCTCAATTGGTCTTATGAATTTAAAGTGGCAAATACTACTCTAATGGGAAAGTGTAATTTAAACACGTCAGCTCTTCAAAGAGCAAGAAACGAGTTAATTACCAATAATTATATACGATACAAAAAGCGGAAGTAATCAAAACGAAGCACCTAGATATGGAATTGTGAATTTATATGAATTTGAACAACCATACGAACAAGCAAGCGAGCAACCGAACGCACAACCGAACGCACAACCGAACGCACAACCAGACGAGCAAGCAAACGAATACATTATTACTATACTAGACTGTTATTTTTTATTTATTATAAATAACGATTCGAGAAAATTTGGAAAAATCGAATGGGAAGATAAAATGGCAATAAGAACTACTATGAAACAGTTAAAAATGTATGATTATAGCGATAATGAGGAAGTTATAAGCCTTGTACCAGAAGATAAGGTGTTCGATTTAAAATTAAAATATTGGGCCGTGAAGGAATTGTATTTTAGCCCATATAGAGTCTATTTAGGTAAAATACAGCGTGAAAGATTTAATCTTAGGTTTAACAAGGCCAAAAAATATGTGAATCCAAGAGAAAATACATATCATTTTTTGAATTACTTTATCAAATCTTTACAGCAAGATTTTTGCAAAGAGAAAAAAGACGTGGAGGAGGCAAAAAAACATGAAAATCAAAGATAACAAGTGGCTATTGACAAGGGATAAGCCAGAAAAACATACAAAATATCAAGTTGAAAATAATGTAGCGAACCATTTAACAAATGCAAATAAAAAGAAGTTATATGATTACTACATATGTGACCATTGTGGAGAAGAAATTAAAATTGAAAAGAAATGGGAAAACAAAACAGGAGGAATCGTGACATTACCAATGTCGCTTACTGGATTAGATACGTATAAATTGGCATTGTGCAATAAATGTGTAAAACCTGTAATAAAAGAATTTGAAGAGGGGGGAAAATAGGATGATAATAGTTAGCCAAAATAAAAAACAAATCATAAATTTAGCTAATGTTACGAGAATTTTTATAGAGAAATCAGACGATGATGAAATTAAAAAGTATGGTATAGGAGCAGATACCAACAGTGCAGAAAGTATGGTATGGGAATTAGGATATTATGAAACAGAAGAAAGGGCGGAAGAAGTATTAAGGCAAATATATGTAGCCTATGGAAATATGAATATGCTTATGATTCCAAAAATAGAAATTCATGAAATTATATCAGCCAATCAAATGTTTAATGCTATATGTTACGAAATGCCAGAAAGGTAGGAGAAAAACATGAAATATGAAAAATACGAAATACAAATTGATGAACCTATTACAGGAAAAGCAAGACCACGAATGAATACATACACGGGACGAGCCTATACCCCAACAAAAACCAAGAATTATGAATATTTAACAAAGCAGATATTTGTGTTTAAGTATCCAGATTTCGAACCATTGGAGAATAGGGTATCTGTAAAAATTACGGCTTACTTTGAGGTACCTAAAAGTATTAGCAAGAAAAAAGAAGAGGCAATGTTACAAGGTACAATAAGCCCAACTAAAAAGCCAGATATAGACAATATTATAAAAATCATTTTAGATTCTTTAAATAAATTTGCATACAAAGATGATAGTCAGATTACACAATTGAAAGTTGATAAAAAATACGCCAAAACACCAAAAACAGTGGTGGAAATAGAAGAATATTAAGGAGAAACAAAAATGAAGAAAAAAGAAAAAATCAAATATTATGATCCAGAATTAGCATGGGAACGAAAGGCAAAGAACAATACAACGTTAATATGGACTATTATAGCAATCATTATGCTTATTCTTGGATTTCATTTAGGATTTATGACAATAGATTTTATGCAACAATTGGAGAATTTAAAAAATGAAAATTACGACCAATACGTTCAAATTAAAAGCTTAGAAGAAACGATAGAAAAATACGAAAGAGGTGAAATTTAATGGAAAGACAATTTTATATGTTTAACAATTACAATCCATGGAATAAATCAGAAAAACATACAATAAAAGACTGGGAATTAAATACAGGAGTAAAAATTATTTCCTTACCTAAAAACAAAACTTCTCAAAATAAAATTAGAACTAATATGTACACAAGAAGAAGCTTCAAGAAAATTGTAGCAAAAAGTAGAATTGTATGTAAAACCGAAAAGGGACTTGAATTTTTAAAATTGATACATATCTAAACAAAAGAAAACTGGAGGAGAAAAATGTTGTTTAAATACATATGTTTATACATTAAATTACAATACATACGTTTAAAATACAAATTATCAATTAGAAGCGAAGATTTTCAAAAGGGAGGAGTAACACATGGGAAAAAGAAAAAACAGAGTATATTTTGCAATATCGGATGAAGATATGGGAGGAACCTATATTGCAGCACCTAACATAAAAATTGCAAAAAGTATAGCACGAAGTTGCGATATTATATTAAACCACATGGAAGACTTCCTAGATTTAGATATACATTGGTGTAGAGGAATTGAAACCGATTACGAAGGAGAACTTGATGTATTTCAAATTAATGAACTAGGACTTAGTTGGTGGGTATGCCCAAATTGCGATGAAGAAGAATTTGAAATTTTATCAGAAGAAATATGCAAATGTAAAAAATGTGGAGAAGAATTTGAAATACCATATATAAATTAATATGAAGAGGTGAGAATATGCAGCTAGAAGAAATATGTAAAATATGCAAATACAAGGATAAAGCAAATAAGTATGATAACTTAGCGGAAAATATAAAAGAAAAAATTGCAACAGAAAAAGAAGAAGTCAAACATTTTTCAAAAGTGGGCAATAAAGAAATAGCTAAAATACATGCATATGCTGTAGAGATTTTAGAAGAATTGGAAGGAGAATAGAAGATGTTAAAAATATGTGAAGCAATAGATTTAAAAGAATTAGAGAAGTTTCGGGTTTAAGCCAAAATATGATGAAGATACTGGTGAAATAAGAGCATATGAAAAAATAAAAAAGAAAGAAGAATATTTCGGTTTAGCGGTAGTAAAAAGAGTAATCATAAGAAAAATGAGAATTTTTAAAAGAACATGCATGGAGTGGCAAATTAATCCGTATAATGAATATTTTGATGTAGATACATTATACGATTTAATCCAAGCACGGATTGGTCGAGAAGGAGTGAGAGCATGGAAATAGAAGTAGGAGAGTTTGTGAGAACAAAAAGTGGGTATATAGCAAAATTAATAAAATATTTAGAAAACACAGAAACATATATGTTTGATGAGTATATTCAAGAAATTCAAAATAATAGATATACTTGTATAAGTAAAAATGAATTAAAAAAAGAAATAGTAAAACACAGCAAAAATCTTATAGAGTTAATAGAAGAAGGCGACTATATAAACGGAGAGAGAGTAGTAGAAGTTATTAAAGGAAAAGAAGATGAAAGCACTTACGTTTTACATGTTGAAGCATTGAATACATATAAATTTGTAACTAAAAAGGAAATCAAAACAATATTAACGCATGAGCAATATAAACAAAATTGCTATAACATGAATAATAAAAATATATTAATTAAAAGGATAGAAGCTGCTAAAACAGCTAAAATGGCTATAGCAATTGCTCTTTGTATGCCAGGGCAAAAACAACCAGAAATCATAATAAATCATTATTCATCATTAGATGCAAAAAAAGAGTATTATTTAAAAGCATATGACGATGATTTGTGTTTAAAAGCAAACAAAGAAATAAGAATGCTTGCAATAGCAATTACGGAGGCAGACATATTTGTAGATTTTCAAAAACAAGTACAAACCTTAGAATTTTAGAAGGAGGTATTGTAATGGGAAAAGAAGTATTAATAACGTTGATTATATGCGGAACCATCATTATATTAGCGTGGTTTGGCAGCAATGACAAAGATAAAAAATAGGAGGTACAAAGGAATGTCAAAGCCAAAGAGGATACTATCAGAAGAGGAAAAGCAAAAGATCGCAGAGGCAAAAAAGGAACTAAACGAATATAGAGAAAACATAAAGTACATTACTGGTAAAATAGAGGATGCAGAAGAGGTCAAGGGAACGGTTCAAAAAGTAACTTCTACATTTTCGTTTAATAGGTTAAGTGGCTCAGATGAAAGCAAAGATAGATTTGCAGATGCTATCAGTAAATTAAACGATTTGGAAATAGAGTGTACTAATAAGATGGAAGAGGTATTGGAAAAGAAATTTTATATAGATGACAAAATAGAAAAGATTGAACAGCCATACAAGAACATATTATTCTTTCGATATACAAGAGGTAAAGGTTGGAATGACGTTGCACAAGAACTTGGATATACAAAAGATTATGCATGTGAGTTACATGGAGAAGCGTTATATCTTTATTCAAAATTAAATAAAAAATAAAGAACCCACAAAAACCCATTGAATCCCACATTAAAAATGTGATTATATTATAATATCCAAAATACCTAAAAGTCCTTTATATTAAATTTTATAGAAGAGGCAAAATTAAAAAGAGCAAGCAAAACTTGTTCTTTTTTCATATAGATAGGAGGTAAAAAAAGATGCAAGAATTTGCGAAGAAATTCTATAAGTCACAAGCATGGATTGATTGCAGAGAAGCATATATAGCAGGATTAAAAGATAAGACATGTCCGAGATGTAAGCAACGTCCAGGTAAGATAGTACATCACAAAACAACATTGACACCAGAGAATATAAATAATCCTATGATAACTTTGAATCCAGATAACTTTGAATATATATGCCAAGTGTGCCACACGCAAGAACATTTAAAAAATAAAAGTACGAGAAACGATGTAGAGTTTGATGAAGAGGGAAACTTAATACAAAGAAAATCCCCCCCACATAATCATTAAATTAGTATCACTAAAGGACCGAAGGAGGCACCTCCGAAAAATACACAAGTCAAAATATACGAGGGGGGGTTACGAAGTGCGAAAGTAGGTGAAAGTATTGACAAATAAGAAAAAGAAGGAACTAAAAGAGGAAAAATTAACCTTATTCAAAAAAATATTCGAAAGTGTAACAGAAAATAAGAAAGCCCTTGTCACTGGCTTAATTGAACAGGCAGCATTTATGTATGTGCAACTTACAGAATTAAACGAAATTATAGAAAAAAAGGGTTCAGTTGAAAATTTCAAGCAAGGAAAACAGCAATTTATAAGGGAACAACCCGCTATGAAGTCATATAACGCATTAATCAAAAATTATAATGTAACTATTAAACAATTGTCGGAATTTCTTCCGCCAGGAAATTCAATTCCAATGGATGATGAATTTGAAAGATTCAAACAAAGAAGGACCAAATGAATTATATAAAGCAATATTATGAAAAAATACAATCTGGAGAAATAATTGTTTCAAGAAAAGTAAGAATTGTTTATGAAAAACTGGTAAAAGATATAGACAATCCGAAAATAGTTAAAATTCAAAATGAAGATACCGAAGAATATGAAGAACATAAGTATATTTACGATGAGGATAAGGCAATAGATGCAATTGACTTTATAGAAACCTTTTGCAGGCATAGCAAGGGTAAAAAATGGGCAGGGCAACCATTTATTTTAGAATTATGGCAAAAGGCTTTTATCTCCGCAATATTTGGTTTCGTTGATGAAGAGACAGGATTTAGAAAATATAAAAAAGTTATTCTTTTTGTGGCCAGAAAAAATGGGAAATCCACATTAGCAGCAGCAATCGGATTATACATGTTACTTATGGATGGAGAACCAGGAGCGGAATGTTATTCTATAGCAACCAAAAAAGACCAGGCAAAAATATTATGGCTTGAAGCAAAAAGAATGATAAAAAAGAATCCAGTTTTATTAAAACGAGTAAAGCCATTAATTGCGGAATTATATTACGAAGAGGAAGAGGCAACATTCAAGCCATTATCCAGTGAATCCGATACTATGGATGGATTAAATGCTTCTTTTGTTGCAGCAGATGAAGTCCATGCGATGAAAGATAAAAACTTAATCGATGTTACATATGATTCGATGGATGCAAGAGACCAACCATTGTTTCTGGAAACTTCCACAATGGGAACAGTTAGAGAAAATGTATTTGATAGCGAATATGAATATGCTACAAATGTAATTAATGCATATGTTGACCCGAATTTGGATTTTTCAGATGAAACGTTATTAGCAATTATTTATGAATTGGATTCCAAGGATGAGTGGACAGACGAGCAGTGTTGGGCAAAAGCGAATCCAGGACTAGGCACAATTAAAAAGCGTAAAGGATTAGCCGATAAAGTAGCAAAAGCAAAAAGAAAACCAGACGAATTAAAAAATCTACTTTGCAAAGATTTTAATGTAAGAGAAAGCAGTGTATCGAGTTGGTTATCCTTTGAAGACCTAAACAACGAGGAAACCTTTAATTTGGCAAAAATGAAAGTAAAATATGGAATTGGAGGAACGGATTTATCTAGCACGACAGATTTAACCGCAGCAAAGGTTCTTTTCATGATACCAGGCGACAATAAAATATATGTTTTGCAACAATATTGGTTACCGGAAGAATTGCTAGAACAAAGAACCAAAGAGGATAAAATTCCATATGACAAATGGAATGAAAGAGGGCTTTTAAGGCTTTCGCCAGGAAACAAAGTGCATCCAAAAGAAGTTACAAAATGGTTTCTGGAGATACGAGAAGACTATGGCATTTATATACCATGGATTGGATATGATGCATGGTCGGCAGCGTATTGGGTGGAAGAAATGAAAGGATACTTCGGAGCCGAAGCAATGATAGAAGTACACCAGGGAAAAAGAACATTGTCCGCACCCATGAAGAACTTGGAAGCAGATTTAAAATCGAAATTGATTATATATAACAATAATCCAATTGATAAATGGTGTTTAAGCAATACGAATGTCGACACCGATAAAAATGGAAATATACAACCAGACAAGGGAAGAAATAAAAGAAAAAGAATAGATGGAGCAGCGGCTCTACTAGATGCGTATGTGGTATTAGAACAAAAAAAGAATGACTATTTGAATATGATATAAGGAGGGATAAGAGTTGAACGTAAGAAGTATGCTTACCAATATATTTGGCAAGGAAGAAAAGCAGTACAAAACAGTACATATCTTTAAAATGCTAAATGATGAGAATTCCACATTTTATAACTGGAATGGGAAACTTTATGATAGCAGTACAATTCGAACGGCGGTAGGAACAAACGCAATTCATGCAGGAAAACTAAATCCGAAACACATTCGATATACGAATGGACAGGTTAATGTCTCTCCGAGTGATAATATAAAACATCTTTTGAGGCGACCGAACATGTATATGAACATGTTTGACTTTAATTACAAAATGATGGCACAAAGAGAATTAAACAATAATGCTTTTGCCTATATCGACAGAGATAAAAATGTACCAGGAATGTTAGGAATAAAAGGCATATATCCGTTGGAAGCTTCAAGGGTGGAAGTATTAGAAGATGATGACAATAATATTTATTTAAAATTCATCTTTCGAAATGGGCTATATAAAATAGCACCATACACAGACGTAATTCACATTCGAAAACATTTCAATGATGACGATTTTTGGGGAGCTAGCAACACAAAGACATTGAATCCGAAACTTGAAACACAAACCATTACAGAACAGGGAATACAAAATGCAGTAAAAAATACAGCATTCATAAGAGGAATATTAAAATTTAAACAGGTACTACAACAAGAAGATATAGACCAAAACGTAAAAGATTTTTCGGAAAGATATTTAGATATTTCCAACAACAAAAAAGGACTTGCATATAGTGACCCGAGATACGAATTTCAGGAAACAAAATCAGAACCATTTGTACCAAACAAAGCACAAATGGATTACACCAAACAAGAAATATATGAGTATTTCAATACAAACGAAAAAATCATACGAGGCAATTATAACGAAAGTGAATGGACAGCGTATTTCGAAGTAGCAATAGAACCATATGCAATACAAAGCTCGCTAGAATGGACAGAGAAGTTGTTTACGCCAATGGAGAGAGCATATGGTAACGAAGTTGTTTTCGAAGCAAACAGATTAGCAAATGCATCCAATAGTACCAAAATCACAATATGTAAAGACTTAAAACATTTATTTACCGTAAACGAACAAAGAGAAATATGGAACATGGCACCAGTGGAAGGCGGAGACAAAAGGTTACAATCGCTAAATGATGTTAATGCAGACAAAGCAGACCAATATCAATTAGGTGAAAAAGAGGAGGAAAAATCAAATGAGTAAAAAAGAAGAAAAATCAAAGGAATTTATGCAAAGATTAAAGGAAAATCGTATGTATAGGACGTTTACGAATTTACAAGTAAGACAAGAACAAATTCAGGACGAATCTGGAGAACAAAAACAAGAAATGATTGTAGAAGGACAAGCAGTTACTTTTGAAAAAGAAACCGTATTGTTTAAGTGTGGCGATACCGAGTATAAAGAGGTTATTGACAGAAATGCTTTTAACGAAGCAGACATGACAGACGTTATCTTTAATTATAATCACGGAGGAAAAGTAGTTGCAAGAACTAGAAATAAAACCCTTGAATTATACATAGATGCAAATGGATTGAATATAAGAGCAAGATTAGATGGAACAGAAGAGGGCAGAAAATTGTACGAAGAAATTAAGGGTGGATATATAGATAGAATGAGCTTTAGCTTCGACATCGAAGAAGAATCATATAACCAAGAAGAACATTTATGGCGAGTGCTAAAGATTAGTAAACTTTATGATGTAAGTGCGGTGGACTTCCCCGCTTACGATACAACTTCAATCTCGGCGAGGAGCTCACGTTTGGCGGTAGCGGAATGTGAGCAGAAAGCTCTGGATAGAGCCCAATCGCTAAAGGATAGAAGTAAAAATTTATTATCCAAAACATATTAAAAAAGAAAGGAAAAGGTGAAAAAATCATGAGTGAAAAACTAAAAAGAATTTTAAAAAGAAAAGCAGAAATCAGAGCAAAATTAAGTGCAAATGTAGAGGGAACTCTTGAATTGACCGAAGAGGACATCAAAGCATTAAATGGAGAATTAGAAGACTTAAACAAAGAAGAGGAAACAGCAGTCGAAGAAGCAGAACAAGAAGAACAAAGAAGAAAAGCAGAAGAAATGACAAGAGCAGCTAACGGAGAATCTACTACTATTAATCTAAGAAGAATCGATAGACCAGGAGAAAAACTAGAAGAAAGAGAAAGTATGGACTTATCACGTGAAGAAAGAGCAAAAAGAGGTAAAGCCCTAAGAGAAAAAAGAGCAATTACAGTTGATAATAGCAAAATAGTATTAGCAAAACACACAGCAAAGGGTGTAAATGATACCTTTAATGAAGTTTCTACTTTAATTGATTTAGTAACAATTACCCCATTGGAAGGTGGAGAATCATATCAAAGAGGATATGTAAAAAGTTATGGTGAAGGTGGACCAACAACCAACAAAAAATATAAAAGAGTAAATACCGAATATGGATATGCCGATATAAACAAACAAAAGATTACAGCATATAGTGAAGAACCAGAAGAAATTAAAAAATTGGCAGATGCAGATTATCATGACAAAATCGTCAAAGGAATGAGTATTGCAGAAAAGAAAAAGATGTCAAAGTCAATCTTAATTGGAGATGGAAGCACAGGAGAATTTCAAGGAATTTTCAGCAATCCAACTGGAGATGATGTTCAATTTGCAATTGATAAAACAAAAGATTTAGAGATTACAGAAATTGACGATGCTATCTTAGATGAGATTGTTTACAGTTATGGAGGAGAAGAAGATACAGTAGCGGATGCATGCTTAATCTTAAACAAAAAAGATTTAAAAGCCTTTGCAAAAGTTAGAAACGCAGACGGAAAGAAAGCATATAAAATTGTAAACCATGGAAATACTGGAACAATTGATGACATTCCATATGTTATCAATTCAGCTTGTGGTGTTTTAAGTGGAAAAGATACCGCAAAAGATACATACTGTATGGCTTATGGTTCATTAAGCAATTATGAAGTTGCTTTATTCTCTCCATTAGAAGTAAAACAAAGCGAAGACTATAAATTCGAAGAAGGACAAATTGCACACAAAGGTGTAGTTTTCGCAGGAGGAAACGTTGTTGCTTATAACGGATTTATAAGAGTAAAAAAGGCAACAGTTGCTCAAGAAGTAAGCCAACAATCTAATCCAAGTGAAGAAATATAAAGAAGGAGGAAAATCGTATGAGTACAAAAATAATTATAAAATATCAAACTAATAGAGCATTTAAAGATAAATACTCGAAAAAAGAAGTAAAACTTGGAGATATTATAGACGTGGACATTAAAAGAATGAAAGAATTAAACAAACACAATGCGGGAAGAGTTGTTGACATTATCGTAGAAGAAGAGCCAGAAACACCTCTTGTAAATCCAGAAGAAAACGATGGTGAAACAAAAAATGTTAACAACGGACAACCAGAGAAATATACAAAGGAACAACTTGAAGAATTTTCTGTAAACAAGCTAAAAGAATTGGCAGAGAAAATGCAAATTGAACTAACAAAAGCAAGAAAAGATGAAATAATTGAAGAGATTTTACAAGCACAAAATTAGAAGGAGGAAAAGAATATGCCAGATAATAGAATTTTAGATGAAGCCACATTAAGAAAAAGCGTAGGACTAAAAATAAACAAATTTGATGAAGAATTGAAGGGGTTAGAGTTATCAGCAATAAAAAAACTTAGATTATCTGGCATACATTCTTCCAAAATAAAAAAAGACGACAGCTACATTGTCACAACAATACTAGCATATATAAAAGGTAATTTCCGATTCACAGAAGCCAATTTGGCAATTCGCTTCCAACAGGTTTTTGAAGATAATAAAAACTTCATGAGGTCCACAAAGGAATACACTCAAGAAAGCGGTGAGGAAAATGAATGAATTAATATATTTATTAAAAACCGTCAATACAGAAAATGACATTGGAGACCCAACCAAAACCTTGACTAAGGAAGAGAGGTATGCCAAGAAGTTAGAAATTGGGCAAAGAGAATTTTATCAAGCAGCAGCGACAGGACTAAAACCAGAAATCAAATTTGAAATCTGGACATTTGAGTATGGCAATGAAATGTTCCTGGAGTATGAAGGTAGGAATTATAAAATTATAAAGACTTATGAAAGAAAAATGGAAGAAAAGATAGAATTGACTTGTACCAGTATCACAAACAAAGAGGTGATGGCATATGGCAATGCCCAAGCCAATTAAATTCACAAAAAATGGTGTGGAATATGTTAGTAATGTTGATAGAGCACAATATACCTTAAAACAACTTGTTCATGCAGCAAATAAAGATGTGGGAAAGTATATTACAAAGAAGACCAAGGAAAAAACAAGAAAAAGGACAGGAAGAGGAAGAAAAAATATTCAATATTGGGCAAGAAAAGACGGAACTCTTCAAGTGGGGTTTAAACCAGGAGGTTTCTATTTGGGTTTTGACGAATTGGGGACAAACAAAAGAAGGAAGATAGCAAATTTATCAAATACAGTACATGAAGGAAAGAATGAAATTAGAAAAATACAGGGCGTATATATCAAATCTATTGAAGATAAAAATAAAGCATTAGGATTAATCGACGAAAGAGAGGAACAGGGATGATTGAAAAAGAAAAACCAAGAATTTTTATAAGAAAAGAATTAAAAAAGGAAATTGATAAAGTAGTACACAATTATTTTTTAAATGCACATCCAGATTCGGAATACCCATATTCGGTATCCGATATTAAAGAGAACAATGATGAAGTACATATACCATATTATCTTGAAATCGAAATTCAAGATGCAACGAATGATACAACGCAAATAGAAACAATATGCGATTCGTTAAAGAAATTACTTGATAGAAAAAGAGAAGTAAAAGATAATTACGCTTATGTCATTTTCTTCGATAGTTGTGGCACAAAAATAGATGAAGAAAAATTCATCAAAGTAAGAGTATTGACGTTTGAAATAAAAATGTATGAATATTAAAAATGAAGGGAGAGAAAAAAGCATGAATAAGGAATTAACAAAGGAAATGGTAGAGAATATCCAAATAGACCATGGGATTATTTATAAAAATTATGGACTAGACACAGAAGAATTAATAGGACCAACACGTGGCGGAGGAAATTTTAAAGTAGAAAGAACCTATAGAAACATTGAATATGATGGACAAAAAGGGGATACCGAAGGATTAACCACAGTGGATGACGAGAATGCAACCCTTACTGTAAAAACTTTAAATGCATCTATGAACACGTTTGCAGATAAATTACCAGGAGCAAAAATAACCAGAGACACAACAACTAAAAAAATAACTAAAATCGAATCTGGAAGTCTTGGAATCATACCAGAAGAGGCATATATAAAAAATGTAACTTTATTCGGGCAAAAAGTAGGAGGAAAATTCGTAAAAATAACAATCCAAAATGCATTAGATAAAAACGGATTAGACTTCTCAGCAGTACAAAAAGCAGAAGGAGAAATAGAACTTGCATATAGGGCACATCATAAATATGATAATAATAAATCACCGATTTATAGTATTGAAGAAATAGAAAGTTTAAATTTGGAGGAGATATAAAATGATGAAATTAACAATTGATTCAATGTGCTTAATAAGTTCTATTGTTGATAAGGTTCAAATAGACGATAAATTTATACAAGAAATGATTAATTTAGGAAAAACGGCAAAAGGTAAAAACAAGGCTGAAGTAGAAAATTTACAAAAGCAAATAGGTATGAAAATTATATTAAAAATTGGTTCAAAAATTCATTTAGCAAAAACGGAATTAATAGATTTCATATCATCTTATAAAAGCATATCGAAAGAAGACGCAGAAAAAGAGGACATGATTGGATTCATAAAAGAAATAATGGGAGATGAAAACTTTATAAGTTTTTTCAAATCCACGGCTATGTCAAAATAGAAGAGAAACTATATCTATTAAATAAATATTTTGGTATAGCCAATATTAAAAATTATCCGCTAAAAAAACTAGCGGATTTTTTAAATTATGCACAAGAAAAGCAACTACAAGAAAGATGGATGACTTTATATCCATTAATGGAAGCAGGCTTTATGGAATACATATCATTTGAAGAATACAAAGAAAAAATATTAGAAAAGGTAAAAACAAAAATAAGAAGTGACAAGTTAACAGACGAACAAATTATAAAGCATGGACTTGAAATACAAAAAACTTACGAATTAGCTCAACAAAAGGCAGGTGAGTAATAAATTGGAGATATTTAAACTATTTGGAAGTATCTTTGTTGATACAACGGAAGCAGATGAAAAAATAGAAAAAACAGATAAAAAGCGGACAAAGTTTAGGAAATATGTTTGGAAATGTTGCAAAGACGGCTATAAAATGGGGTGCAATAATAGGAACAGCAGCAATCACAGCAGCAAGTGCTATTGGTGGAATGGCAATTAATACGGCAAAAGATATTGACAAAGCAATGGGAAGCTATATAGCAACAACTGGAACAGCAAAGGAAGCGACAGGAGAATATGAAGAGGTACTAAAAAATATATACAAAAATAATTATGGAGAAGATTTTCAGGATATTGCAGATAGTATGGCACAAGTCAAAACACAAATGGGAGACATAAACAAAACAGATTTACAAAACATTACAGAAAATGCATTAGCACTAAGAGATACATTTGGATATGATGTAAATGAAAGTATAAGAGCAGCTAAAATGATGATGGATCAGTGGGGATTGTCAGCAGAAGAGGCCTTTAATTTAATCGCACAAGGAACACAAGAAGGACTGGACAAAAATGGAGATTTACTAGATTCTATTAATGAATATTCTGTACATTTTAAACAAATAGGACTAAATGCAACAGATATGTTTGACACCTTTAAATTAGGTGCAGACAACGGTGCTTTTTCAATTGACAAAGTCGGTGATGCAATTAAAGAAATGGGGATTAGAATAAAAGATGGCTCAGCAGAAGATACTTTGCAATCAATGAAGCTTAATGCAAACGAATTGGAAAAAGCTTTTGCAGAAGGTGGCGAAAAGGGTTCTTGGGCATTTGGTCAGATTGTAGATGGTTTAAAAAACATTGAAGACCCTATCGAACAAAATAAAGCAGGGGTAGCAATATTTGGAACTATGTGGGAAGATTTAGGAAAAGATGCAGTTTTTGCAATGACAGAATATGGAGGGGCTTTTGATGAAACTCTGGATACTATGAATCAAATCAAAGAAGTGAAGTATGACAATTTATCAGATATGTTCGAAGGATTAAAAAGAAATGTAGAAATGCTTACACTTCCATTAGGTAATGCATTAATGCCAATATTACAACAGGTTATTCAAATAATTATGGATAACATGCCTATGATAGAGGGAATATTTAATCAGTTAGCTCCTGTTATTACTAATTTATTTTCACAATTATTACCACCATTGATGAATTTGGTACAAGCAATAATGCCAGTATTGTTTGATTTATTAAATCAAATAATACCTTTTGTTTCACAAATATTAGAAACAATATTACCTGTACTTGTAGAATTATTAAATATGATTTTGCCTCCAGCTATGCAAATTGTACAAGCGATATTACCTATTATAATACAATTATTACAACCAATATTACAGCTATTACAGCCTTTAATACAATTGCTACAGCCAATTATTGATTTGTTTATGCAGTTATTGCAACCATTAATACAATTAATTAATTTTATTTTGCCACCAGTAATAAACCTATTTGCAGCAATAATAAAAACAATATTGCCACCATTACAAGCAGCATTATCACTTGTCGCAAATGTGATTGGAGGCGTTTTTAATGGAGCATTTAATACAATGAAAGGAATTGTATCTGGTGTCATAGGAATTTTTCAAAATATAATCAACTTTATTCGTAATGTTTTCACAGGCAATTGGAGAGCAGCATGGGAAAATATTAAAAGCATTTTTTCAAATATTGCAAATGGGCTTGGAAATATATTTAAAGCACCAATTAATTTTATTATAGGTATCATAAATGGATTCATTCGTGGATTAAATAGAATTAAAATACCAGATTGGGTACCAGGTGTTGGTGGTTTTGGAATTAATATTCGAGAAATACCAAGGTTAAAGGTTGGTATTGATAATGTTCCAGAAGATTATTTCCCAGCATTTTTAGATAAAGGAGAAAGAGTATTAACAAAGGAAGAAAATGTAGAATATAACAAGAATCTTCAAAAACCAGAAAAGGAAGAAGATTTTAAGAATAGAAAAAATGACGATAATAGCAAGAATAATAAGAACAAATCAATTCAAATAATTTTGAATATAGAGAATTTTAACAATAATTCTAAGGAAGATATAAGGCAATTAGGAGAAGAACTAGCATTTGTAGCTAAAAAGAACAAGTTAGCGAAAGGGGGAGCATAACGATGATACCATATTTTATTTTTAATGATGTAAACAGCAAAGATAGAGGAGTAATCGTAAATAATATCCCTCCAATCTCAAAGCCAGAACGCAGTTTTGAAGAAATTAATGTTCCAGGGCGAAACGGAAATTTATATATTGATAATAAATGCTACAATTCGTTTCAATATGAAATAACTTGTACATTAATGCCAGGTTCTAATATAAGAACAATAGCACAATGGCTAAATGGACTTGGAAAACTTACAATTTGTACAGAATTAGATAAGTTTTACAATGTTGTCATAAAAAATCAAATAGATTTCGAGCAGGTATATCGTGTATGCAATGAATTTACGATTATATTTGACGTTAATCCGATTGCTTATTCTGTAAGAGAAAAAGAATTGACGTTAACAAACAATACACAGTTTATTATTAAAGAATCTACATATGAAATTAAGCCATATTTAAAAATCAGTGGAAGTGGAAACATTACACTAACAATTAATAATAAGTCAGTTGTATTAAAAAGTATTCAAGAATATATTGAATTAGATTGTGAGTTAGAAGAGGCTTTCAAGGAAAACGAAAACTGTAACAGCAAAGTGGAATGTGATGAATTTCCGATATTAATACCAGGACAGAATAGTATTTCATGGATAGGAACCGTTTCATCTATACAAATAAGGTATAGGGAGGCATTCATATGATTAATTTATATGATAAAAATTGTACAGATTTCAATAATAATGGAATTGGAAGCCTTAAAGAAACAACAAAATGTGAAGTTACCGAAGAATTGAATGGATTATTAACAATTGATTTTGAATATCCAAAAGGACAGAAATATTCAGAACAAATCGATAATGACATGATTATAAAAGTAGATACTGGAGAAGATACGAAACAACTATTTCGCATTAAAAATTATAAAGAAAACATTAATACAATTACAGCGACACCACAGCATATATCGTATGACTTGGTTGATAATGCTCTTGATGATACATATCCGCAAAATCTTAATGGTGTAGCAGCTATTTCATGGATTTTATCACATACCCAATATGCACATAGATTTACGGGTTATTCTAACATTACAAAGCAGGCAAGTGCAAGATATGTAAGAAAAAATCCGATAGAAGCAATTATACGGAGATTTAGATAATTCTTTTGTGAATGTTTGGGGTGGAGAATTGCAAAGAGACAACTTCACAATAAGAATGCTAAAACAACGAGGCAGTGATAAAGGCTTTAAAATAAAATATCGAAAGAATCTTACAGGGTTAGAATTTACGAAAGATGATTCGAATGTAATCACAAGACTTAGACCGATTGGTTATAACGGAATATTGCTTCCAGAAAAATATATTGATAGTCCTTTAATCGGTAATTATCCTCATCCAAAGATAGGGGAGTTCGAATATTCAGATATTAAGCTAAAAGAAAAGCCAGAGGATGAAGAAGGATATGATACTTTAGAGCAATGCTATACAGAAATGAGAAGAAGAGCAAAATTGGAATTTTCCGAAAATAATATAGATAAGCCACTTGTAAACGTTAAGGTCGATTTTGTAGATTTATCAAAAACAACAGTATATAAAGACTACAAAATACTAACAAACCTAAAAATGGGAGATACAATAACTGTTATCCTAGATAACATGAAAATTAAAGTACGAGTAATAAGGACAGTCTATGATAGTTTATTACATAGATTTACCAAATTAGAATTGCGGTGAATTTAAGTCAAATTATATAACAGATACCGACAAGAACATACAAAATACTGTAAAAAAAGAAACAAAAGATATTGCGGTAGATGTTTTATCCCAAGCACAAAATAAAGCCTCAGAATTGATTTTAAAAGCAACCACAGGGTATGTGGTTTTGAGACCGGCAGATAGTCCTACAGAAATTCTAATCATGAATACTCCAGACGTAAACACCGCTACAAAAATATGGCGATGGAATATGAATGGATTCGCATATAGTTCTACAGGAATAAATGGACCATATGGAACAGCGATTACAATGGATGGTTCAATCGTTGCTGATTTCATCACCGCAGGAATATTAAGTGCTAATTTAATCAAAGCAGGGACAATGAGTTTGTCGAGATTATTTGGTGATGACTTGGTTTTAGGAGGCAACAATAACCGTAGTGGAAGGCTAATTATTAAAGACGGAAGTGCAGTAAACAAAATGATTGCAGATAACGAAGGACTTCGTCTTATCAATGGAGCAAAATTGTTCGGAAGTGATGGAGTATTAAGTAATTTTCAATTCAATTCTAATGGAAGCGATTTTCTTGGATATGTATGGATTGACGAAGAATACAAAAAAACAAGATTAACAATTGAGGCATATATTCCTAATAACTTTCAAATAACAAGTGCTAACGTTGTTCTTATTCATAAGCCGATTTATTGGGATTACGAATCTGGACAATCCACAAAATATGCTTGGGGTTGGTCAAGAAACGTAAGATTATATAAGCAAACAAGTACGGATTCAATTTTGCAGGCTACAGCTTTTGGGGGAGGTATTTCAGAGAATTACTACAGCAACAGTTTTATGGAAATAGCATCCGCTTTTGGTGCAAATGGTTTTACAGCGACTACGCCAAGTGATTCCACTCATAAAATGGAGATAAAACAGAGTATAGACATTAAAAATTACCTATCAGTTGGAACAAACAAACTAATAATACAATCCGCAAATTCAGCTCCAGGAGGTGGCACAATACTAAATCCAAGCATTGCAGGATATCAACAAACAGGCGAAGGGGGAGCCTTTTTAAACATTGTAGGTTATGTCAAATAAATAAAGAAAGAGGTGAAATTGATGTACAGAGAAGAGGCTTTAACGATAGATATAAAAGTAAAACAATACAATCCATTAATTTTAAAGCAAATGGATACAACAAAAATAAATTTTAAGTTATTAGATAGTGGATTAATATTCGATATATCAGACTTAGAACCTAGTATTGTATTTACAAAACCAGATAATACAGTAGTGCTTCAATCTTCAAACATAACAAAAGAGGGTAATATTATAACAGTTACATTGTTGGAAGATTGTTTGCGACTTAACGGACAAGCAAATATAGAAATAGAATTAAAGAAAGATACACAAGTAGTATCTTCGTTTTTAATTCCAATTGAAATAGAGCCAACAGGTAAAGGAAAAGTGGAAAGCAGTAATACTTTAAACTACATAGAAGCATTGGAAGAGGCTATAAAGCAAGAAAAAATAAGACAAGAGGCAGAAAAAGAAAGGGTAAGTAGTGAAAAGGTTAGACAAAGTAGTGAAGAAGCAAGAGAATCGGCAGAAGAAACAAGAATAGCAAATGAAGAGGCAAGAACCAAAGCAGAAACATCAAGAATAAGTAACGAAAATACAAGAAAAAACAATGAGGAAACGAGAGAAGATGCAGAAACAACAAGAATTACAAACGAAGAGGCAAGAATTGCAGCAGAAAATCAAAGGGTAGAAGAATTTGAAGAAATAAAGCAAAATTCTACAACGGTAAATGTAGGAGATGTTGCCCAATTAAAGAAAGATGTAATAATTAAGCGAAGTGTAATCATAACAACAGTACAAATCCCAGAAAATACTGATTACGAAATCCCAATTCCCTATAAAGTAGGAAATAATAGCCTAGAAGTTTACTATATGGAAGACAAGCTAGTTAAGACTACAGATGACTTAGAAGGGCATTATAAAGAAGTAGGAGAGGTAGGAAGTATAAGCAACAAAATACAATTTGACCGTTGGGGACAAGCTGTTCCTATTAATAGAACAATTGAGTTTATAGTAAGGGGGAATTATAACAATGATACCAACGAAGGAAATGAGTAAAATTAAAGGAACAAATATAACAGCACCTACAGTAGAAGGATATGGAAGAATAAACAAGATATGGGGTCACACAATAGAAGAAGGTA